>JALHSR010000075.1 GCA_022865315.1 Methanotrichaceae archaeon | reverse complement strand
TCTTACTGGCAATTAGGTGCGTGGAATAAAATACCGGTACAATTTATCGCCATAAATCTAATTGTTTTCTAACTCTCTCGACTATTGGGCTTTCGATCGCTTCATAGATTTTGAGTGCCGATGTAGCGCAGTCGATCGCTTTCTCCCGTTCACCAAGCTTATCATAGACCAGGCTCAGATTCCAAAGAGCTTTCCCTTCCCCTGCTTACGTTGATAATACTTTGTGGACTCAATCCTTCAGATCTACGATCAAAGGTCTATTCCGTAACGGATGTAGACTGTATTCAGTTAGATCCCACTCGTTCGAAACGAGTATGTGCCAAATTGCGGTTATATCTTTCCTTTTCTTGATTGCATCTATCAAGCAATATATAATAATTTCATGTGCTCCTTCGAATATTACAAAAAGCTGGAATTCTCCCGAAATACGATATACTTCTTTCACGCCTTTCATATTATTAATATCATTATAAGCCTCGAACTCATTTCCATTTAAGACCTTTAACATCGTCATTGCGACTACCATAGTGACCCCTTAATGCTGATCGCGCAACAAGTGACATTCGATAACCTAGATACCATCTTACCCATTTTGTACCCTTATCATGATTGTACTCATATTTCCCAGGGCTCTGCCAAAAAAGAAGAAAACAGAGAGGGGGCGTTGGCACCAACAATCTCCGACTTGTTTTCTTCATTGGAACTCACCAATTAATCCTGAGCTCAAATAGGGTATTAAAATTAATTTTTGCTAATACCTCTATGAGATCATTGGGTTTCGGAATCCACTTGAATCATTGGCTTGTCATCAGGTCCCATCTCAGGTTTCTGACAAGGAATCATTGGCTTGTCATCAAATCCCATCTCAGGGATATGGCGATCGCATATTTGCGGCTGGCAATCCTGTCCTGCTTGTCCTCTCATCGGGTTTTGGTCGTCAGGCACAATCGAGAGTGCTGGCACGACGAGGAGGCAAGCGGCTATTAATGCCATTGCTATCTTCGCATATTTCATCTAATATACCTCCAATGAAGATCGATTCTCATTATGAGTCGTCTTCAAGCCATTCGACTTCCTGAACGATTAATAAAGGGATTATAGAACGAACGAAACGAAGGATTCAAATAAAACTTAATAATCAGGAACGATTTGATGAATAAAAACCTAGAAATGTCCGATAAATCCATTTAAAGTCCGCTAGGTGTCTGTCTAGGACAAATATCCCTATCCAAACTTAGAAGAAGATCAACTCTCTATTTCCTAACTGATTATGGTAATGTCTACAGGTTGTATTAATAAATCGCAATTGGCTTTATAAAAAAATTAGTCTCTAAATCCGATTTTCAATGTCTCCGATGTAACGACTTTCTTGCAGTATTAGATATTCTGCCGCATCAAGGCAATCTCCGGCGGCGGGGGGAGTATATCAAGCAATATGTGGTATATGCCTGAATGCTGACCGCTATTGATAATCAATTTGCCTTCACCCACTTGATTGCCGCTTTTAGGTGGTGTTATGGCCAAGGTTATGTTCCCAATCAACATAACAATCTCTTTGTCTTCATGTTCTAAGTTGTGATCAGCCACGTCGGCCTTTAATGACATGATATTGTAATCGCCTGAAGGAGGGATTATATCAATGTTGATAAGTGGATAGATTATTCCATCAAACAAAATACTCCCATGGTAGATCCCTTTTCCTCCCTTCGCCCTTATTTCATCTCTAATG
>JALHSR010000074.1 GCA_022865315.1 Methanotrichaceae archaeon | reverse complement strand
AGAAATCATATTCTCGGCCTTTAACACGACTTGGCAATTTGATCCTGGAAATAATAGTATCACAAAAATCAGATACTTCGGGGAGGCAAAGCCTGGCGAAATGCTCTCTCCAGACGGAAATTTCGCTACATATGTCCAAGATCATAATCTCTGGATTCGAGATACAAAAAATGACAAAACGATTGAATTGACAACTGATGGATCTGACAATTATGCATATGCTGAAAGGTCGGGCACCGTTTTGCACCCAATTAGTCAGATCAGGCAAAACGAAACGCCAAATCCCTATGCTGTTTGGTCGCCTGATTCCAAGAGTATTGCTACTTTTCGAATGAATCAGATCAAAGTAATTCCACTATATATACTTCAAAATGTGCCTGATAATAACTCTCGTCCGAAACTGTGGACATACAGATTTGCCATGCCAAAAGATGAACAAGTGCCAATGTATGAACCTCTTGTGATAAACGTTCCTGAGGGCAAGGTGGTCCCTGTCGCCTATAAAGCTCAACCCGAAGTCTCCTTGATGGACACAGATAGTGATGTCCTACAATGGTGGAGTGACGATAGCCGGATGCTCTTTTCACTTCACGCTGATAGAGGGGAAAAAGCCTTGCATCTCCTGAAAACTAATCCCGACAACGGACGCACTGAGGAGATCCTCGAAGAAACGGGCCTATCCTACATTGAGGCTAACCTGGATTATGCTAGTCTTCCAAACGCAAAAGTCCTCGGTAACGGGGACTTAATCTGGTTCTCTGAAAAGAATGGTTATGGCCACCTGTATCTCTGTGACAAACATGGCCAACAAAAGAATGTCTTAACTTCCGGGAAATGGGTCGTTAGGGAACTAGTATATGTAGACGAGAATAAATCAACTGTCTATTTCACTGCCAGCGGCAGAGAAGCAGGACGAGATCCTTACTACCGAGATCTATACAGAGTGGATTTAAATGGATCTGGCTTGCGGCTTCTTACACCTGAAGATGCCGATCACGATATCCAAGCAGCGCCAGATGGTATGGCCTTTGTAGATACTTACTCCAGAGTCGATTTGCCGCCTGTGACTGTACTAAGGGATCTGAATGGCAATGTGACCTTGACTTTGGAAGAAGGAGATATAACGAACCTCACGAATAAAGGCTGGAAGCCCCCTGAGACGTTTAGCATTAAGGCCCTCGATGGCGAGACCGATCTCCACGGCCTGATCATCAAGCCTACTGACTTTAATGCTTCCAAGAAATATCCAGTTGTTGAAACCGTCTATCCTGGACCTTGGATCATAGTGACCGCAAAATCGTTCCCAGGAGTTGAGAACTGGGTCAATAAGATTTTCTGGAGGGGGCAAGCTCTTGCAGAACAAGGATTCATCGTGGTTACATTAGATGGACCAGGCACACCCTATAGATCTAAGGAGTTTCACGATGCTTCCTATGGCCATCTGGGTGATGCCGGTGGTTTGGCCGATCATATAAATGCACTGAAAAAGTTGGCAAAAGAGAGGCCTTACATGGATCTTGATCGTGTAGGAATATTTGGCCATTCAGCAGGAGGATTTATGACAGCCCAAGCGCTGCTAACGTATCCCGACTTCTACACGGTGGGTGTAGCCTCATCAGGAAACTATGATAGCAGATTCTACGGGGCGTTCTGGGGCGAAAAATACGAAGGTTTCGAATCCGATTATAAGGAACAGATAACCTCTTTGAAGGCAGGAAACCTGACAGGCAAATTGTTTCTCATAGCCGGAGATGTTGACGATAATGTGAATCCATGCATGACTATGCAGCTAGCTGATTCCTTAATAAATGCTAGCAAATCTTTCGACTTGCTTGTCATGACTAATAAAAATCATGATCTGAGCTATGATCCATATTATCTCCACCGTCTCTTCAGTTATTTTGTGCAGCACCTAAAATGAAGTCCGAAATCTCGAAAATAGACTAAAATCCTCAATTTTTCAATCGATCCTAGCTTGTGTGGAACTATAATATATATATATAAATTGATCATAATATATCTTTCACTAAGCAAGCCTACGAGAGTTATGTAAGCATTCGAAGCTTAGATGGATTTTCTGATACAAGTTTAAACCTAGAAATCTGTACACAGTTAATTAATCATTGCAGCTCTAAGAATCATTTCATGGACAATTTCTTGTTGAAACAAAGAACATGCAAAGATGTAAAATGGATCAACTAGCTGATTTATATCTCCATCTAAGATATTAGCTTTGATTATTTTTTATTCGAATGTCATTTTGTCATTTTACATTTTGTATCTGGCTATACTATGCCGAAGTATAATTTGATCGAATACTATTTACAATGCATTAAGAATCGTCTCTTCTCTGGCGAATATGATGCCCATTGCCTCATGAAATGCGGAAAAATTTGTTTCTTCCTACCTATCTCCAATATGCTAAACATACAATGGCTTTTATTGATAGCGTTATCATTCAATCTCTTAAGTCATTTTCATACGCTCAAGCTGTCCGGCCAAATACCATGTACGCACCCTAAATCCTTATCTACTGCAGCATGGACTTCATCAGCAGGATATCCACAAAACATAAGATAAGCTTCGGCATAGTTAGGTACTGGCACTGACATCTGCTCCACCATCATTACGATCTGGTGGAATATGTAATTGCCCAACTCAAAGGATATTATAGCATCAGAGACAAGAAGTTCGAATATTTCCGGGCTGATAGGCCTCTCGAAACCAGATATAAATCCTTCCAAGATCTCGCTCGTCCATTCATGCGTCCTTCCCACATCTTCATAGGGAATTACTACAATACGCCTCGTTTTAGAGAGTTGTTCAACAAGCTCTTGAAGCTCATGCTTTTCCTCAAAAGCCAGAATTAGATTGTGAACATGAGGAATTGTTGTCGGTATTTTGCCGGCCCTGATCGAGAATCTTATATCCTTGAATATCGTCCCAGCATCCGTACCCTGATGCCCAACTCCTTTGCCAAATTGGACAGCGCTGATTGATGCACGCACTTTATTGTGAGGATCGCCTTGTCTTCGGTCCAGGTTTCCCATCACGGCTCGAAGTCCAAGAAGCTTGGCTGCCTTGGCTACCCTGCAGATAGACGTTGTATTGCAGCTTGTGCATTGGACCAACTTGGAACCTGCATTTAAGAATTTCTCATAGTTCTCCAAGCCAAAGAAAAATTCTCTTGCAAAGTCCTCGTTTGCTTTTTCGGGAATATCGACTTTTTTTTCCTGCAGATCTTGGAGAATTTCCTGACGATTAGCCCCGCCTATTAGCATTATTGAACAGTCGTGTTCGATTCCTGCTTCAACAAATGGCGCCTCCTCGCCGCCTGGTGCTCCTACAACTATTAAATCCGATTGCTCAAAAAAGTCATCATATAATCCTTCGATCTTGGCACCGGCATTTTGCCAGCCCACCTTATACTTATTATCCATTAAAAAAGCCCGGACATCGTGCAACCTTTTCTGTTTACTTAACATAACTCTAGCCAGAGCATGAGGGCTGCGGAGTAGAACGTTTATATCACCTCCAATTCCCTCTTTCTCCTTGACCGTATGTATTGCCGCAATTGCTCTTTTGCTTTCGGTTCCATCGAATCCAACAAAGCCAACATTTTTTTTCATCAATAATCCCAATTAGAAATGCTGAATGAAACTATATTAGAATTTGGAAAATTAAAGTTAAAACTCGCAATAAACACTGGTTTAGGAAAAATGTCTTAATCCGAACAATGACTTCTTAAAAATATCCTAAAGCCGGCGAATCGGTGCTATGAAGTCAATATATTGAGCTAAATTGAAGATACCAGCCAACAATGAAAGAATCGGTAACTACCGAATCTAACAATTAGACGAGTAATATTCCCCCGAATCAGCAATATTGATTGTTCGATAATGAACAGTCAAAAAAAAACAAAAGTCAAATATGAAAATATTAATATCAATGACTTTTAATCCGAAAAATCCAATAAAACAAAAAAGATTTAAAGCAATTTTTATAGGCAATATTGGAGCAAATAAATTAAAAATAATATTAAATAAACTTAATTTTTTTCAATATACAACTAACATCGGAACTTTGGAATGACGAATCACAGATTCTGTAACGCTTCCTAGAAGATATTTTTTCAATCCAGTGATTCCCAGACTCCCAATTACAATGAGATCCATTTTGAAATCTTCAGATAATTTCATGATTTCTGTAGCTGGATGCCCTTCGATCATCTTTCCCTGGAATGGAATTCCTTCTTTTTTGCCTTTTCTTCGGTTTGCTTTAAGATCTCATTTGGTAGCGTGCCATAATTTCTGTAAATTCGTTTGCCCTGTATCCTGCATAGTTACTTCACATCCATCGTTAAATACTTTCTACCTGTCAGCCACTCTTCATTAATATCCATCAGGATAGAAACAGCTAATCTCATGAAAGACTCATCATTCGGAAATGCTCCCGCGACTCTGGTTCTCCGTTTCAATTCTTTATTGATCCTTTCCAGTCCGTTGGTAGTCCTGATCTTCTTCCAGTGATCCATT
>JALHSR010000073.1 GCA_022865315.1 Methanotrichaceae archaeon | reverse complement strand
GTTTCATATGGCATGTTGCAGTTGCCAAAAGCACTGAGAAAGATGAGCTTGATTTTGATACCGTTATCTGTTTCTACTCTTAATCTCTCATCCAGTTCCCCAGCCCTCTCAACTCTGATGATTTCTCCCTTCATATGGATATATTTAGCAATACATTATTTTATGTATTTCGGTATACTATAATAATATTGAATATCCCCGTTGGCATCGGTCTTGATCAACCAAGCATTAAAGTCATTGATGTCACCGGAATCACCAGCATCTGAAAAGCCTGCAATGATGTAGCCTTCATCATTGGTTTGCTGAACAGAATTGCCGCAGCATTCACTTGGTCCCCAAAAAGACTTATCCCATTGTTTATTGCCATTCATATCAGTCTTGATCAGCGACACATTACGATTATTCATACCTATTGTAATATATCCATTATTGTGGATCTGCCATAAAGAATCGCCGCTAAGGATTGTGCAAGGGCAATTGATTCCAAGAGGTTTGTCCCAGATTTTATTGCCATAAGCGTCTGTATTGATTAGCCAAGCATCACGATCTGTGTGTCCTACAAGTATATAGCCTCCATCACTTGTCTTTCTGATAGAATAGCCCTCATCATATCCAGCTTGGCCAGAAGGCGGTTCATCTTTTTGGTTTTCTCATCCTTGGCTATAAATAGTCCTTTCCCCAAGTAGATAAGGGAATTATCCCAGGAAAGCGAAGAGCAAGATTCATGGATCCTTTAGAAGGCAAGTTTCCGCATTTACCCGAAAGAATAATCCGTCTGGGCGAGCTGGCCAGCAACCTCTGGTGGAGCTGGCACCCCGAGGCCAGAGCCATTTTTCACTTGCTGGATGGCAACGGTGCCGAGTTCAAGATTTTCAACCCGGTGAAGATGCTCTATGAGCTGGATGGCTCGGTTCTAGATGCCGCTGCCAAGGACACCCGCTTTCTAAGGCGTTACGATGCAGTTATGGCCAGGTTCGACGCAGAGATGAACGCTTACGGAAGCTGGTTCTATTCCAGGATTGCAGATCCTGGGAAGCTTCAAATCGCCTACTTCTCAGCAGAGTACGGCCTGCATCACTCTCTGCCCTTTTATGCCGGAGGCTTGGGCTTTCTGGCCGGTGATTTTCTCAAGGAGTGCAGCGACCTGGGAGTTCCCCTAGTCGGAGTGGGATTCATGTATCCTGAGGGCTACCTCCACCAGAAGCTCTCTGCCGATGGATGGCAGATGGGTGAGAGAGAGGTGCTCGACCGGGAGCAAGCCCCCATCTGCCACGTCCGGGATAAGGACGGCCAGCCACTGGTGATCAAAGTACCCATAATGGAGCTGCCCATCAACTTCGAGGTGTGGAAGGCTCAGGTAGGCCGGGTGACCCTTTACCTCATAGATACAGACATCGAGGAGAATGATCCATGGAACCGGGAAATGTCCGCCCGCCTGTACACCGAAGATCCTGAACAACGATTGGTCCAGGAGATTCTCCTGGGCATCGGCGGGACCCAGATCCTGAACGCTCTAGGCATAAAGCACTCCATCCTCCACCTAAACGAAGGCCATTCTGCTTTCGCCATACTGGAGAGGATAAGGGAGAAGGTAGAGAAGGGCATGAGCTTTAGAGATGCGTCTGAGCAGGTAAAAGCCACCACGGTCTTCACCACCCACACGCCGATTCCGGCGGGCCACGATGTATTCCCCTTCAGTCTAATGGACAAGTACTTTAGCTCCTATATACCCCTGCTAGAACTGGACCGAGACTCCTTCTACAAGCTTGGCGTCGATCCCAAAGACCCAACGGCCGGGTTCAACATGACCGCCTTTGCCCTCCGCATGTCGGCGTACTGCAACAGCGTGAGCAAGAAGCATGAGGAAGTTACGCGGAAGATGTGGCAGCACCTGTGGCCAGATCCGCCGGAAAACAAGATGCCCATAGATTACATCACCAATGGCGTGCATATTTCGACGTGGCTCGACGCCCGGATATCGGCGCTATTCAACAAATATCTCGGTCCCAACTGGCTGGCAGATCACGATAACTCATTCATCTGGGAGCTAATCGACGACATACCTGATGATGAGCTGTGGAGGACTCATCGGCTGCTGAAGATGATAATGATGGCCTCTCTTCAGGAGAGGGCCAGGCTGAGGTGGCTCGAAGATCACGCCGATCCCAATATGATGATGGCCTCGGGAGTCATGCTCAATCCCAATGCTCTAACCATCGGGTTTGCTCGCCGGTTTGCCACTTACAAGAGGGCTGCTCTGATCTTTCAAGATGCTGAGAGGCTGAAAGGAATTCTGACCAACCAGAAAAAGCCCGTCCAGTTCATCTTTGCCGGAAAAGCGCATCCTTCAGACTACTCGGGGAAGCTTCTGATTCAGCAGGTCTTTAATGCTGCCCGGGATCCCTACTTCGGTGGACGGATTGCCTTTGTGGAAGACTACGATGAGGAGATTGCTCAGTACTTGGTGCACGGCGTAGACCTCTGGCTAAACAACCCCCTGATACCATTCGAGGCCAGCGGAACCAGTGGCATGAAGGCTGAAATCAACGGAAATCCCCAGCTAAGCGTTCTGGACGGCTGGTGGCTTGAGGGGTTCAACGGCAAGAACGGCTGGGCTTTTGATGGAGATGGCAATGATAATACCGATTGCAGAGACGCGCAAGAAATTTATAACATCATTGAGAAAGATATAGTGCCTCTATATTACGAAAAGGACGAAGCAGGCATCCCCCACGGCTGGGTCAGGGTTATGAAGGAGTCGATAAAGAGCACCGTTCCGGCCTTCAGCTCTCGAAGAATGGTCAAGGAATATGTACTGAAGTTCTACCAGGGCGCTATGAAATCGGCTAATGGCATAAAGCAGTAGGTCAAATGGCGACGGTGTACCACATAGCAGAGGCGCAGGGCATGCGAGGCGCCACCGTATAAAGACAATAATAAGCCAGCGTAGTGAGTCATTTAATGGTTGGCAATTCGTCTCCAACGGAACAGCTTGACCGTAGTCTATCTAGACTTGCACGCCAGCAAAGGTAATTCCAGCCAAACAGCTATGCCTAGTCCTGGATGACAGTTCAATAAAACAATACTAATGTGAGTATTAAATAGTATAAAAAAAATTCGGTGCAAGAGAAAGATGAGGATCGGAATCTTTTCCTGGGAGAGCTTATACTCAATTAAGGTTGGTGGGGTTGCTCCATGCATCACGGAGCTTTCAGAGGGCCTGGCTAGAAAAGGTCATGAGGTGCACATCTTTACCCGTCGTGGCGAGTTCGATGTGTTTGATAGGATCAATGGCGTTCATTACCAGAGGGTAGATTTCGAGGACTCAGGTGATATAGTTGCCCAGATGGATAAGATGAGCAACGCCATGTACGATCTATTTGGAGAAGTTCAGAAGATCTTCGGTAGGTTCGATATTGTCCATTGCCACGATTGGCATCCTATTCCGGCCTTAAGTCGAATTAAGAAAGATTACGGCCTACCCTATATTTTGACCATGCACAGCACGGAGTGGGGCAGGAACGGGAACCACTTCGGATATGGCATATCCCAGGAGATATCCCACCGAGAATGGCTAGGAGCATATGAATCTTCAAAGATCATAGTCACAACTAGACTTATGATGGACGAACTCATGTGGGTTTATTCCCTTCCCAAGAGCAAGATCCGCATCATACCGAACGGGATCGTCGTTGGGAAGATGAGGAGAAGCCTGGACGCTGGAAGGGTGAAAGAGAAGTACGGCATCCACCCACTGGCACCGGTTGTGCTCTTTTGCGGCAGGATGAGCATACAGAAGGGGCCCGATCTTCTAGTCGAGGCCATACCCCAGATATTGAAGAACCGATCCGATATGAAGTTCGTTTTCATAGGCCAGGGAGATATGAAGTCTCAGTGTGAGCAGCGGGTCAGAGAGCTGAACGTGGGATATGCTTGCAGGTTCTTGGGCTATACCTCTACCTCGACAAAAGAGGGGCTAATGAATGCTTGTGACCTTATCTGCATTCCTAGCAGGAATGAACCCTTCGGCGTGGTGGTATTGGAGGCCTGGGAGGTTTGTAAACCTGTGGTTGCCACCGAAGCAGTCAGTATAATTAGGAATTTCGAAGATGGACTGCTTGCATACATCCAGCCTGAGTCTATAGCATGGTGCATCAATAGCCTGATCAAGCACCCAGAAGAGATGAGGATGCTAGCCATGGCTGGACGCACCAGATTGGAGACCGAATTCGACTGGGACAAGATCGCCCGGAAGACCCATGAGGCATATGCCAACGCCTATAATAGATGGATGTCGCAGCCAAGCAGCAAAAGCGAAGGGTCGGCGGTAAGGCAGCCATTATCGCAGCAATCTGTCTAGATTAGAGGAAGCTAGAGCGCTGGCTGAGGTTTGCATTGTTGGGAGATATCATATTGAGGGAAAGGCCTGTTAAAGAAACGAAACGAGTAGAGTGATGGGAAGACCTAGGATGGAAAGGCGACAGAAATGAGAGAGGGCTACAAGACTTATTACATAACTAAGGGACCGATTCGAGGATCTTGCAAGCACCAGCATCGAACTATCTACTGGGCATATCACTGTTTAAGGAATGATTTTCATGCCGCTCAAAAGGAGGGTATCCTTTCAGATAGACGTGTTTATGCCGTTGAGAATCGACATGAAAGAGAGTTATATGATCACGAAATAAACGAGTTGGATCATTTGAGAAGAGTGACATTGAAGAAAAGGGTTTTGCAGCAATAGCGAAAAGGATAAATTTCGACTCTTGAAAATTCGGCGATCTCTCGAAGTGCAATTTGCGGAGCCATGCTTTGGTTTAGTTTCATGCTTAGGGCAATGTGGCTCAAATGAAACTCCACCTTTCCACAAACGACATTTTTCTACCGCGCTGTGGATAATTAGGTCTTGCGATATATTATATCGCTTTATGATGGTATCTCTGCAGCATTCTATCTGGTCAGCTGTATCCCGGAAAGGTTTTCCTTGCTCGATATGCTGATCGTATGGAAAATCTCTAAGTGTTTATAAACCACCATTCCAACCATTCTTCAAAGGGAAACAATAGGATTACCGAGATACAGCCTACAGTGCCTGCAAATGAGCACTAGCAAAGCATTTTGCCTTTTTGCTCTCCAGATCTCCTCCATCATTTTGACGCTCTAATACCTAACTTCTTTTTGTAGGGATACCAAGATATTGCTGGCACCTCACCTCTGATAACCTCTAAAGGTTTCGCGCTCCAATCCCTGCAGATCATATTCATCTTATTGATATTCTTGGCGACACCAGTCTTTACGACTTTGCGTTATCTATCAGCGGTTCTTAGGTTTGCCTACATTTTAAACTTTCAAAAATACTTCTATAGAGCAGCATCAAGGTTTATTATCAAGACTCTAAGAATTTATACTCAATTGTCCCATTTACGAGGGTGTTGATCATTAGTATCAATCTTTAGGTGCTGTACTATAAGTACTAAATTTATAAAATTAATATGTATGATGAACTCTTATCATATAAAGATCTTGTACACCTGGCAATCGATTGGCAGAATAGCGTATATGCTAATTTGAGAGCCAGAACTATTAGGCAAAATACATAAACTTAGAAAATTATAGCAATATGGGCGCATGATCATATAGCGAAGGAGGCAAGAGAGCATTTATACAGTTATAGAGCTAATTGGGTCATCTCCCACAAGCTGGGAGGATGCTGTTAGAAATGCAGTCGACACGGCATCAGAATCTCTCAGGGACCTTAGAATAGCCGAAGTCACGGAGTTGGACGTCAGGCTGGACGATAAGGGAAAAATAGCCGCATATAGGGCAAAAGTAAACCTTTCAATCAAATACGAGAAGGATGGAATGGACTAATATATATCCAATTATTCTTTTTAGTCTTTCTCTTTAGGCATCGGATCTAGGATAAAGGTCGGCGAAGTCCTGGAATTAGAAACCTCTAGAATTAAGGTTGTCTGGATAGGATATAAACACATTCGTTAACTATAGATGTAGGGCAAACATTGATTTCTTTAAGGAACCGAGAAGATGATAAGAGATGATGGCGTGAAAGATGATCTGCCAGGCGTGGACATGGTTTCCTTGATTGGTACTGCCTTACAAAGCGCAAAAGAACTTGTCAAGGAGGGCAACTTATCTTTAGGAGAGACTGCGGAGATTGGATTGGACTTGGACTTGCCACCAGATCCTTTGATTGAGGCAGTCTTAGGGCAAACGGATTCTGTTCAGGTTTTGTATATAGATCAGAATTATAAATTAATAACTCACACTCTGGTAGACAAGCCTTCAGTTGTTATCTTAATCGATCAGAATGGAATAGCCTATTTGTGGGAGCAATTGGATGGAGATTATAAGAAGGTGACCGGTGAGAACGCTGGAGACGGTACAGCGATAGCCATGATAGATGAAATTCTTTCAAAGAAATACGGCCCTGCGTGTGATGGCGGGCTTTTCTTGTTGTCTCATTTGATGATAGCCACTTTTACTATGGCCGTATAATCCTTGATCCTTTACATTTGGATGTAAAACACAAATAAGTACTATTTCGGCATCTCCGGCGGGGGGGAGATGCTGTGGATCGGCGTTTGCTCGCTTGCGTTTCGATTACCATAATTATTTCTTTTGAAATGCCATAACCGAAACCCTTATGTCTCGGCGATTGTCGTATATGCTGGATGGCAAAGGTCGGACTACTTTTATCCCACCTACATCACCGACTTTTGCCTCCCTCCTTATTCATTATCCAACGGTTCCATGAGATTCAGAGGCATCGGATTCTATCCAATCTCAGCTATTTGGTGGACAAGCCCTATAGTCTCAATCCCCATTGACTACATTCCAGAACGCCAGCCAAGGAGGGAATGGCAAAAATCGGAGTGATGGGGCTTGATGGCTGGCCAAGCTTTCAGCTCCATTTATCCCCTCAGCATCCTTGATTTTTACACTTGATTGAGACCTTTTCTTATCTCCCCTCCATTAACCTGCGTGTAGGCGACCAGGTTGGCATCGGGCTAGCCATCTGCTATCCTGGTGTTCATTCTTGATACCATGAAACTCGATCCAGTAGGCATTCAACCGATTTATGGCTTTTGTCTTAGTTAAAAACAAGGTCTAAAGTTATTGCTAATCAATACTCTTCATGAATTTCGATAGTTTGGGCATAGATCTCAGCGGTCTGCTTGGCAATCCGGGTCCAGGTGAAATACTTTTCTACTCGAACTCTCCCTCTTTTTCCCATTTCCATTAATTCTTCTGGGGACAGAGATAACAAAGGCTTTAACCCCCATCCAAAAATATCGGCTGGATTCTGTCCATTCACATGTGTACCGTTCCGATAATCACCCGAAGAGACAACTAGTTCTCTGAACCCGCTAATACCACTTGCTTCGACTATGACCGGTTTTTCCATTGCCATTGCTTCCAGAGCTACAATTCCAAAAGGTTCATATTTGGAAGGAAAAACCGCTATATTGCAAGCTGCCAAATGACGAATTCTTTCTTCCTCTGGGACAAACTCAAAACATGTCTTTATCTTGTCTGTTAGTTCCAACTGGGAGATTAAATTGGCCACTGTTCCTTCAAGGTCTCCTTGTCCCAAAATCACGAGTTTGACTTTGGGATCTTTTACCATTGTCATGGCTTCAACTAATTCAATTACACCTTTTACTGGAATTAATCGCCCAATAAAAAGCAACATCTTTTCGTAATCTTCAATTTGATATTTTCTTCTTATTGCCAATCTTTCTTCATCAGTGACTTTTTTGGGATCGTATTTTTGAGTGTCCACTCCGTTCCAGCAAACTCTGATTTTTCTTGGATCAAATCCTTGATTGATAAGATCTTCTTCCATTGCAAAACTCACTGTAATGATTCTCTTAGCTGCTTCTCCCGTTTTCTCCTCGATAGATGCTATTGTCTGAGAACCATTTCCCAATGCTCGTCCCGGTTCTGTAGAGTGAAGATGAAAAACGAGTGGTAGGTCTGTATTATTTTCAGCGATCATCCCAGCAATTCCGCTTAACCAATCATGAACTACAATTATATCAAATTGTTTTCTCTCTTTTTTTATTAAATCGATAAACTTTGCCGCACTGAAAATATTGTAAAGAACAATTCCTGGAATTCCCCAATGATGAATATCGTGAGGAAGCAATGAATCAAGAACCCCTCTCGGAATATTAATTGTCATCGGTCGATAAATCTCAACGCCGCCAATATTTTCTTCAGTTTTTAGGGTACCATCGTTTAAGGTAAATATTGTAATCTCATGACCCAAGTCCGCTAGAGCCGTGCACATATACTGGGCATACGTACCTAATCCGCCTACTATCTTTGGAGTGTATTCCTGAACAAAGTATGCAATCCTCAAATTCTCACCTTTAAACAATTCCTTTATCTTTTTAGTTTGCCTTCTAAACATCAGATGCGTTTCGTAGACACTTTCTTAACTCCTCTTTTCGGTATCGAATCCCACAATATTCCAAGATGTTGCGCATCGGCTTATTCTCAACCAGAATTTCATGGGTGAATTCGAGTCGGCCATGCTTCTCTGAGTATTTCCGCACTGCTTCCTCCACGACTTCCTTTGAGCGCGCGCGTTGTCTTTTGAGGACTTCGAATAACCGAGCTATCGCCAGTTATATATACTATAAATACTATTATATATCATGAATAGTTTTATGAGCTTTGGCATCCAGTTGGCTTGCCGTCGATTAGATGAACTTGGCGATCCCCTTTCGGGATTAAAATCATTAATCGATTGGGAGTCATTTCGTCCAATTGTGGGAGGAATCTATGATAATAGGACGGAAAAAG
>JALHSR010000072.1 GCA_022865315.1 Methanotrichaceae archaeon | reverse complement strand
TGATGTAAGATTTCTTTCGATAATCATCTTCTGGAATATTGACCTAAAACCTTCTTACATATCTTATGATTTTTCATTTCTAACATAAACTCCGTTTTTTGTATATTTGACTCAAATTAAAGCAAATTCCATTAAAGTTTAATTGTGCAATAGCTTAACCTGATTCTTTTGTAGGATCGGAACTCTTTTCCGGTGTATTTTTCTCTTGGGTGATTTCCAATGAAGATGCCTTATCGATATCAATAATGTTGGACCCCTCGATATATTCCTTAGTCTCATATCTCGTGATATACATGATTTTCTGCGTTATTTGTCCTAACTGGTTAACCATTTCTTTGATTTTTTTGATTTCCCCAAATAGTGGACTGTCTTCTGGCAGATCGGATAATAGCAAATGGGAATATCCAGAAAGAGCCTGTAAGGGTTGATTTAACTCGTGACAAGCGGCTCCCGCCATCTCAATGACACCTTGAAGCCTTTCTCTCCGTAATCTTTCCTCTTCCAACTGCCTGCGCTTTTTCATCGCAATATTCTCACGATACAGTATGAAAATAATTGCTATCAAAAGCCCTGATGCAAACATAATGATAATGGTGGAAGATTGTAATAGAAGCTTATAGAGATGTTTTTTCCTATCTGTGATATCGTAATAAATTTCAAAAGCCCCTAAGAACTTTCCATTGTTCATTATTGGCACATAAGTCTCCAACACGTCCCTGGTCACTTTCCGGCCTTCAAGGGATTCCTCGTCCTTTGGTATCACCTTCGCATAGACTTTTCCTTTTGCAACAATATCGTGAAAATATCTTTTCTGATTTATCTGTCCTACCTCGTTCGGGTCAGCAGAAAAAACAATTTCGCCTGACGGTGAGAAGACCTTAAGGTTCATCAACTCAAATTCCTTTTTTATTTTCTCGATTTCTTTTTTTAATAGTTGGGTATTAAGAGTATCCTTTCCTATCTCAGTTTTTTCTGAAATGAGCATAGAGGAAGCTAAATGCCTTGTTATGCGAACAGCATCGCTTTCCGTTGCATTAATTAATAATTTAGTGAATGAAGGGGTAATAAGAAACGTATTGTACAATATTAAAGCTACGGCTATAACAATGGACAAGATCAAGATATTTCTTAAAAATTGATTTTTTAAGATACTATTTTTAACCATTTCCACTAACCCCTCACTTTTAACACGATAGTTTTTTTAACCGAATTGGACCAGCTCCTTACCCTTCCCTCGTTGATATGGGTTGTAGATAGGGCAATTGAAATAATTTAGCCATCTTTAATCATCTCATGACTTTCCATCAATAAATTATACGTTATGCCTACAATTTAATTATTGAATACTCTAAATGCAAGCATCCTATACGGTTGATTCTCTTCTTATACTTGATTTCAATCGTAAATGTTCAGATCATATAGAAATTCCAACTTCACTCTTTGTAGGTGCAATTCTTGAGGGATTGCAGGCTTTTCGCGTGCGACCTTCATGGTGACCCCTTTTACCCCTCCGCTTTTTCCCTTTATGAAAACAGACAGTTCCGTTCACGATCATTGATCTCAATCTATGGCCTGCGGTTATCTCCAAGGGGCAAGTTCCCCGTTGAGGGATTCCTCATTTTCTGGTTCCATTCGTTCATTAGGACTTGAAATCATCTAAAATGGGACCGGACATACCCCGAGACACGAAAGGAGGCATTACCATGACCTTAAAAGAAGCCATCACCTTATTCGGTTATCATCAGCGATCCAATTTGAGAGCCAGGACTATCCGAAGCTACCAACCCCTTCTCCAGAGATTTGAAGTCCAGTTTGGGGAACGGTCCTTTGATTCTATTGGATCGGATGAAATATTCCAATTCTTAGAGACATTCACTGGGAATCATTCCAGATCCACAAGGCGTCTTCGATATTCCCAACTCAAGGCCTTGTTTAACTTTCT
>JALHSR010000071.1 GCA_022865315.1 Methanotrichaceae archaeon | reverse complement strand
GCACACATGCAGTTTCATATGGTATGTTGCAGTTGCCAAAGGCATTGAGAAAGATGAGCTTGATCTTGATATCGTTATCACTCTCTACTGCTAAGCTCTCCTCCAGTTCCTCAGCCCGCTCTACTCTGATGATATTCCCCTACATATGGATATATTAAGCAACGCATTATTTTATGTATTTCGGTGAACTATAAACATCTCACCAAATATTGTAAAAAACAATTCCTAATGTGTTCAGATGCCTGAAAAATTAATCCATAATTGCGAATATAGAGATTTCTTGCTCAAGAGCCTCTTGCCGGAACTATGCTTGACGATAATCATTTTGATTCTTTAGGTGTTAGATTATAAATGAGCTAAAATAAGCATTCTTCAACAATTGCTAATTGTGTTTGGTATTTTATCTGTATCTATTTTCAATAAAGCTTCAAATGCATAAATTAAATTGATCTATTCGCGAAAGAATTAAATTTTTTTTTATTTTAAACAAACAAATATATATCTAACCAGACTCTTGTGGACAAAACTTTCATGATATTCAATTATTCTAAACCCAGTTTTTTCTATATAACTATCTATAGGCTCGTCAGCCACTATGATTAACCTTTTGTTGGATTTAAGAATCCTATATAGCTCGAAAAGACACCTTTGAATTAATTCTTCCTTAGATCTGGCTCTTATTTGAGCAGATCTGCCATAAGGTATATCGGAAACTGCGCCATCAATGCACCCATCCTTGAATGGTAAAAGTTTCGCATCTCCTTGAATCAAATTGCTATCTAGAGCTTCTAAATTCTCTTTAGCCCCCTTAATCAGCATTTTTCGTATATCTATGCCGATTCCTCTTATATCCATAAGGCAAGCCTCAATCAAGATCCCTGCTGTTCCCGTGAAAGGATCGAGCAAATTCTCACCAGACCGCACCCTAGAAATATTGACCAAAGCCCTCGCTAAGCGGGGCATGAGTACACCCGGATGAAAGAACGGCCTAAGATGAGGCTTTCGAGCTTCGAAAGCACTCCTGTTGGGTTTTGCCACTTCTATGCCCAGCACTACTCTTGCTCCCGTTATTATAGCCTTCAAATTCAGCTCTGGACTCTCAAGATCAGCCTTGAATCCTCTCTTTTTAAGCTGCAAACCAATTGCACGCTCTGTTTCGTCCGCACGCAACGAGGCTTGCTTTATCCTGTAGGCCCTTATACAATAACATTTATCAGGAAGGGATATCTGCATTGCAGCTTTGGTAAGAGAGTCTAATAGTGCATCGCAGATAGTCGACACCTCGATAATACTATGTGCCATAGCTAGCCGAGATTCCAGGGCTTTAACATCCAGATCGCTAGCTTGCACGATCAGGCATTGATCAAGAAAAAGCACTTCTTTGAAACTTGATGAATAAATTTCAAGAAGCGCTAGAGATTCGCTTCTTGGCAGCGAATCATGTTCTCCGGAGAGATAGAAAGCATATGTTTTCATTCAAGCGATATAGCTGTTCACGTTTCTATAATCGAACCTTTCTTCCTTAAGGACATTTTCCAAGAAATTGAAAAGAGCTCTTCTGGTCTCAATAGAAAGCAGAGGGTACCAAGTGGGACTAGCAACTACAACAGTACGGAAGGCAAAAAAGGGCGCAACAACCTCGAGAAGCTCTTCATCACCTGTCTTTTCCAGGTAATTGTCAAAGAATAACTCAAAAAGATCTTTTAAGCCTCCGGTTAACAACATGTTCTTTTGGATAGAATAAAAAATGTAGTTCATTGTTATAGCTGTAATATCATCTGCTGGTTCGCCAAATTCACCTCTGCTCCTATCCAATACACTGAAATCAGAGCCTTCACGAAACATTATATTCCACGGGTGAAAATCTCCATGCACTTGGCAAAGCCTGTGCACCTTAGGGCGCAACTTCCATCGCCATTCCACGCAGAGCTTCTCAATATCACAAAGCTCATCCCGGTTCAGAAAACGAGGATTATCCGGATAATCGTCCAAAATGCCGAAAATGCATTCACCATCGCCAATTATTTCCCTGACTTTGCGTTTGTATAGAGGGGGACAATCTTTCTTAAAAGAATGGATCTCAGCTAAATAGTTGGAAAGCGCAATTACGCGGTCGTAATCAAGATTTGTAGTTCCGTGCTCCTTAACTCGCTCCAAATCATAAAAGTACTCTCTACCACCAATCGTCTCCATCAATAAAAAATATTCTTTAGCCGCACCTGTCGATACGAGATGGCCAAGCTCTGTGAAATACCCGACATCGATAGAATGAACATGTTTTGGTAGTTTGTTAAATACAGAATTCTGCCAAATGAGGACTTTGGCTCTATCCGAAAAATGATCGTGCCCAAATCCATGCTGAACTCGCATTGTTGATATGACTGCTGATTCTTTGCTACCTTGGCGAATATACTCCAATAGCAAAGGTGAACCGTAACCGAAGCCTTTCACATCTTCGTTCAAGGATAAAGTCTCACCGATTTTCCGAAAACCCAAGAGCTCAAGATCCTCACCCAAGATGCTCCGCAAGTAAAGCTCCAAGTTCTCTCTTTTCAAATCCATACCTAAATCAAGTCCCCATCTGCCAGCTATGCAGGTATTTATCTTGCTCAGAAGTAAGCGTCTCGATTCTTAAATCCATAGCCTTAAGCTTCATATCAGCTACTTGTCGATCAATCTCTACTGGCACAGAATGAACCCTTTTTTCCAATTTAGGCCCATTCGTTACGATATACTTCACAGATAAAGCCTGATTAGCAAAAGACATATCCATTACCTCAGGGGGGTGTCCGTAGGCTGCGGCTAAGTTAATAAGCCTGCCTTCAGCAAGGAGGTATAACCTTCGGCCATTGTTCAGCCTATATTCCTCAACATTGTTCTGGACCAAAGTCTTGTTTAAGGCCATGTTTTCCAGCGCAAAGATGTCAATCTCCACATTAAAGTGGCCGCTGTTTGCTAGTATAGCTTGATCTTTCATTAGCTCAAAATGTTCCTGGCGAATCACATTTATGTTGCCACTTAAAGTCACGAAAAGATCCCCTAGCGGAGCTGCTTCATTCATGGGCATAACTCGATACCCATCCATGACGGCTTCAAGAGCTTTTCTGGGTTCTACTTCTACCACGATGACATTGGCTCCCATACCTCGAGCACGCATTGCAAAGCCTCGGCCACACCAACCATAGCCACCAACGACTACAGTTTTGCCTGCAAATAAGAAATTGGTAGCATTCATAATTCCGTGAACTGTGCTTTGACCAGTGCCATAGCGATTGTCGAACATCATTTTGGTCTCAGCATCATTGACAGCAATAACAGGATAAAGTAAAGCACCCTCCGCTGCCATGACCTTGAGACGGTGTACTCCCGTTGTTGTTTCTTCGCAACCCCCCAACATCCGCATCGCCAAATCTGGATAATTCTTATGCACAATGCTAATTGTATCTGCTCCATCATCCAGGGTCACATTAGGCTCGAGTTCCAAAGCTTTATTGATGCAATCGTAATATTCCGCTTCGCTTTCTCCGCGAAACGCATAGACACATAATCCGCGTGCGGCCAAAGCAGCTGCCACGTCATCTTGTGTACTGAGCGGATTTGATCCGGTAACAGCAACAATTGCCCCACCTGCCATCAATGTATCAATAAGATTAGCAGTCTCCACAGTGACATGCAGACATGCCACAATTTTTGCTCCCTTCAAAGGTTTGGTTCTTTCAAACTCTTTTCTAATGATTTGGAGAACCGGCATGTGCCTACGAGCCCATTCAATACGATTCTCACCAGTCTTAGCTAGATTGATATCTTTGACTACACTCTCTTGCAATTACGATCACCTGGAAATTTTCTTAATGACATTCTGCTAACGATTCACCTAGTGCTACATAAATCCATCTCGATTCCTGAAAAGAGGAATACTATTATTAAATCAAAGCTTCTTAACTTTCATGAGCATCAAGATCACCCTGTTAGGCACAGGAGTTGGGATACCTCAGCCTAAGCGTTCTCAATCTTCCATTTTAATTCAGAATGAAATGCCATTGCTTTGCGACTGCGGTTCGGGAACATTGCTACGTCTCACAGAGGCTGGTATAGGCATAAGAGAAATTAATACTATAATTTTAACCCACCTACATTTGGACCATACATCAGATGTAATGGCACTCGCTAACGCACGCTGCCTCCTACAATTGAAAGAGCTGGAAGTTTATGGTCCCGTAGGAACTGAGATGTGGATCGAAAAAATGCACAATGCATATCCCTATCTAGAAAAGATGCAGATCCCTGTCCAAGAATTGCGTCCGAACGATTCATTATATATGAAAAATTTAAAGATTACAATAGAAGAGGCGATTCATAGCGTTCCTGCCCTTAGTTTCCGCATTGAGTCCGACTCTAGCGCGGTTGTCTATTCAGGTGATACTGAGCCTTCCTCGAAGATTGCAGAGATGGCGAGGGGTGCAGATCTTCTTATTCATGAATGCTCCGTCCCTGAGCCCTTTAATGTAACTAACCATACAACTCCCTTAAAATTAGGGGGGCTGATCAGGGATGTTAATCAAGTTATATTTACTCACCTTTATCCAGAGACTCAAGGACTTGAACATAAGATGGCATTAGATTTCGAAAGAGTTTCAGGCATACCTGTTGATATTGGAAGAGACCTGCAAACAATTGCAATCTAAGCAAAAAATAATAATAGAAATTAAAATACAATTTAAACTAATTTTTCCCCGGCTGCGGGTCCCCACATAGCATTATAGATTTCTTCAACGTTCACCATGACGCAAGCTTTCGCAGGTAGTTTGGGATTTATGCCGTGCACCCATTTCCTCATTTCATCAAAGTTCAAGCCTTCTTTGCAGACCATAGCACTTCCTTTTATTTGGAACGACTTCTTAGTTTCGGAATTATAGCACAAGATAGAGATCTTGGGATTCTCAATTAGATTTGCAGCAGTCTTACAGAAAAAATTGTCAGCTAACATTAAGGTTTCGTCATCTACTACCTTCAGAAGTCCCACGAAAACAACATTTGGCACCCCATCCTTGCTTGCTGTGGCGATAGGTATGGGCTTCTGCTTCTCTAAAGTCTCCCTTACGTCAGGCGGCATTTTTACCATGCATTTCACCAAAATGTTGATTGAATTACAATTTATTTAGATCTTGCGTTTTTCCCGAATATAATGAGTTGCAAAGGAAAACTTCTGTAAGAACCACTGTGTATATGAGTATAGCTTGCAACAATGCTGCCTTGACACACTCCGTCCCATCCACAATTGATCCCTGTTCCACGCTCTAGCCGTATGGCATATTCAACTTCTTCATCCATGACAATCTTGGAATGGTGGAATTCATGGCCCATGATTAAAGCCCCCCTAGATCCGAGCAAGCAATCCTTAATCAATTGGCCGCTCACATAGCTGACTACTCTGACATCCCCTGGCTTCACTCTGCCAGGTATTAGGGATGCCATTTCGTGCTTGTGACCACCCCACTCTATTTCATTAGAAAGATACATCAGACCACCGCATTCTGCATATATAGGAATGTCTCGTTGATGTGCTTGGTCTAATGAACCGAACATGCTTGAGTTCTGAGATAGCTCCTCTGCATAAAGCTCCGGGTAGCCGCCCCCGATATAAACCGCATCTACCTTTGGCAATATATTGTCATGTAAAGGACTGAAGGGGACTACTTCGGCACCTGATAATTCTATTAACTCCAAATTGTCTTTATAATAGAAGTTGAAAGCCTCGTCAATAGCTACACCAACTCTTATGCCAAGACCCAGGTCGTTCCTCTTGTAGAGATCTGACTCTGGTTCAGGTAATTGCTCAGATTGGCCTGCAATCTCCATAATGCGGTCGATTTCTAGACCTTCTTCAACAATTTCACGTATCTTTCCAAGCCGCTCTACGAAACCCTCGTGCCTAGTCTTTCCCTCCAAAACAGGAACCAAACCCAGGTGACGCATGGCCAAGTGCATGGAATCATTCCTGGGGATGATCCCTAAAACCTCTAGCCCAGTATGGTTCTCTATTTCTTTACGAGCTTTGAATGCGTGCCTGTCTCCTCCCATCTTGTTTAGAATTACCCCTTTGATTTGCACTTTTGGATCAAATTCTTTGAAGCCCTTCACGAGAGCAGCCGCACTTCGGGTTATGCTTCGAGCATCTACAACCAATATTACTGGAACCTTGAGTATCTTGGCTAGTTGTGCTGTGCTGCCTAAGTCGCCTTCGAAGCCTTCGTAAAGACCTCTAACGCCCTCGATCACGGATATGTCTGCCCCATTTGAAGCGTGAAAATAGATTTCTAGAATAATCTTTTCTGGCATCAAGTAGCCATCAAGATTCCGACAGGCTCGACCTGTTATCCAAGTGTGATAGCTAGGATCGATATAATCCATGGCTACCTTAAAAGGCTGAACATTGAGACCGCGGTTGCATAGAGCCGAAAGAAGACCTGCAACTATCGTAGTCTTGCCGCTGGAACTCCTGTCGCCTGCAAAAAGGATACGTGCGGTCATACAAGTGAAAGCTCCCTCAACCTATCATCGCTCAGAGGATCCGGGATTTTGGCTTCTAAATCGGACATCAATTCTAATGCCAGAGCACGGTACACTCCCGCTATATCTGAATTAGGAGCACCTTCAATAACCGAGAGACCTCTACGCTCGAATTGTTGAACGAGATTATCCTTAGGTATAAAAGCCACCATTCGACTCCCTAATTCCCGAGCGAAGCTATTTACAATCTCCCTTTCACCTGAAACCTCGCGAGAGTTGCAGATGACTCCAGCCAAAGGAGTGCCCAAGCGTTTCAATCCACGGCAAATGTTGTTGGCAGCGTAGATAGGCATGTATTCCCCCGAAGTTATGATATAAGCTTGGCTGACGAATCCTTTTCTAATAGGCGCGGAGAAACCACCACAGACTATATCACCAGGTACATCGTATAGAACCAGTTCTGCCTCATCCATCGCCCGAGAGACTTTACGCAGAAAATCGATGGCAACAATAATACCCCGCCCAGCACACCCTACTCCGGGTTCCGGCCCGCCAACTTCAATGCATTTTACCCCCTTGTAACCTCTAAATAGCACATCCTCCTCATTGATTTCACCCCCTCGATGAATGAGATCCATCATGGTGGGTATTCTTTTTCCCACTAAAGTTATGGTAGAGTCACTTTTGGGATCGCACCCCACTAACAAAACCGTATGGCCTTCATCGGCACAGGCAGCAGCAATGTTGGAAGCGGTACACGATTTCCCTATGCCGCCTTTGCCATATATCGCAATATGTTTAATCGTTGACATCCATCGTCTCCCAGAATCCTAGATTGCCATAGAATATACAGATTATCAATGCTGCCCTTTGAGCAAACGGAGATAGATGCCTACGAAAATGCATTTTGCCATCAGCGCTCTTATGCTGACTCTAATTTGGCTGCTAATTTCCAGTTCATTAGCCCAAGAACCTGTTGAGATAGGTTTAGTGCGAGGCCATTTTAGCTTGGAAGATGGCGTTTGGCGAGCTGACGACTTTGGTTGGTTTTACTACGATCTAGATGAAGCCAACGGAAGCGAGGCGCTTTTTATAGACTTGGAAAACAGGACAGCTGAAAAAGGCCATATAGTCTATAACAGCACTGTGTGGTCAGATCATTTCGCGTATAAACCATGGGGAAGTTATCGATCAATAGCGTTTCTTGGTAAGCAATATCTTGCAGGCTATCCAGAGAGCTCCTTTGCCAATGAAGTAAGTTCTTTGGACAAAGGCGAACTGCGGAAAGTGCTAATTGACACAGATGAGAGGCACACGCTTACAAACAACGTGTCTTTACCCCTCTTAGAAGGTTATACCCTGGTTTTAAAAGAGGCATCCATTAGCAATGAAGAGGTAAACCTAGTTCTCTTTAAAAACGAAAAAATTGTAGATGTCGCCGTTGTGAGCGAGGGAAGGACCTATGTTTATAAAATTGGAGAAATACCCATAATCCTTGCCCATGTATCAAATATCATGCTTGATAATGAAGGCAGGGGATTTGCTGAATTTGATGGCATCTTTCAGATTTCTGATATTCCCGATATCAAGATGCATGAGGGTTCTAAACTGGGAAATCTTGAAGTTACGGATATTTCGGCTAATGGAATAGAATTGACTAACTCGAATACGCTCACTCTCAATAGAAATAAGATAGTTCCTATAGGTGGCGGTCTTGAGCTTATTGTCCTCGATGATCCAGAACTAGTATATTACCCACAAGGCGGCATATTTGATTATGGGATTCATGAGATAAGAGGTCCAGTGTTTACAGAGAATTCCAAAGTCCAAGTCTCCTTTGGAGATAATCCCATTTGGGGAGAAGCACGATGGGGTTCAACAAATTTTTCAGGATTCTATTTCGATCCAGAAAAATCGTTAGGCATCGAATCACTAATTCTTCATAAAATACGCGACAGAACAATTCTTCCAGGTAGCGCTCAGAAATTGAACAATAATACCTTCGTAATTGAAGGTCTGCAGTATACGTCCTTTGTTCAACCCAAGGAATTCGATTTTTCACAATGGGGGTACTATTTCGTGATAAACTTTCTGGGGCAGCAATGGTTTGCTGGTTATGGGAATAGCACTCAATTAACCAAAGACCCAGACCCAAAGAAGACGTATATTATAGAGCACGACCAACTAGGTAAAGTGCTAATCGATACTGAAATGAGCAGCATTGCGGTCTCTGGCAACTATACACTTGCAGAAGGCTATGAACTGTTTATCAGAGACGTTGCTAAAGACAAGATTTTCATTAATCTGAAAAAAGACGGACAGATAGTTGACAGTGCTGTGCTGAATCCAAACTCTACATATATCTATAAGAGAGACGTTGGCGAAGTCAGTGATTTGCCGATTATCGCATTACACATAAACAATGTGTTTGCCAACGAGACTAGCCGCTTCGCCACTATAGATGGAATATTCCAGCTATCAGAGAAATACATACTTCCCATCGAACCTGGCACAGGAATCGGCAAAGTAGAGATTATTCCCACACCTTCCGACTTTATTGGAATGAGAAACGATGAAGCAATCAATCTGAATCCTAATTCGGATATTAACCTTTGGCCGGGAATTAATATTAGGACGGCAAATAACAATACACTCCGATATTATCTATATGCTTTGGAGTCTGTGATACCAAGTCCCAGGCTGGAAAGAGAAATTGAGTATCCTAAGATTGTTTTTTCATCCAGCCAAGCCAACTTCAGTATGACCGCGAGAGCAGGTGATATAATTAGCGTATTAGCCGAGATAGTAGATCCTACAGGCAGAACTGTGTCAATTAACGATATTACAGCTCAGGGAAAGGGTTCTGGAGACATATGGAGTTATTTCTGGATGTGGAATGCCTCTATACTTAAGCTCAGTGATGACAATAGCCAAATAATGGATGCAGGGTCGATTCCTATTCTCGCCCTCTTCTATATGAATGATACTTCTCCTCCCAAACAAGTTGAAGTAAAGTTCAATGGATCTGGCAGGATAAGCAGCATTGCGAGCAAAGACGACCTTTATTACATCTCTCCTTCTGAATATAATTCTACTAAAACAGACTTTACTTATGCAGAAATGCTAGCTGATGAGACAAATCGCCAGAAGTATATCAAGATCGAACCGGGATTAAGCCGATTAAGGTTTATTGAAATGGATATTATAAACGGTACCTTGAAATTGGACGACAACAACCACACTATATCGGGATCGTTGGCATCTCTTGAGCCATATGCAGAACGAATTCCAGCTTCGCCAGGAAAATATGAACTAAAAGTAAGGATTGAAAACCCAGTAAATGCTCTAAGGATCTGGGGAATAAACTTTGATTTAGAGTCCTCCAATATTAATGATGTATCCATAGGTTCTGGTTTTGCAGTCGCCGGTAAACCTTTTTCGATACAAGTCGATGTTCCTACTCCAGCAGAAAAAAAAGTCTCAATCTCATTCGATAAGAAAATATTAAGTCCCAAAGGCGTTTCAGGTCCTTGCCAAACAGCTTACTCTTGGGACAACAATGCTGGAAGGATCAACATTGTCATTCCTGAAGGCTGCAATTCCACAAATCTTACATTTGTGGCCAATAATGTGAATGCATCAACGAACCTTGAAGTGATCGAAATTGAAGGATTCCACCCTAATAGATTGATTAATGGCTCAATCACAATAATACAGGAAGAAAAAACCGAAGCTAAGAAGAGCGACGGTTTCACTTTACTGTCTGCGTTAATTTCCATTTTGATCCTAATCTTCGCTAAGTATAGAGGTTGATACCAGATTTCTAGGATATTTGAGAATCAGTTAATTTTTTTTTTTTGGGGGGGGGGCAGATCTTGGGAGAACAGCTCACAACCTCATTTCTTTTCTTTTTCTTC
>JALHSR010000070.1 GCA_022865315.1 Methanotrichaceae archaeon | reverse complement strand
TGGCTGTATCGGATTTTGGGTTGGGAAGTTGGTTGAATAAGTTGTTCCGGTAACATATGCTTTGCCGCTGCTATCAACTGCAATACCACCGCCATGATCACTACTGCTTCCTCCAAGGTAAGTAGAATAGACCAATGCCGAACCATCCGCATTGATCTTTGTAACAAAACCGTCACCTTCCCCACCGCCAAAAGATGGCTGTATCGGATTTTGGGTTGGGAAGTTGGTTGAATAAGTTGTTCCGACGATATAGACGTTACC
This sequence comes from Methanotrichaceae archaeon, assembly GCA_022865315.1. Taxonomy (GTDB): domain Archaea; phylum Halobacteriota; class Methanosarcinia; order Methanotrichales; family Methanotrichaceae; genus JALHSR01. Next base: position 15,742 of record JALHSR010000070.1, on the reverse strand, counting down.
ACTGCTGTCAACTGCAATGCCATTACCATAGTCATTGTCGCTTCTTCCAAGATAAGTGGAATAGACCAATGCCAAACCGGCTGCATTGATCTTGGTGACAAAAACGTCCCATGGTCCACCGCCAAAAGATGGCTGTATCGGATTTTGCATTGGGAAGTTGGTTGAATCTGTTCGTCCAGTGATATAGACGTTACCGCTGCTGTCAACTGCGATGCCTTCGCCATAATCAGAGCTGTTTCCTCCGATATAAGTGGAATAAACTAATGCCGAACCGGCTGCATTAATCTTGGCGACAAAACCGTCATTTGATCCACCGCCAAAAGATGGCTGTATCGGGGTTTGGGTTGGGAAGTTGATTGATTGTGTTGATCCGGTGACAAAGGCGTTACCACTGCTGTCAACTGCGATGTCATAGCCATAGTCATAGCCGTTTCCTCCAAGGTAAGAAGAATAGATCAATGCCGAACCAGCCGCATTGATCTTGGTGACAAAAACGTCATTTAACCCATCGCCAAAAGATGGCTGTATCGGATTTTGCATTGGGAAGTTGGTTGAATCTGTTGATCCGATGACATAGGCGTTACCACTGCTGTCAACTGCGATGCCACGGCTATGGTCATAGCCGCTTCCTCCAAGGTAAGTTGAATAGACCAATGCCGGATCGATCACTAATGGATATCTTCTGTCATAGATTCCTATTTCAAATCCAATTCTTTGGCTTTTGATTAGCCGATACTGTCCTTCTACTGTTACGCGGCTGCCGTTGATTTCCTGGTAACAGACAGGTGCAGAATCTGTTAAGTTCCCGGTGGCAGTTCTTATAAGCACTGACCCGTCCTCGGCCAGACTCAGATTATCCTGACCGCTATAAGCCAGAACGATTTTAGCCGGATCTGCACCGGGCTTAAGAACCATCTCATGCTTCAGGTTCCCATCTATGCCTTTGAAGACCAGATCGACTCCGGGATAAAGGTTCTCATACTTGACGGAGCCGTAAGTGGGAATCTCTGTGACCCACTTTGATGAGTTATTGCCTATGAAGAAGTTTGCCTTGCCTGGAAGTGGTTCTTCGCTGACCAATTGACCCGGGTTGGCGCCTTCAAAACTCATTCTGACGATTGATGTATTATTCTCCGATGGCAATGCAAATAGGATCTCGGAAGACGTAAAATAGATAGTCGCACTCGATGTCTTGACCATGAACTTAGTCTCATCAGACACCTGCCCCCGGTTATCTATGAAGCTAAGAGGCAGCTTTATCGTAGCAGCTCTAACCGATTCTTTATTGATTTGTGTATTGTTTGATTCATTGCTGTTCAGAGCGTTGGTGGGCTGGAAAGAATAGCCTACCAAAGCTGAGCCCGAAAGTGTTGTAAGGATGATCATGAAGACCAACGCGATGCCCATTCTTCTATTTTTTCTCATAGATGACACCTTGACTGGATGGGCATTTTCTCAAAAAGGTCCTCAAACAATCGACTCACAACCACTCCCTTCAGCAACTTACATCACCTCAATACATCATCTCTAACTATATACATACTAAATATTTAAATTCTACTAAAGATACAGGATTGTAGGTATAGGAAAGGAAAAGGATCGAAGAGGATATGGCTGGCAACGTTACTCCTAACATTGATCTCAAGACAAAAGTGATAAACCTAACACTAAAAAAATTATATTTTTTCTACATTTATCAGCGAACAGAATACTACGCTCTTAGTGGGCGTGTGGGGGTGGTTATCCTGCTCTTAAGATTGCCAATCCTATAATAGGTGCAACTGCATATCGATAGGTTCTTTCGTTCTCGTTTTGCTTTTTTCTTCGTGATATTCCAAGCGGATATCACTAACGTTCAATTTCTTCTAAGCATATGAATCTTGAAGCCTCAGCTTTCCTACATTCTCTTACCTACTCAATATGCAGATCTATTACAATTTCACGCCTACTTTCGTTTATAATGGGTGAATTACAAATTCAATATCTCTAGTTCATTCCTTCACTTTATCACAATAAAAGCAAACATAAATTAGGCAGCAATGCCAAAATAATTAGCAATTCTGGGATGAGAATATGGGAGCCAACGATTGGGAGTCGAGATTCGAAATGACTCCCATGGAAAGGAAATTTTTCGATGCCGCTAGCAAAGAGATCCCAGACTTGATACCACAATATGAGGTATGCAATGGAAAATATAGATTGGATTTTGCTAAGATAATTTATGATAAGACGATGGGCATTCCCATTCTTCAAATTGCTGTGGAATTAGATGATCATTCCTACCACAGTTCCGAAGAAGCTCGAACAAGTGATGCGGATAGACAGAGAAATCTTGAAAGAGAAGGATGGCGTTTTATCAGGTTTACCGGTTCGCAAGTTCAAGACTTACCTAAATGCATAAATGATCTAAAAAAATTTATAGAAAAGAGATTAAATGAAATAAGCGATGAAGGAAAGGACGTCAAAAGTGCTTTTCTAGCTGCATCTATTGATAGAATTCCAAATCTATTACAAAATTATAAAGCATGTAAAGATAAATATATATTAGATTTTGCATTAATTTTAAAAGGCATAAATACAAATAAAGAATTTTTGAAGCTCGCCATTGATTTGGACAGCTATCCCTTCATAAAAGGAAGAAAATATCGCAATTACGATTCTCAAAAGATGCGAGATCTAGAACATGATGGTTGGCAAGTGATAAGATTTACGGGGAGACAAGTTCAGGAAAGCCCCCAGAAATGTGTTGATGAAGTTTTATCAAGAATTGAAAAGTTCTCATTACAACCCAATTTAATTGGTTTGAAACCAGACACTTTAAACGCTAAACGTACTGGCAGCCTTTTAGAGATCGACAAAAAAATTTTAGATATTAATGCGATAACCTTGAAAAAACTGCTCGGGGCAATTTTAATTATTTGTATGTTATGGGTGGCGGCTGGATTTTTATGGGATAATGAGTTTTTATCTAAAAATAAACGTCCCAACATTTCTGCCCTCGCGCCCAATCTTTCCGATAATCAGGTTGCTGGCACGAAAATCAGTTGGACGGCCACGGCTTATGATCCAGAAAATGATATATTGTTGTATCGATTTTCATTGAATGGCCCATCCACAAATTATGCCTGGAAAGCGTTAACAGATTGGATCAAAACCAACAGTTTTACATGGAATACGACAAAATCTGATATTGGCGAGAATCAAATTAAAGTCCAAATTATAGATGGAAACCATTCTGGAATACAAGGATTCGATGCTGAAAAGATCATGAGTTTTGCAATAACTGGATTATTACCGGTAATCAAGAGTCTGACACCATCTCGTCCATCTCCGCAGTTTGCTGGCACTGATATCTCATGGAAAGCAGCTGCATACGATCCATTGGAACGCGGAATCTATTACAGATTCTCAATTAGCGGTCCGTCTACTAATGAACAAAGGTCGTTCATAAGCAGTTGGACTACAAACAATCGATGGATATGGAGAACTAAGCCCTCCGATGAAGGAACCTATCAGATCTATGTAGAAATTAGAAGCGAGAATAGTGTTGAGCCAGAGATATATAGGGCTGTTAGCTTTACTCTTACTAACCCACCTCCGGAACCACCAATATTAGAGTCCGACAAGATGAGTCCTCAGAATTTTGGGACTCCAATAATATGGGAAGCTATATCCTCGGATCCTAATGGAGATACAATTTATTATCGATACCTACTTAGCGGCCCGTCCACTGGTTTCGATTGGAAGGTTGTCCATGATTGGAGTACAAGTGACACTTGGACATGGGTGCCTTCTGCGCTAAGTGTTGGGGATAATGCGATCAAAGTTCAAGTTAGAGATGCCCATTACGAAGATAATGAAGTATTTGATGCAGAAAGCGATTCTACATTTACCATAATTGATCCACAACAAAAACAGGCAAATTTAACGATCCCACCTTCTATTCAAAAACCTGCTGGATATCAGCATTCTGCTGAATCGAATCAGTTAGACACAAAAAAACAACAGGAAGTCGATCAACCTTCTACCGGTCTCAATCGTTCTATTCAAACGAAAACCGAACAGTTTAACAAAATAATTTCGGTGGGTGGCGATAAAAAACACAATAGGACATTATATATCGGTGAAGTCAATAAGCGGCGAAGTTAATAAGAAAGCTGTAGCCAGATCCGACCTTCGGCCTCGCCTGCGAAGCATTTGCGGTAATAGATCGAGCCCCGTCGTGCCCCGTTAGCGTCGTGTTGCCAAAGCATTACGATTGAAAAAAGCATTGCGTATAATGAGTCTCGCCCCGGCATGCGTTGCCCAAGCGCACGCTGTGAAGATGGCGGTCAGCGATGGATAGGCAATATCATGCTTGCGCCGAAAGGCAGCCGCAGCTGGTCCGAAGGACCGCAGGCTTGATATTGTATAAACATCGCCGCCATCAAGTGCGCTTGGCAGCATGCGGTGAAGGTCGAGACGCGAATGATAAGTAGGATATGTGCGAGAATATGGCTCCCTGCTCACTCCGAAGTCGCTAAATCGATATGATGAGATTTTTTTGGTCTAATGTCGTCGATTTTACCACAAATTCCAATTAACCAAACTGCCTAAGCCTCCTACCATCTCCCAACTGCCTTTTATTCAACTTACGCTAAACCTACCATCATTACAATCAATAAAACCGAAACTAAAAACAAATTAAAACATTATTTTATAAATACATATATTCCAACTAGCCTATTATAGGGTGGTTCAGAATTAATGCTGTTGCAAGCTGCCGATAAATGGTGTTGTTGCTCCATTCCTGTTATAGAGTGTATCAACTACCTATATTTTTGCATCAACTACCTGTATTTTCGTTTCTCTGAGGAGACCATTAGGTCCGGTTGAACATAATTCATTCTGCCTTCTTGAATAGTATTTGATCAAGCCGGACAATAGCCATTTCCGGCAATTTGAGTGCCATCATAACAAGTAGTTAAATTATGAATTGCTTCGTTTCTTGGGCATTTTTGGCAATACTGCGAGACAAGAGTGTGGCATTGATCCCGAAGCGTTTCGCATCTATATGGGCGATAGCGCCCATATATGTAATCAAGTTTTGAACGAGTTTTTTCAGGATCGAAATCGTCCTGAGTCTTGTATAACTCTATTGCATTCTCGATTGACATGCCTGTATTCCAGGCCTCAGCGGCGATTGCGACTCTCATATTATCGCCCTCTGGTCCATTCAACTGTGTTCCCGATTCAATTATGGCGATCATACATGGTCGGAGATCTTGGCCTAAAAGCACTGGACTGACCTCATCGCTGGAAGATCTACGGATTTTTCGCGTCCTTTCTCCAATTTTCGTCTCAGTATATTGTTCTTGGATTTCACGAAGACGGACAAATGCTGGCAAGGGCACTTCTCCTATGAAAGGTTCGAGGTTTTCGGGATTGAGAAATTGAGACTTCTTGCCAGTCTTTCTATTAACACCTAGAGGAACTTTGACCAAGTTGCCGTATTTAGCGTCCTTATTGAGACTTTTTTGTTTTGGAAACATTTCACATTCAATTCCAGCTTCGGATTTAATCTGTCGGGCAAAACGATATCCATTGATAGTTTTCGTGGGTATCAAAAATATCCAGATATGAAAGCTGTTGGGGCTGCCAGAAGCTTCTAGTAGAAATGGAATTTCGTAATTATTCAAAACGTTGAATAAACTTTGAAGATCAGCACGAACTCCTTCAGTCCCCTTGTTGCCATTGTGATCGTCTATATCGAAACAAATCCATTTGATCTCGTCTCTGAGACTGATCTGATAAAAGCCGATTGTTTCGTTACTCTGAAGATGTGCGTTTAACTTCGGCAGCATATCGCCATTCAGGCGAAATTTAGTGTATCCCCCATTGTTTAGTTGCCTGGCACAATAATCCATACGGCTGGCCAGGAAGAAAACAAGAGCGATCGCCGTGGTCTCGCACTCATTAGTATTCAATGGATTATTATAAATTCCGAGTTTGTGGACATTTCGCCTATTATTATATATAGGCATTTTGTCCACAAATTCGGAAAATATAAAAACAGGATCATAGTTCTCGACCCGGTCAATGTACTCTCCAACAGTATGCCGGTCTCGGCGCGTGCTTGTTCTGTTCTCTGCGAAAACCTTAGGCGGTTCGATCTGTTGAGTCACCGAGACCTTAAATTTGGGTGATCTGCCCGTTTTCCCATTCGGCAGCCTGTATCCCAAAATTTCAAGAAGCTCCAGGTGCCGTCCAGGTCCCCATGCCACCACATCGCTGATCTGATCTGCTCGGACACCGATACAATATACGATGCTCTCAACTTTGCCTTCGGGATCTTTGACCCGTGACCATGTCTGCCATGTTGCAGCATGAACTGATTCAAGCCTCAATCGTTGTGAATTGATCCATTTCTCATCAGAATCATTTCCCATAGCCATATGATCGTATACGTTGGATGGCAGCTCTGCCAACCCAACTGCCACGCAAATTCTTGCCTCGCTTTTAACTCCCATCGTGAGGTCGGACCTGTAATAATCGACATTTAGGGCGGCATTTCCTAGCCTCTCTTTAAATTTCTCTCTGATCACTGCGGCTTTGTTTGCACTCGGTGACACAAGATAGATCCTCTGATTAGGATTCTGTGCCTGGATTTCGATTATCCGCTCAACTATGCGATCCAAATTGTCACGGAAGTTATGTGCGTTCAGCTTCCATGAATCAGGAATAATGCTCATTTTGCTATTGGTGCATCTCAGGTCGGGAAATATGACATCTCCAACTTCTTTACCGGAGAGCTCTGAGTAAAATCGTGGTGAAGGTTCGACCAGTGTGCCCGATACGTAAAGATGTGTTGCCTTGGGAACTGCTTTTGTCAGAAACTCTCTTAGAGCTCTTATCGATATCCAATAATTTCCAGCGATGTAGACATTTCCATCTTCTCCTTCCGGTTCGCTGATATAGGAAATCGAAAACCAGTGTCCTGCCATCAAACTTATGATATCACGTAGAATCAGTATATCATTCTCCGATAGACTGTAATCCTTTCTTTGTCTGGCTAATTCGAACAGCTCATCTGAAGCTGCCGACAATTGTTTGAAGCTCAAGGGTCTATCGATATCGGAAATCTTGCTCAGGTGACGACCTACATGGCCCAAATCACCTTGACATTTCAAATCGAAGATTTCTTCCTTCTTCGCTTCGTTTAGATCGATCCATTTCGAGCAAACTTTATTCAATACCGGTGATCTTTCGAGCAAATTGATTTTGGTAAAAGCTTTCACCTTGACGACTTGCTGCAGCACAATTGTATGAGATTCATCCAGCATTACAATATTTGCTTTGGATAATTCTTTCTTGATTCGTCCAGCAAGATTTGACTTTGAAAGCATCAAGGCTACCAACTTTTGGTATGTAATACCAACGATTTGACTATGATCTTCTCCAATTATGCGCGTTACTGGACAATGGCCAAGTTCGGAGCAATCTTTACAATCGGGCAAAGGAATAGGCAATTTTTCGAGAAAAGTATCACCGCCAATCATTTCCTTAATTACCGAACATTCGTGATTGGCCGGAATTATGATCGCAGTACCCCCACTCGCTTCATCGATTGTCTCCAATAAAATTCGATTTGTTGGCGCCACACAGAGCATTCGTTTATTTCCATCTTCTGCAGCAATAACCGCTGAAGTAGTGAAACCACTGCGAGTTGACTTGTGAACTTTTGCACTTCCACCATTCAAGATGCAGCGAGCCTCTTCTATTAGTTTCCTGTCTTTGGAAAACCTTGTGAAACCCGCCATGCAACTCAAAACCAAGAGTCGTAGAATTTGGCCAGATCGCAAAATTTAAATTTAGGAAAATACTATTATTTTTAGTAAATCCCTTGGGCCCCGGACCGCCATCCTGGGTTCTCTACTTTTTTTGTCGAGGTCGTTCGAACTGCACATCGCTCGATTAATGTGCTCAGTTTTAATCCCAGACCCACATTTTTCAATGGTTTCTGGGAAAATTCTAAGGTGGTTGGGCACTACACTCGCCTCCCACTAAATTCAACTCAATTTTAGCCGTTTTTCCATGGTAAGGCATAAACGGATAGAGCGGACACTTACAAATCTCACAATCATAACGGCCGTCTGCATAGTTAGCTGTGCATTCGGCGCATTTAGCACGAATAGCGATGCTCCTTTGCAGTTGCTCACCAGTTTTAATGTACCTAGCGAGATCTTTGCTTCCAAGGCCGCCCATCTTCAGTCACCATCCGCATCAATAACAGTCGGAGCTTGTCGAATGACTCGAAATAAGAAAGGTTTTTCAGGAATATCGGTGCGCAGTATGCCTATTTTCTTTCCGATAATTGGCCGAAGATTTGGCTCCAGCTCGAGGGGAAGAGCGAGACGAATGCGACTGATGTTTGCTATTAGAAATTCGTCTTCGGTCGTTAGACTATGAAATTCTCCTAAAACTTCCCAATAAGCTCCAAGGCGAATGATATCTGTGGAATTCGTCATGCTTTCACCCCACTTCTGTGAGGCTGTCGGCGCTGTCCGCATTCTTGTGCAGTCAAATGGTTCCTGAGTGCGAGCTCGACCTCGGGCTTGAGCACACCGTAAATCCTTCCGTGTTTATTGACAGCGAATTTCCGGAACTTTTCTAGGAGCATCTCGTCTAAATCTACTACTAACATGGTCATGGTTTGTACCTACTAGTCATAGTTTGTACCAACAAATATAAATTGAACCAAAATATACTATGTTTTAGAGCGATGTAATTTCCACTATTAATTAAAATAAATATGTCTGAAATAATCTATAAAGTAGAAATATCAGTAGAAAGTATAAGAAATGTTATTGAAATATTCTTAAAGAACCCACAAAAGTATCATAAATATAAGGATATTAGCAATAATGTTGGAATAAAATATGGAGAAACTAGCATCAGAAATGTTTTGAGGATACTTGAGCGGACAGGCATTTTGAAAAGCTCATATGCTTTAGGACGACCAACAGAACTAGAATTAGGGGTTTCAAGAAAGGGAAAGGGAAAGAAAAAGAGAACGAGAGGCAGGCCACCTGATTTTTATAAAATAAATCTCGAAAAACTTGGTGTTTTCCATACACTCTTGCGTGATTACTACAAAGATACGGCAGAAGATTTGCTTGCGTCCAATTTTGTTGCTCAACTGATAAGGAGTTTTGGTTTTATTCCCGTATATGAAGCCGCAAAGAGTAAATTAAAAGACAATGATTTAAAGCGAACTGTTTCAAAATTGCTGTTATCACACTCTTCTACAACGGAAGAATATCAAGAAATTCCGAATTACATCCGGAAAAGTCTGCTTGGTGATGATATAAATAAATCTAATAATACAAAATATGAAATACAAAGAAGCACTACTCCATCGGTTCCGGTATGGTCCCAATCTATGAGCTTGGATAATACCTATCTTTATTATGATTATGATGATCCACGATATAGCGCATTAAATAATTTGGAGTCAAAAATAAGAACTGCGGCCTCTAAACACATCCAAATACTGAAACAGTTTGATCCTTTACATGCGGTTTCTTTCTATAGAAGAGTAATACACGGGGAAATGCTTGATCTATTTGACGAGCTTTCTAAACGGTCAATTATTTCCTCTGGGATTAATGAATTTATACAATATGACAACTACCTTAACCCATTTAATTCGTATCCCACTTATGGACCAAGATTCTTAATTTTCTCAAGACCCTTTCAAAGAATTTATGACGATTATTATCTGCTAGAGTATGAAGATATCATTCATCTAGAATTAAGGGCTAATGCTATATTCTCTAATTTTGTTGATATTATTTTTGAATTTTTAAGAAACTTTCCACCAAAAAATAAGAATATGCTAGAAGAAATTATAAAGCAACTTATTTATCAATGGAATGTAGCGAGCACAAATTTTGAGTCTATAGATTTGATTTTGGAATCAATATATAAAAAGGAAAATGGCTCCGGAAAATATCATGTTAGAAGTGAGGGAATTGCGCTCAATATAATTGACCTTGAAACAGGTAGGTCGGTTCTTGATGCTGATAATTGTTCTTTAAGATTTGAGTCGTTGGCAATAGATTTCGACGCTCCATGGACAGAATTTGGTTCCTATATGAAGAATCCTTTTGATTATATCACGTCCTGCATTTATCTCCAAATCGAATCTAACTCAGAGAATTTAATTCCTGCTACCCAAATAATATCAGACCTTACGTCGAAATTTGCTGAATATGGCTGGGATTATGACAATATCAAAACCTAAATCCCCAACTGCGGTATATAGGCAAGATAGCTCTCTTTCAGTTCCTTGGGATCAATGTGGTCGTAGATATCTATGGCTTCTCGCCTTGCATCTCCCCTTAGCTCCTGGATGAACTCTCGTGGCATGCCTGCTCGCCTGAGATGAGTGGTGAACCAATGACGACAGCAATGGGGGCTAAAGTGGTCTTCCATGCGATCTGAGGATGGATCGTGGAGTCCGATCCGTTCTGCTGCACTTGATACAACTTGGTATACACCATGTCTCTCTAGCCTATCTCCCATTGCATTGATGAAAAGAGCCGGCGATTTCTTTTTGTTCCTTCCCTCTCTGGATCTAATCCAACGATGAAGCAAAACTGCCATTTCATCATCGAAAAATACTGTCCTATTGGTTCTCTTACGGGCTGGCTTGAGCTTAATGCTATGATCCTCAAAATTAATATCGGAAATATCGAGACTAATAAGTTCATTACGCCTTATGCCTGTCTTGGCAAAGAGGGCAATGATGGCCTTATCCCTTATGTCCAGAGTGGAATTGATTAGCCTGCCCATATCTTCAATGCTAATGAGCTTTCTCATTTGACCCTCATCATTATCTTTATAGCGACGTATATAGCGCTCCCTGACTTCTGATACCGGGTTTTCTTCAATATAGCGTTCGAACTTCAGATATTTGTAAAAACTAAATAGCGCTGTAAAAGTATTCTCAATGGTTTTTTGAGACAACTTTCTGTCCAAGCGGAAGTAAGCTAAGAAATTCCTCATAACTTCGATGTCGGCTGCCGTTTTGAAATCTAAACCTCTGCTTTCGATAAACTTAGAGAAAGCCCGAATGGATGAGATATACCGCTCTATAGTTGAGGGAGACATGCCCTGGAGTCCACAGTCATAAATGAACCCATCTATAAGCACGGCAGACGGACTCGGATTTACCCCGTCTGAGACATGCGATTTAGTCATGTCTTCCATTTCCATCCCTTCGAGGTGGCTTCAATTATGCCATATGCCTCAAGATCCTCCAACTGTCTGGAAACCGCCTTTACAAGGTCAGCCTCATTGGGATCGATCCCCAGAGCCTCAAGCATTCTATAGCTGTCATAGGTTCCACCGCGTTTGAGCAGGTCTACAAGCTCTTTGTTGTACCTTCTTGTGCCTTCGAAATCCGCATCTAAAAAGGCAGCACTTCGATAACGCTTTAATTCCGCTTCATATCTATCTATGACAACATTCTTCAAGCGAAGATCGTCACGCAACTCTTTTAGTTCCTTTTTTAATGCAGATATCTCCGCAACCAACTCATCGCGTGGCTTGAAATCCACATCCTCCGCCAGGGAATCCTCAACGATCTGAATTATAAAAGTAGAAAGAGGCGAACCTGCCTCCTTTGCAAGCTTCTCCCATCTCTCCTTATCAGCTTTGGAAGGAAGATAGAGGTAGACATAACGTGATTTATCCGGTTTAACCAATTAGGTCACCGAATTATAAATAGAGCCCTACTACTATTTAAACATTACAGGTAAATTAATGCCGGGGGCGGGATTCGAGCCCGCGACTTCCAGATGGCTCAGGAAGAACGCCCTACGCGCATACCCTATGAGTCTGGCGCCCTAACCAGCTAGGCCACCCCGGCATGGAATAGAGATCCTCCAACTGTTTGTCTAATAAGACTTGTGCTTGTTGGATAGGAACAATGGTTTTTAAGTACTCCGAGATAGCCATGATCGTTTATGCAGTCAGGCAACTCGCTCAGCTTGAACGGCTCGCTTGCCGATAAACAAATAGCATTGGGCGTTACAGGGAGTATTGCTGCGATCCGCGTAGTCGACCTTGTACGCGATCTTGCTAGGAGCGGGGCAGAGATCCATTGTATCATGACCCATGCTGCTTGTCAGATCATTCACCCTTATGCATTAGAGTACGCTACAACCTATCCCGTCATAACTGAAATAACAGGACGGATTGAGCATGTGGAGTTCTGCGGCATCTGTGGCCGGGCAGACCTACTGCTCATAGCTCCAGCCACGGCCAACACTATTGGCAAGATGGCCGTGGGTATAGATGATACGCCCGTCACAACCTTTGCGACAACCGCGCTCGGAAGCAATAAGCCGGTCGTAGTTGTTCCTGCTATGCATGAGGCAATGTATAACCATCCAGCCGTAGTCAAGAATATCCAAATGCTTAGGAATATGGGAGTAACGGTAATAGATCCAAGGATCGAGGAGGGTAAGGCCAAGATCGCCAGCTCTCAGAATATAATATTGGAGGTAGAGAGGCTCCTTGGACCTAGGGACCTTGTTGGAAGAAAAATTCTAGTTACAAGTGGCTCGACGGCAGAACGAATCGATCCAATTCGGGTACTGACAAACCGAGCTTCAGGCAAGACTGGTGTAGAGATAGCAAAAGAGGTTTACAGGAGGGGTGCTGAGACTACAATAGTCCATCGGTTCCTGCAAGATCTGCCATTCTGTCAAATTTTCGCTGAAAGTGCCCAAGAGATGCTACATGCCGTTCTTACGGAGCTCAATAAAGGCTATGACGCTTTTATTAGTGCTGCAGCGATATCCGACTACACTCTAGATGCCAGCCACGAGAAGATCAAATCCGGCCAGGATTTAGTCCTAAAGCTCAAACCAACAAAGAAGATCATGAAAAGCGTTAGATCTGCTTATCCAGATATGAGAATTGTGGGCTTCAAAGCCGAGACATTTGTCTCAGAGGAGGAACTAATCAAAAGAGCAACTGAGTCCATGAAAAATTCAAATTTAGATATAGTCGTTGCCAATGATGTAGGCGTGGATGGCATGGGAACTGATGAGAATAGAGTATTTATCATAGATCGAGAAAGACGCAAAATCCATGCCACCGGGAAGAAGAATCTAATAGCCAGAAGCATTGTGGACGCTCTGGTGCAAATCTTATGAGAGCCTCAGTTCCATCGCATATTACAGGCTTCTTCTCTGCCAAACGACATGACGATCCGATGAAATCTGGCTCTATGGGATGTGGTCTTACCCTGGATTTGAAAGCGATAACAACAATAGAGCCTGCAGAGGAGACTGAGATTTTTTTGAATTATGAGAGATCTGATGCACCTGTGAGCAGGTTTGTTGTGAATAAACTTTCGAGGTCGCCGGTTAGAGTTCAAACCGAACTAGAAATGCCCTTAGGAGCTGGTTTTGGAGCCAGCGGTGCCGGAGCTCTCGGTTCCGCCTACAGCTTAAATGCTAGTTTCGAGTTGGGCATGACTGCCAACCAGGCAGCTGCTGTAGCGCATATCGCTGAGGTAATCTACGGTACGGGTCTTGGAGACGTAATCGCCCAAAATATAGGGGGATTGGTAATACGCTCAAAAGCTGGAGGTCCAGGGATCGGTAAGGTGGATCGCATACCAGTGCCCCCCCTCTGGATCAATTACGTCGTCAGGGGCCCCATATCTACTAAAGAAGTGCTCTCAGATCCAAAGATCATGAAGGGGATCAATTGTGAGGGCAAAGCTAGTCTGAAAGAGCTTTTGAAGAAACCGACCTTGAAGGATTTTATGAGGCTTTCTAGGCGTTTCGCTACTCGAACAGAACTGGCTAGCAATTGGGCCTCAGATGCCATTGAGGCTGTAGAATCTTCAGGAGGATTCGCCAGCATGATCTTGCTCGGTGATGCGGTCTTCGCTCTAGGCAGTTCGGATTCGTCTCAGGCTCTCAAAGAGTTTGGCGCTGTGGGAACCACATTTATATCACAAAGAGGCGCCAACCTTGACTAAAATCCCAAAATCACACCCAAGATATGCATCCCTGATAACAAGGGAGCAAGTCATCGAAGGTGTGAAGACAGGCCTTACTAGCATCCAAGGCCTGATAGCCCAAGGGCGTGGGGAAGCGTTTGATTATCTTCTTGGAGAAAGGACTACAACCTCTGCCGATAAAGCAACGAAAGTTGCAGCAGCCATGCTACTTTTAGCAAGACAGCCAGTTTTAAGCGTGAATGGTAATGTGGCTGCCCTAGTTCCAAAAGAAATGGTGACTCTATCTAATGAGCTAAAGGCACCTTTAGAGGTGAATCTCTTCCACCGAACTGAGGAGAGAGTTACAAAAATATCAAAACTCCTTCGAGATTTTGGTGCTGAAAAGGTTCTAGGAGAGACTCAAGATACTATTCTACCTGGATTAGATCATTCGAGATCAAAAGCTACGAGGGGTGGAATTCTTAACGCTGACGTTGTGCTAATTCCTCTGGAAGATGGGGACAGGTGCGAAGTCTTGGTCAAAATGGCTAAGAAGGTAATTGCTATCGACCTGAATCCCTTATCCAGAACAGCCAGAATGGCCACACTTACTATCGTAGACAATATAGTCCGCGCCACACCAAACTTGATTGCATCAGTTAGGGAACTCTCGGGGAGTTCTACCGACAAGCTGCAGGATGTTCTTTTAGGTTATAATAACAACTTTATACTTCAGCAGGCTATAGAGGAGATTCGAAAAAATCTTGACCGACAGATAGAGACGCCTGTTCAACTTGAGTTCGATAATAACCTCTTTTGAGCTGCCTCTTGCACGCTTTGATCTAGGTCCTCGGCAAGCCTTCTTAGAATCTTCTGAGTTGTTCTTGGATGAAGCGCTACTGCCTCCTTGACTTTCCATGCCCAATGCTTTGAAAGCTCTTCAAGAATATCCTCTTCAACATTAGGGTTCTTTGCGACGGCTTGTTTAACCTCCCAATTGCGATCCTTGGCCAAAGAAATTAATGCTTCAGGAGGGGTTCTCGGGTTCTGAGCAACAGAGATCCTAATATCGATTATTCTGTCGCTTGCCAAAAAGACAAGCAGCTCCGTTGGTGTCGAGGGATTCGTAGCCACCTTATCTCTTACCAACCAACTCATATCCTTCGACTGTTTAATTAGAAGATCTGGAGTCATTCTGGGATTTGAGGCTGCAGAAGCCCTCACGTGCTCGTCCCAATCAAATGCTAACAGCTCGAGGACCGCGATCGGGATACCTGGATTTCTTGCCACAGCCTCCTTTACAAGATAGCGGTTCTTATTTAGCGAGTAATCGAAATCCATCATCTCGTCCTCTGACAACTGCCAGAGAATCTCTGGGGTCGCATTATTATTTAGTGCCACAGCGGCGCGTACAAAACCATCTCTATCGTTGGCCAGCATAACTAAAATCTCATTTGAGATCCTGGAGCTGCCAGCTACTGCTTCTCGAATCCACTGTACCGGATCTATGGCCAAATTTTTCAGAATCGTATCCGGCGTGGCCGGATTCCATACTACTTTTCGTCGTATTTGCCAGTCTAAAGATCTAGAAAGCCTATTGAGCACGTCTACATCTCTTGATGAGATAGCTTCTACTTCCGCTTCATCCATGATTCGTTCAAACGCCCGATTTTCTCTATAACCGATAACAAATAAAGCTGTATACATCATCCAGCAGCCGATCAAGCCTCTTCTCGT
>JALHSR010000007.1 GCA_022865315.1 Methanotrichaceae archaeon | reverse complement strand
TAGCCCACGAGGTTAGCATCTGGGAGCAAGAAAGGAATGCAATCGGGGCATCAGTAAGGTGGAGGTTCAACAAAGATAATGCCAGAGCAAAGCTCCGAAGGCATTATTTGAAATTGTAAAATTAATGTTACAGAGCACTAGGTGTAGATGACGAATTCATCAAAGACGTAGGAAATACAATTCAGCCAGGCACTTCGGCCTTATTCTTATTGGTTCGCGAAGCAACTCCTGACAAAGTCATGGATGGTTTGAAGAAGTACAAGAATGTTAAAGTGCTTAAAACATCTCTGAGCTCGGAGCAGGAAGAGAAGCTCAAGCGCGCCTTTGCATCCTAGATTCTAAGAAAGTATGAGCTAGGAATTGAACATTGTTGAATTGAAACTAAGAAGGAAATCTCTTCTTTTCTCCATAATCTCTTTAGACTCGTTGAATAAATTAGGAATGGTGATTGATTTGCATCATGTGCTTTGAAATTTGATGAAGAAATGTATCTAATTCTTATATGCCATTAATTGGGCTTGAATGTTTAGCAACATATAAGAAAAAATAGCCACCCTTAATATCGATGCCAGCCGCACCGACGTTTTTCGCGGTGCAATCATATACGACAAACACTTTTCCTGAGACTGGCGTCAAGCCTCCCACGTTTTGTGGCGAAGAGCTTACTGCTTTTGCAGGGAGATACAGAATACGATCGTCACCACGGGAAGATATTTTAATTGGAACACACCAATTACCGTATGTAGCTCTCTTCATAAAAGGGCATACTGAAGGAGGATTATGACACAAGGCACGGTAATGGGTCCGGTGGACTACCTGATGGTCAGGTTTCCAGGGAACAAGTTCAGTGGCAAGATAGCCCCTGAGCTTTCGAGACTCGAAAAAGAAGGCATCATCCGGGTAATCGATCTGGTTTTCATCATAAGGGATGAAAACGGGAAACTGGCAATATTTGAGCCAGCGCACGTGGGAGGAGAAGCGGGTGCTGCATTCAATGAATTGTCAAAGAATACCCGTGAATGGTTCTCAGAAGGCGATATAGAAGCGATCGCAGCAACGTTGCCCAAGAATAGTTCGGCCGCCCTTCTCCTGTTCGAGAACGTTTGGGCCATTCAATTCAAGGAGGCCCTCCTTGACGCGGATGCCGAGCTGATCGACATGGGGCGAATCCCCCCGGACACGATCCAGAAGGTAGAGAAGGCTATAATGGCAGGAGGAGGTGCCTGAACATGAGAGGAAGAGGACTAATGCTTGTTGCGGGAATGAGAGCGGGAGAACGGAGGGGCCAGGAGCAGGCTGCACAACAGCAGGCCGCACAACAGCAGGCAGCTCAGCCTGCGGCACCAGCCAGCACCGATGTCACTGCCGAGTTGCAGAAACTGACCGATCTCCATGCATCAGGCGCACTATCGGACGAAGAGTTCGCCGCGTCGAAAAAGAAGCTCCTGGGATTATAGAGGCAAGACAACCTATTTGAACCAGTCGCCATGCGAACCGAACATAAGCGTCACGGCCTTTGCATGGCTACAAGAGCTAGGACTGTTGTCGTAGGAGTACCATCCCTAAAACTAGAGAGCACAGTAGCTCGCAGAGAAGGGATGATGTAACTCCTACGCACAACGCTCCGTACTCATTGTCCTTACGCCAGACCTCTGTTTTATTGAACGACCGTCCCCGTCTCAGGGTGGATGTTGCAGCGGTCTATACCCTAAAAGTTGGATCTAAAATCACTAGCAAGAGATTGTGCTAATTTGTGCAGAAGGTACATCAAAATATAACATCAAGCGAAGGTATGAATCTTGGTTTTTGTGTTTTCCGTATAACAAATAGCGAGAGCGAGTTAGAACGTGGCATAAAAGGAGGTCATTCAACCGACTGCCATATATAGGTTAGATTCCTAGAACTAAAATAATTAATATCTTTAAAAATTAGGGATCACCAGAGGAATTAATCGTGGGTATAAAACTAATAGTCATAGGATTTCTGGCAATTTGCGTATTGGGCTATCTCAGTTATTTAGCATTCTATCGTTAGAAGAATATTAGAAGTTGAGAACCAGAATTGCCAAAGTCAAGACCAGAATAAATTCAGTTTTCATCCAAAACGCAACCTTGCACTAATAATTAATATAAGAGACAAATTATATAAAAGTACTTAGAGGCAAGTTATTACGATAAATTCAGAAGAAAGCCCACGATCTTTAGTCGTGGGATGAATTCGTACACTTTCTAGTTAAGTATATATACTTGCCAAGCCTCTATATAATTGATGGCAAAAGATAGATGGACACATAGCAATACCACAGTCTA
>JALHSR010000069.1 GCA_022865315.1 Methanotrichaceae archaeon | reverse complement strand
TGTCTGAATGAGTTCATTAGACCTATCCAGCTTTATCTTCAAAGTACGGTACATGTTATTAGGCAATTATATAATACCTTTAACTGATTTATAGTTTTTAGTTGCTAGGGCAAAGGGCTTCGCTCTCATCCCTACCCGGAAGAAAGGGGTCTTCTCGCTCCGCCCTTCGCAATCCCGAAAGATAAGAGTTAATTTCACAACCCCAAGGAGCCACGAAGCATGGATATCGATTGGACAAGGGAATACTAGCTGGGGAACTCAGTACCTAGGCCAAAACATCTCAGGTTCATTGATACTCCAGGCGCCTATGAAAAAGGGCAGCTACAAGCTGCTGATGCACGATGAGAATAGAAAGGAACTCCTTTCTCTGCCATTTGATGTTACTAGACCACTCATCTATGTATCACCTGAGAATGTCGGAACATGTGAAAAAATCTATGTCAGTTACTCTGGAGCACCAGGGCTGGAGATTGATTGGATAGGCATGTATGGAATAACCAGCCCAGATAGATTCCATATACAAAAAATGCCCATAGGTGGCCGAAATTGTGGCGATATGACTTTTCGTGCGCCATCTCAGCCTGGCCAATACGACTTCCGGATGTTTAAAGACGATGTCTATCGACAAATCCTTGGTCAGAGCAATGTAGTAACCGTAAACTAATTTAACTACGATTAGTCCTTAATAGGTTTGAGCAAGACTCACATAACTGTGAGGACTTCTTTTTGATTTTATCCGTTGGGATTGTAAGCCGCATAACGCAATCGCCCTGGCAGTGATCAAGTCCTAGAATATGACCAACCTCATGGAAAGCCTCCTTAATCAAGATGTCAAATTCAATGCCGAACGTCGAGAGCAGAGCTGATCGGTCCGTTGAACATCCAATTAAATTGCCTATACCAGGATAATATATCTCACAATCCAGAAGCCAAAGTGATAAATTGTCTCCACAGATATGCCCCAAATACTTGAGCAGCTTAGCTGCATTGAGTTTTGGCCCCTGGATAGGAACATGGAGATACCCCCGATCTTGGACTTGAAGGCCAAAACGACCGTAACATTTCTCAATAGCTTCCTTGAAGCCATAAAGCTGAACAGCGCAATTTTTGTCCCGAAATAGGAGCAAGATCATTTATCTCGAATATAAAGAACTAGTTAAAAATACCTTCTAAAGGTCGGGCTTTAACTGATAGATGGAAAATGATGAATATGAACTTTCAGACAAATGCATTGCACACATAAATTGAAACGGCAAGCGTATCCGATCCAATTCAATTTAGCCCCACCTTCACTGCCGGACCGGGTGCATGCAAAAGGTCGTTCTTCTTCAGATTTAGCCATAGAATAGTCCGATTAGGTATTGGCAAGGAATTATCCATTGAATTTAGAGATATTGAGATGCCAGCATATTCGTTCTGGATAATCAGGAGCTTGCTTGCGGCCAGCCCGTATCACCAGTGTTTCATCGTTCGGACCAAGCTTATCGTTGTCCAAGAACGCTGCATAAAAGATGGCAGGTTTGCGCTGTGCCCAAACTTCAAGGCGAGTCAAAGTCCAAGAGACAAAATAATCGAGATGGTGGGTCAGGCGAGTGCTATCAGGATATATCAAAGCTATATCGATAACAAGTTTTCAGAAAGGGTGAAGTGGGATGCAGCGCTGAAATAGTAGATGAACCGTAGAGATTGAAGTGCCCATGGGCGTCTGTGTCTGTCCAAACTTAGGAGGGAGTCAAAAAGGATGAAAGCCTGGGTGATCGTGGCCAAAATTAGCTTTGAGACGCAGGACACAGAACTATTTGAGATAGTTTGCCAAAGCATGCCTCAAGAGATTAGACATTCTTTACAAGAGGGTGTCCAATTCTTTGGGCAAGAATCATGTCTCCACAAAAGTCATTGTAGTCCTAGAAGAAGCCAATAAAGTGCTAAGGATGGATAAATGAGCTGATAGAAATGGGAGTTTTGCCTATCTTGCGCTGTCTATCTACATCCGCTCAATGCGAAGAGATAGATATGGTAATATACTATACTGAGCGATTATTATCGCTAATAAATTATCTTTGCAGAGCACTTGATAATCATAGGCTCTTCAGCGATCTAATGCTAACGAAATATTATCGTTGTGCTTGGATACAATTCAATCCCACATAGTTCTTAGCGCTCAGAACTCAATATCCTCATCATCGTATCAGGCAGGCCAGCTCATCATTGCGCTATTATGTTTCAAAGCAAGGGTTCTCATGCATTTATTAATTTCGTTGGCAGACATTAATCCATATTACAAAATTTCTAAATCTGAACATTTGCTCGAATTGAACTATTTAATTGCTGAATATCCTGTTAGATAACACGAAAGAATTTGTCAAATAAAAGCAAAACTGGCGCGAAGACTAAATCGCTAATTCCGTTTAATATAAGCCTTCCATAAAAAAACAAGATTTAATTATTCTTAGAGAAAATGGTAGTTGCTGGCTGCATCAAAGTTTTACATTGATACCTTTAGACCTTAAGTACTCTTTTACATCTCCTACAGTATATTCGCCTCTATGAAACATCCCTGCAGCAAGAGCGGCATCTGCGCCTGACTTATCGAAAACTTCTAAAATATGTTGAGGGGTAGATGCCCCCCCACTAGCTATAACTGGCACGTCAACGACATCGCAAATTGCCTTAGTCAAGGGAATGTCGTAACCGATGTTTGTACCATCTCGATCCATGCTTGTTGGAAGGATCTCGCCAGCACCTAGGCTCTCCATTTTGCAGCACCAATCGATTACATCTAAACCGACGGACTTCCTGCCACCATATATCACAAGTTCGAACCAGGCTTTTGTTCCATCCTCGAGCTCATAAATATTAACGCCTGGCCTAATTTCCGAGTTCCGCCTGGCGTCCACGGCCACAGTGATACACTCTGAACCGAAGTGTTTGGCAGCGTCTTTTATTAGATCAGGTGTCTTGAATGCAGCTGTATTTATTCCCACCTTATCCACGCCTGCATCCAGTAGCTCTTTAATGCTCTCTAGATTGCCAATGCCACCCCCTACAGCAAAAGGAATTTCTACAGTATCAGCCACCTTCTTTGCTACATCTACCATTGTCTTTCTGCCCTCATGAGAGGCCGTTATGTCCAGAAAGATCAATTCATCTGCTCCTTGCGCTTGATAGCGACCAGCAAATTCTACAGGATCCCCTTGCTTCGTAAGGTCTACAAACTTTACTCCCTTCACCACAGTGGGGATTCCATCAACCACTTTCACATCTAGGCAAGGTATGATTTTTTTATATTCCATCATGACTGGCTACAGGTGCTGGTCATAAAAAAGGATTATCCCTGAGAAAGAGATTTCAAGATTCTTTTTGGCCGAGATCGAATATTTGCTCAAAATCCTTTTTAATGGAAGGGCTGCGCAATGACAAGAATGTTCAAAGATCGGATTATTTTTGGCTAGGCATGAATACCATTTTTCCGATCGTATTTCATAAGTTTCCGTCAGCGGTGACTCTGGCAATATTCCTTGATATATCTTCTAATTAGGTCTGAGTCTTAAATGAAATAGGACTCATAATCTTAATTTATTGAGTGATCCTTGCAAAATTGCATGATAGAAATATAACCGACTCTTATGCATAGTCCTAACAAGAATTCCCTTATATAGGAGAAAGCAGTAGTATTCCTTCCTACCTCAATAAAAATTCTGCACTTAATGCAATTTATTCTGCACGCCTGCAATGGGACCAATATACTTCTGAATACACAATGGGCGCCACGAGTTGGATTTATTGGACTCCAGGATCCTACAGTTACAACTATAGAGACAACGTCAATACGCATACTTGGGCTTACCTCTCAGGTAATGTTGGAGCCATAACAAAAATCTGGTATAGCTCAGCCAGCTATGTGCGAGGTCGTGATGGTTATTACTACTGGAGAGAATTAGAATCCGATACTTGGTATAATAAGATCAAAGCCGGGCGCTTTAGCCCGTATTATTGGGATTCTCGAGCCTATACAAGCCTGGATGTACGAACAATAGCCACTCACGAGCAAGGACCTACATATGGATTGGGTGACTTATATAGTTCAGGTTATTGGGATCGAGTAATGTACTACACGAACTGGGGCAATAGTAACTGGTACTTAAAATCTGGAGACATTACAGGATTCAGGAGGTTATATTTCTATTAAGAGATGCCAGATATAAGGGGAGATTGAAATATTTTTTGTCTCCCCCATATTTTCATATTAAATAATTTTTTAAATGGTATAGGGCATTAGAATCAGAAACAATCGCCTGACGCTTAGTGCGATTTGGTTGGATCATATAATTTTTATTTGATTTTATAAAACGATGCAGTAGAGCATTCTGTTTACTCAATACCGGCGAGATTATTTTCTAGGAAAGCTCATGAATCTATTTCCAAAACTTACTTTCGAATCGGGTGGTCTCGTATAATTTAAAGCAATTTGAAAAATGCGATAGGCTTAGTCCTATTGGAATTTGACGGCTATTATCATTCAAATAAAGGAATGAAATTTTTTTTTATCAGTTAGATGCGTTTTCGATCATTATGTCAAGTGATCCCAACCGCTCACAACTTGGCCAATCGTTAGCGAAAATGCCTCGGATTTATTAGAATCTTTTTTTAGAATATTATACATATCTCGCAGTATAACCTAATGAAAATCAAGAAAATTTACTGATTCTCTTCTTTTAAATCTGACAAAACCTTCATGAGCTTATCATAAGTGGCCTCGAGGTGTTCTGAAATGACCCTAGTATCGTTTAGAACCGGCATAAAGTTTGTATCCCCGTTCCACCGAGGAACTACATGCAAATGTACGTGATCTGCAATACCTGCTCCGGCCGCTTGACCCATATTTATCCCCAAGTTGAATCCATCTGGCTTCATGGCATTGCTCAATATGTTCACTGCTAAGTCCGCAAGATCCAAAATCTCCGTTCGTTCCACGGAAGACAAACCGCCTAAAGAGGAGATATGCCTATAGGGAACAATCATCATATGACCATTATTATAAGGAAATGCATTAAGTATTATGAAATGATTTTTTCCTCGGAATAGAATTAGGTTGTCCTTATCTTTATTCTCATTTGGCTTATCGCAGAATATGCAACCAAGAGGTTTTTTGCTCAATATATAATCCATCCTCCAGGGCGCCCACAAGTTCTCCATATCAATCCTCTTTCTTGCTATCGAAGATTACCTTTCGTCCTTCGATCCTAAACCTTCTTTCTATAAACATCTTGATTGCCTTAGGATATGCTCTATACTCTGCCTTCTGTATTCTAGTTTTTAAGCTCTGATGTGTATCATTCTCCTTCACAGGCACTGGAACTTGGTAGATAACTGGACCATGATCGACTTGTTCGTCAACAATGTGAATTGTTGTTCCTGACCATCTGACGCCGTAATCCAAAGCCTGTTGGAAGGCATTCAATCCTCGAAAAGAGGGGAGAAGGGCAGGATGGATGTTGAGGATTTTACCCGGATAATGCATAATAAAAGATCGGGACAATACCCTCATATAGCCTGTTAGAATTACTAACTCGACAAATTCTGAGTCAAGTTTATCTATCAACTTTTGATCGTACTCTTCTCGACCTAGCCCAATAGGATCAAAAAATTGATAATTAACTCCGTACTCTTTAGCTATCTCTACTGCCCCAGCATCTTCTTGATCGGTTAAGACTATCCTAACCTCCGCTGGCAAGTACCCGGAACGCGTTTCCTCTATGATGTAGCGGAGATTTTCACCTCGACCTGAGGAGATGACTCCTATCTTGACTCCGCTATTCAATCCAAGAGCTCACTTCCCAAGGGTAATCTCTATTGCAGAGACGTTAGTCTCGCCACGATCGGTGTTAAGCTTCTCGGTGGATATTTGTATATTCTTTAAAGAAACGTTTGGCAGAAATCTAGATCTGGATACTTCAGCTACATCAACTGCCCTTGAGATAGCCCGGCCTCTGGCCATAATCCTGACTTCCTGTGCTCCGCTATTAAATTGGGTAACCACTGCTAGAACATAGTTCATCACTGGTTTGTTGCCGACGAACACGACATCATCTTCAGCCATGGCAAATCACCTTGGAATTAATTTTGGACTTAGACGATTTACTAGATAAAGTTGCTGATGAAATTAGAGATATCTTCCTCTGGCTTTGATTTCCTTTACACGTTTAAATACTACTTCAGCATTTTCATAGATACGACGATAGCCACTCTTAAAAGCATCCTTTAGCTCGTCTGCACTGTCATGGGTGCTTTCCAATGTTTGGAAGTAGACATGAACATCAACTCCCTGGGCTTCCACGGAAGTATCGTAAAAAGCCAAACCAAAGTCTATCAGATAGATACGACCTTTGTGAAATATCATATTGGATGTTGTTAGGTCTCCATGAATTATGCCACAGCGGTGAAGCTTTCCTACCAGCTCGCCAATTTCTTCAGACATCATTGGATTCATGATATCTTTAAGCCTCGGACCTTCAATATGCTCCATCTTTAGCAAGAAACGAGAAATGTCACGAATTATTGGAGTTGGGACTCCACATCTACGAGATTCAGCTATCATCTTGGCCTCTCTAAGGGTTCGCTCCTGCCGCAAGGACTCATCCAACTGTGGAAGCCTATAGTTTTTTGGTAACCTAAATTTACATACTGTGCCTTCTTCCAAAAAAATTACTGCCTCTGCGCCCCGACCAATCTCCACAGAGCCTCCTTCCTGGACCAGGCATCTAATAGTCCTACGCAACCTGTAATCATCATGTCCCCAGCCGGTGTTGCAGGAAATGCATTCTCAAGAATTCCGGATTTCATGAAGATATCTCGTCTTGGACCTGTAACTAACATCGATTTCAATTCGCCAGGCACGCTTCCAATATATGCACCATGGCCGCCGTCGTCGAAAACCTCTGCGTTATCTAACTCGCCTTTGCATAGCTTATCCGCAAAGTACTTGAATTTCTCCGGGCTGAGTTGTGATGTGTGATGCTCGAACAACGCTGTGATCTGACCTTCGACCATCAAGGATGCTATAGTGTGGCCATTGCCAAAGTTTATGATAAGGGCAGGATCTACAAATCGAGGATCCCTTGTAGCCCCGAAGATAGCCGCTGGCCCAGTATCCATGAACAATGATTTGAAACCCCGCTCCTCTAAATAACCGGCAATAGCTAGCATCCTAGTCATGGTTTCTGGAGGGCGATTGTAGGCAAATGCCTCTAAGCCCCCTCCCGCCTTGATAGCTTTAGCAAAATGCTCGAACCTTGCCATGCGATTGGACCTATAGGGGGAGTAACCATGATCCTGCACCGCCACTGCCAACTCTCCTGGCAAAACAAGATCAAATAGATCAAAAGTCCTTCTGAATGCTGGAATGTTTATATCCCCAGTCTCAATTACTTCAACGGATTTTGGAGGTTCTTCTTGAATAATCACTCCCATTTCCGCAACACGCTCAAGATTGTCGTTTACAGTGGCTGCTGCTGAGGCAGTAGCATAGACTTTAAGGCCAGCGGCCAGATGCCATCTCAAAGCTGCTGTGCATGCTCCACCTCCCATGGTTGGCCCAGATAAAAATATGTCTTTGCAGCGAGACCTAGCTCGATTTATGCGACAAGCCACTATAAGAGTGGGGCTGGGTAAAATCATCTTTGTGGAGGCCTCTAGAGGAATTTTCTCGTCATAAAGCACAATATCCTGTGTTCCTGCTCCAACATCAACTGCTAGACGAGGCATATTCTGCAATTCACCAATATGTTAAGATTTCTGATCTAGTAAATATTTTATTCTACACCTATATTGGCAATAGCATGATCATTGACGTCTTCATCGCAAGTACTTCAAGATTCAAAAAGTTTGGCAACACAACTTCTCCTGAAGGGGCAGAAGACCTTTCGGGGAAACTGATCCTTGAGAATGTCGTAGCAAAAGGCCATAAATGCCGATATCAACTCTTGACAGACGGGATAGAGCCTATACGAAAGGCTGTGCAAAATAGCGTAGCAGATGGTATCATTATTTGTGGAGGCACTGGTTTGACAAAGCTTGACCTCACATTGGAAGCCGTTGAGCCCTTGTTCGAGAAAAAGCTTCCTGGGTTCGGGGAATTGTTTCGACTTCGGAGCTTTGACGAAATCGGTACACGAGCCATCCTAACACGAGCATCCGCAGGCGTAATAGAGGGAAGACCCGTCTTCTGCATTCCTGGATCTCCGAACGCAGCAAAGCTAGGTGCAGAGATAATATTAGCTGAGCTGGATCATATAGTTGAACATATACGAGAATGATGAGAAAATATTAATAATCGTATATTCGTCAATAGAGTTCGAAGTAGCCTTTTATATCTGTAATTCTCTGATAAGATAGATATCACGGAGAGTTGAGCGATGGAGACCGAGATTCCAGTGAAAGATATTATGACCCGCCTAGTGATAACTGCAGACGCAGATCTGGACATTTTGAGCGCTGCTAAAAAGATGGGCTCTGCGAATGTCGGAGGTTTGATAGTATTATCAAAAAATACGCCAATAGGAATAATCACAGAAAGGGATTTAGTCAAGAAAGTTGTGGCCAAAGCCGCAGATCCTAAATCTGTCAAAGTTATAGATATTATGAGCAGCCCCTTGGTTACCATCTCTCCGGAAGCCAGCCTGCGCGAAGCAGCGACCCTAATGCTCAAATCTGGCGTCAAGAGACTACCAGTGATATCTGACGGAAAATTGATAGGTATAATTACAGATACGGATTTAATCTCTGGATCATCTGCCGAGTTAAGCGGCATACTTAGCGATCTCATCGAAATGCACCGCGAAAGCGCTCAAGTCCAGGAATCCGGTCAAGTTATGAGTGGGATATGCGAGCTATGTAGCCAACTCCACGATTCCTTGAAGAGCGTGAACGGCGAGCTTCTATGTTGGAGCTGCAGAGAGAGAGAGTAGATAGCTATTATACCAGATGCAGGACAGTAGGGGCTTAAATTATGCTTGTAGAAGATATTATGTCCCGGGATCCTCTATACATAGAGGATTCTACATTTCTGACCAAGGCGCGCCAGCTCATACGAGATTATCATGTACGTGGCCTGCCTGTTGTGAATAGCAAGAAACATGTTATCGGCATTATCACTACCCAAGATGTACTCCGAGTGACATCTACAAGGTCCAATGTAACGGTCGCGGGTTTCATAACAAATGTACCATTGATTACGGATGATATGGAGATGTTAGACGCGGCTAGGCTCATGCTCAGAGAGAAGAGCAATCTTCTGCCAGTTGTGAAGGTAGAAGATAATCCCGAACTCGTGGGTGTCGTGAGCCTATTTGACATATTCAAAAATATTGATTTGAAAAAAGTCCCTGACAAGAAAATATGCGATATCATGAGCACAAAGGTTCTTACAGCCAACCCAGATGATCCTTTAACCAAAGTCTGGGATAAAATGGTAAATGAAGACTTCACGGGCCTGCCTGTGATAGGCAATGAAGGGAAACCTATAGGCATGATTACAAAGTTCGATATACTCAAAAGAGGTTGGGCTAGGATTGGTAGAGAAAGCGATACAAGACCGACGGAGATGCCAGTACAGAAGCTGATGAGCACCCCTGTCTATTTTGTCGATTCGGACCAAAATATGATAGAAGCCATAAGAATGATGCTCAAGCGAGACATCGGCAGGATTACAGTCATGGATGAAGGAAAGATAGTGGGAATAGTGGACAGATACGATCTTATCAAAAGCTATCTTAACGAGTGAAATTTATGAAAGGACGAGGAACCGGAAAGGATATTACTAGAATACCTCAAAAAGACGACCGAATGCCAGTTTCGCCTGGTTCAAGAGATCGAGGACCTCTGCAGTTCAATTCAAGGCAAGCGAAACGCTCCGGAGAAATATTGGAGGTGGCCTCTTCGGCTGTAGTAACAGCACCACCTACTACTACCATTATGGGTGCCATCAAGACTATGATTTATTACGGATTTAGTCGATTGCCCATAGCGGATCCAGGAACAAAACGACTCATTGGTTTTGTGACAAGCGTTGATATAGTAGATTTCCTTGGAGGTGGGTTGAGACATAATCTTCTCAGAGAAAGATATGGTGGCAACATTTTCGCTGCCATAAATGCCGATATTCGGGAAATAATGAGTTCGCGCTTGATATACTTAAGTGATCAATCTTCTCTAAATGATGCCCTGCAGTTAATGTTTGAGAGAAATGTCGGAGGTTTGCCAATTGTGGACAACGACCTCAGTATAAGGGCTATAATAACTGAAGAAGATTTTGTCTCCTTTGTAGCAGGCATTCAGACGAGTTTGAGTGTTGAATCTTTTATGAATTATAATGTAGTTACTGCTCCAGCACAAACCACAATTGAAAAAATGGCCCGTATGATTATCCAAAAAGGCTTTCGAAGGATGCCTGTCGCGCATGATGGTGTACTTATTGGGATGGTTACGGCCTCGGATATTATGAAATACCTAGGCAGCGGTGAGGCTTTCGAGAAGGTCCTTACGGGAGATATAACTGAAGTAATGAATCTGCCAATAAAGAGCATGATAAGAAGGAGTCTAGTGACAACAGAGAGAAAGACAGACTTGGGCGCGGCTGCCATGAAGATGATAGAAAACGATATTGGCGCCCTCCCTGTCATGGAGAAAGGATCGCTAGCAGGAATTTTAACGGAAAGAGATTATGTTAGGGCTCTGGCTGAAAATAGGGGGATACTGGCATGAAGAAAGTCAAGGACTTCATGAGCTCGCCTGTTTACGTAATCGAACGAAATGAACCTATTCAGAGAGCAAGGAACCTGATGTTCAAGTATGGCATCGGTCGTCTGCCGGTCATGGATGGCGGCAATTTGATAGGTATTGTAACAAAATACGATATTACGAATCGTCTTATCCAGGCGGCTCCCGAATGGAGACGACGACCTATCGACAGAATTCCAATCAATGTAATTATGACCGAAAATCCTATTATGATATTCTCGGACGCTACAATGCCACAAGCTGCTCAGCTCATGGTGGAGAATGGAATAAGTGGTCTACCTGTTGAAAGGGAGCGAGAAATTATCGGAATGATTACTTCCCGTGACTTCATTAAATTCTTCTCTGAGCAGCAGGATGTAAATGCCAGCGTAGGCGACCTTATGAGTAAAGATATAATAACAGTGCATAGACACCACACGATATCGCACATTTTGGATGAAATGAATCTGCAGGCCGTTGGTCACGTTTTGGTTTACGAAGATAATAATACGCCTGTGGGCATAATCACCAGGTCCGGTTTGACATTTTCAAAAATGATGGGCCCTAAAGATGAGATGGAATTGAAAATGATCAAGATGACAAGGAAGGAGAGCACAGCGGGTCGGAAGCAATACAGGTATATCAGGCAGCTTCCGCTAGTAGCTGAAGACATCATGACCTCCCCTATAAGAACCATCAATTCAGAGATGAAAGCAGTCGAGGTATCCAAGATACTCGCGGAGAACCAAATCATGGGCATGCCTGTTTTAGAAAATGATGATTTGGTGGGATACTTCTCCGCAAATGAGATAGTAGCGGAGGTATCGAGGTGGTAGCCCATGCAAGTTAAAGATATCATGACAGAACCGATAACCGTCGATAAGTCAGAACGTTTGGGCCACGCCCTAGACTTGATGGAGAAACATGATCTCAGAAGGCTCCTAGTAACTAATAAAGATCGTCTGGGTGGAGTAATAACGTCTAGGCAGATCGCTCGCGTCCTTGGAACTAGAAAGAGCTTGGGAATGCCAGCTTCATCTTTGCATGTGGCAGCCGCCACAATGGATGCGGTAATCAAAGTCTTGCCTGATATGAACGTGGAAGATGCCATGGTGTTGCTCCAAAAGACTTTCGTTTTAGTGGCTGTTGAAGGCGAAAAAATCCTAGGATGGATTAGGCCGCAAGAGATATTAAAAGCGGTTAAAATCGACGGCTATGCGAGCGATGCTATGCGAGTTCCCTTAACAGCGAATGGTTATGATCGATTGGTCCATGCACGGAGGATGATGCTGGATAGAAACGTAGGAAGGCTTCCCGTTGTTGAGAACGGTAGGCTTGTTGGGATTCTGACCGAGAGAGATGTGGCCAAGGCTCTTAGAGCGTTCAGAGATCTGAATCCCTCCAGCAGCAAGCAATATGCTCGTATTTCCAACCTTCTTGTTTCCGATGTGATGACTCGTCATGTAACACGAGTATATACAGATACACCTCTTGAGGATGTAAAACGGATTATTCTTGAAGAGAACCGAGGTGGTCTGCCGGTACTCAATGATAAAGAAGATTTGTTAGGCGTAATCACTAGGAGGTGTCTCATCGATTATCTGGTGAGAACCAGATGAATTTTCAGAAGGTTGCAGAAAGGCTCGGTATAACTCAAGAAAGGCTCGAAGGCCTTCAAGAGACAATATTAAAGAGAGCAAGCTGGCCAGAGCCTCGTCTAATGAGGTTTGAGAAGGCCATTTCGGGCATCGAAAGCGGCACAGCAATTTTTGAAAGCAACGAAATTGTTTTTGGCTACCCTAAGATTAGAAGAGCCATGATGCTCGGACCAGCGCTGAAGAGACATTTTAGAAACCGAGTTGTAGTCGAAGAGAAGATGAATGGCTACAATATTAGATTGGCGAGCGTAGCCGGGGAGGTTGTGGCGCTTACTAGAGGTGGTTTCATTTGCCCATTCTCCACGGAGGTTGCTAACCGACTTATACCGAATGAGGTTTTCGAGGAAAATCCGATGATCGTTTTATGCGGAGAGATTGTGGGCCCAGAAAATCCTTATGTTCCAAAGGGGATTTACCCAACAAACGATATCGACTTTTATCTATTTGATCTATCCAAGAAGAATTGTCGGGGGACTTTAGGCCCCAATAAAACCCACCAGTTCGCAGAAGATTATGGTATTAAAGCTGCTGCCCTCTTTGGCGAATTCCGAATAAAGAATGCATATGAGAAGATTATGGGATTAGTAAAGCAGCTCGGTCGACGCGGCCGCGAAGGCGTTGTAATTAAGGATCCGGATAATGAGCGTTCTCCCATGAAATATACTACATCAGAAACGAACTGCCACGATCTGGAAATAGCCTTTCGCTATTATAATGACTATGCTCTCGATTTCTTTCTCTCCCGGGCAGTCAGAGAGGGTTTTCAGTCCGTAGAATGGGCTGAATCTGCTGAGGATAGATTGGCTAGGGCCAGGCGACTGGGTGAAAGCATATTGCTGCCATTAGTAGAGACAATTCAGCAAAAGAAAAACAACGAGCAAATTGTCCAACAAGTGCAAATTAGAGTCAAAAGCCTGCAGACAGCAAGAGAATTCGAATATCACCTACGCCGAAGTGGATTGAGAGCCATATTTGATGAACCTGAGCCTGATGACGATGGGTACATAATTAGAATATCCAGGCTAATTATGAGCACAAACGACAAGACCCAGTCTCTACTGGAAGGGAGCCCATGGTAAGGTAACTTATGAGCAAAATAGCTGATATCGAGATGGAAGGCCATCTCATCGACTCCCTGATCCTCGCAAAAGCATTGGACAAGATCATGGATATGGGCGGCGAATTCGAAATTAAAAAGTTCACAATAGGGCAAAAAAAACATGATACAAGCCATATTCAAATAACCGTTGTTGGGGAAGACACCAACCATTTAGATAAGATCCTGCTGGAACTACACGCCCTTGGAGCTAGGTTAATTGAGCTTGAAGACGCAAAGCTGGCTAAAGCTCCAGCAAATATGGTAGTTCCAAGAGGATTCTATTCCACAACGAACCACCCTACATATGTGCGCCAGTATGGATATTGGATAGAGGTGGAGGACATCCATATGGATTGCCTTATCGTTCTCGATGACAAAAGGGCTATCTGCACACCAATAGGGCATATAAAAAAAGGGGATCAAATAGTTCTTGGAACCTCGGGCGTTAAGGTCGTTCCTCCCGAACGCCCTAGAAAGAGATCATTCTTCAGTTTCATGTCAAATGAGGTCTCTTCTGAAAGACCTAGCAGTGCGCTGGTTAGACAGTTAGCCGAGGAAATTATCAGCGTCAAGCATTCCAATGGCCGCATTGGTGTGGTCTGTGGTCCAGCCGTAGTCCATACTGGAGCAGGACTTTCCCTGGCCAAACTCATTCGTGATGGTTATGTAGATGTACTACTAGCAGGAAACGCCATAGCTGTTCATGATATAGAGCGCCAGTTATTTGGAACCAGCCTTGGTATGGATTGTGCTGGGAATGCTACATCAGGTGGCCACAGAAACCACATCTATGCAATAAGCGAAATCATGGCCAGTGGCTCTATCAGAAATGCCATAGATGAAGGAAAGTTGAAAGGCGGCATCATGTACGAGTGCATTGAAAAAGACATTCCATTCATCCTTGCAGGGTCCATACGAGATGACGGACCATTGCCTGAGGTCATCATTGACACAGTCAAAGCCAAAGATGCCATGGAGAAGGCTTTGCACGGGGTCGAGATGGTCATCATGATGGGAAGCATGCTTCACTCAATTGCAGTAGGCAATTTACTGCCATCTTATGTTAAGACCATCTGCGTAGATATCAATCCCGCTACTGTAACAAAACTAATGGATCGTGGGTCAGCTCAAGCAATAGGCCTGGTAACAGATATAGGGATCTTCCTTCCCCACCTCGTAAATGAAATACAACGGCAAGAAGTTGAAAGAAAATCTGATAAACGGGGGGACGATCGTAATCCTTAAATTGGGATTGAAGATGCATTATCTGAGCCGCCGTGGCTTAGCCCGGTTAGAGCGGCTGATTCGTAAGGTAACCCGAAAAATCAGCAAATCATGGGTTCGAATCCCATCGGCGGCTTCGTTTCTTTAAAGAGATAAAATTATAAAAATATATCATATAATAGCTGACAGACAACAACCCTAAAAAATTTATTTTATGATCGACCGTCCGCCTTTCACTTAAGGCTGCCTGTCCAACCAAGTTTATAAAGCTTAAATACCATAGTTTATATACTTGGGTATATTAGTGGCGGGTTTGGAGACAATAAAGTATGGAATCAACGATAAATATTGAGAATGTCGTGGCATCCACGAAACTTGCGGATGAATTCAATCTCCAAAAAATCGAAGCCGAGCTTGAGGGAGCGGAATATAATAAAGAGAAATTTCCTGGGCTAGTTTATAGAGTGAAGTCGCCCAAAGCGGCTTTCCTAATATTCACGTCTGGTAAAGTAGTTTGTACAGGAGCTAAGAACGTCGGAGATGTGAGAACAGTCATAACTAATATGGCAAAGACTCTTAAGTCTATAGGTTTCGATACTATCAACCTGGAACCCGAAATCCATGTCCAAAATATTGTAGCCAGCGCTGATCTAAAAACCGATCTTAACCTGAATGCTATAGCCCTGGGTTTAGGCCTTGAAAATATTGAGTACGAGCCGGAACAATTCCCTGGGTTAGTGTATCGGATTAAACAACCCAAAGTAGTTGTCTTGATATTCAGCTCTGGAAAGCTGGTCGTGACAGGTGGTAAGTCTCCTGAGGAGTGTGAAGAAGGAGTACGAATAGTGCGCCGACAGCTTGAAAATATGGGTCTGCTTTGAGTCAAGATGTCATCGAATTATCTAAATTTGATTAAAAATTTTTCTTAAATGTATTCAATTATTCCTTTAATATCAATCTTCTATAATTTTTTAATCCGATGTTTCTGGCAGGTCTCCATAAATCCCATGCATAATATCATTTGGATTTGTTCAAAGCCTATATTTGACAGAGTCTAGTTTATTTATAGGAAAATTTACACCAAAAAGATATATAAATCGCGATGTCTAATTATAATTAGAATAACAGGAAGGGTGTTGGAAATGGGGGTTCTTGAGACAACAGAAAACCAAGACGGTTTCATAAGAGCATTTGCAAAACATAAATACATCGACATTATCCTTATCTGCGCTATCGCACTAACTTTTATCGTTATGATACTATTATCTACGGCCCTTGTTTGATTCCCATTTGAAAAAAAACGTTTGACCCGGCCCCAATTATTATCGCCAGAAATGGGTCTTAGTTGGTCCTATCGAAGCTCATATTTATCGACAATCTTCTCTTCAATCTCATCTAAACTCAAACTGTGCTGCTGAACACTCTTCATATCTCTTAATGTCAACTTTCCTGAATCCAGCTCGCTTCTTCCTACAATAATGGCATATTGAGCTCCAGCATTCGCAGCATTCTTGAGCTGGGCCCCTAATCCCCGACCCATAACGTCAATAACTATCGGCAATTTTTTGCGCATCTTTTGGGCTAAACTTATTGCCTCAAATTTCACATCTGGGGTGAAGACTAAGAATACAGGAGGCTTCTTCTCAGATTCGATTTTTGCTATCTCCATCACTCTGTCAAATCCCAGTCCAAACCCAGTTGAATTCGTCTTTGATCCACCAAATAAACTAGCCAGCTCATAGCTGCCTCCACCACAGATCTGATTTTGAGCTCCCAAACCACTTGCATATATCTCGAAGACCGTCCCAGAATAATATTCCAAGCCTCTAACGATCTCAAAATCTATAGTGATTTGAAGTCCATATGCTTTTAAGAGTTCGATCGTTTGCTGAAACTCATCAAGCCCTAATTCAGCTTTTTGTTCCTTATTCAACCGGCTTGATGTTCGGCCACCTATTTTGGACGCTTCAGATAGCTCCATCCTCGAATTCAATTCATTGAAATTGGCTTGTTCCGGTACGCTTTTCAAATCTCGGGATATCTCTACAGCCCGATCCAGTGCAGCTTTATTCTTTGAATCGATAAGCTCGAGAATTCCAAGATGGTCGGCGCCTATATCCTCAAGATACTCTTTGAGATGCTTGCGTTCATGTTTATCCACCATTCTCAATATAGGAGACCTGTGCGCAGGGGCAATCTTAGTTAATAGAGATCTGATCAATCCCAAGTATCCGACATGTAAATCCCCTTCTATACCAGCGCCCTTCAGAATCGTATCGGCTAGAGCGATCACTTCAGCCTCAGAATCTGGTCTAGTTCCTCCGATTAACTCAGCTCCCAGCTGCCAGAACTCTCTGAATCGCCCTCTCTGAGGTCGTTCATAACGAAAACAGTTACCATAGTAATAGAGCCGCAGGGGCTTAGGGGCATTTTGCAGCTTATCCACATACATACGCATTACAGGCGCCGTAAGCTCAGGCCTCAGTGCCAGATCACGACCGCCCTTATCCTTGAAGCTATATATTTCCTCAATTACAGAATCTCCTGATTTCAATGTGAAAAGCTCT
>JALHSR010000006.1 GCA_022865315.1 Methanotrichaceae archaeon | reverse complement strand
TAGCCCACGAGGTTAGCATCTGGGAGCAAGAAAGGAATGCAATCGGGGCATCAGTAAGGTGGAGGTTCAACAAAGATAATGCCAGAGCAAAGCTCCGAAGGCATTATTTGAAATTGTAAAATTAATGTTACAGAGCACTAGTAACATGACGATAGATTTAAATGCAAACCAACGGGTTAGGGATTCCAATGGACGAAGATCTATTTGAGGTCTTCCGGCTAATGGCAGAAGACGAGCGCAAGCGCCGGCATCTAAAGGAGATTAGTGACTGGCTAATTGATGAACACTTCGAACTTCATCAGGCCTCTTGAGTTTTTTGGCCTTCGAGACGTGCTAACTGCCTTATTGAATCCGTGACAATGAGCCAAATTTTCTTTTGTTTTATCATTTACATGATTGCCTAAACTCGCAACTACATATGAATTATCTCGCGATCCAAAAATTTTAAAAGGGAGCCGGCTTAAAATGTACATCCAATTGTTAAATGTGTTAATAAGGCCACAGGATAATCATTCTCTAAGAAATAGAGATCTATCAGATTCAATAAACACGATTTCTCGATCTTGTTCACAGTTTCCGAATGCTTGTGAAGGCTATTTTGACCATAAATAGGCTTTTATTTCAATAAATAAGAAATAAACGCAGTTTTTAGCTATTAACTACAACGTTCAACTCCTAGAAAAGTTTATATACTTCTATAACAAGGTGAATGATGTCAGAACGGAAGTGAAATCCAATCTGACCACATCCAGAAAGGGTGATTTGAAAAAGCTATTCATCAGAGGGGATGGATGGGCTTTCATAGAATCTTAGGACAGTAGAGGGGCATAAATGAACGAGGAATCAGAGTCTTTATCTCTATTGCATCCCGCAAATATTAAAATGCTAGAGCTTGATAATGATTCTGATTGCGCTTTTGCCTGTAGGAAGAACCTCATCTTGAGGGGATGGCATCAATGGGAAGTAGCAATGAGGGGGAAGGGAGTCACCAGGAGATTGAGAAAGCCAGACCAATTTCTCCAATATAATGCAAAGCAATATGCCTCTGCAAAGGGATGGTACGAAGAGCGTAAAGAAGGGACGTATCATTCAAGGAACGGGTTTCGGGTCTATCGAATTGATCAGCTCTATTTTGCTGGGAAGGGATGGCAAAAGGGATGTGCAAATGGAGCTTGCAAACGAGGGGTAGAGGACTTGAACCCGATATCCGAATTGGATGTGATTCACAGTCTTTGAACGTTGCCATCTGGCTCGAATAGAGAGAAAGAAACAGAGAGCCATTATGGGCGTTCACAATCTGTGAACATAAAAAGGGATGGCATTAAGGGAGCACAAAGATCGGATGGAGGACGATTTGGGGGTATTCGGACTCATCCGATCTGGCAGAATTGCGAATCGGAAAATAGGAGAGGATCATTGGTCTTTGAGGAACTTGAAAAGCTTTCACATTGTTTCAACACACACGACAGCTGAAAAAGTTTAAAGCTGGCGACGTTGCATAAACAGTTTGTTTGGAAGTTGTTCGGACCATATCGAAAAATTATTCGATATAATTCACAGGCAAATATTTCCGATAGATAAAAGAAGGGCTGAGATGAGAATCAAGATCGAAATCGAGAACAAAAGTTTTAAGTCCGCCCACGAATTCGAGTCGCAGAACATGGAAGGAGAAGCCATCAGAGAAAAGATTATTGGATTCTTGACCGCGTCCGGTGTGTTCTCGAATTTTGATGAGGATGTCCATGCTGCTAAATCCTACGATGTTGGTGAAACATTGATGGAGCGTCTGGAGAAATTCATAAAATACGAATTTCCAGATGCATGGTTCACATCTCAGGAACTAAGGGAGAGATATGAGACAGTATCGGATGATATAAAAATAAGTACTGTCTCCACATATTTATCAAGAATGAGCCGCGATGGCTTGGTGGAAAGAAAGGGCAATAGAAACAACAGGCAGTATAGACTGGTCCAGATGATCCCTGACCTCCAACAAAATAATGGCCTTCAACAAAAAAGAAGAGTCGAAAGCAGATGGTAAAATAGCTTGGCCGGAAGGTTCATTTTTCTTCAGGTTGCCCACCGCCTAAATTATTGAATTCACCGGCTAAGAACATCTGCTTGAGTTAAACGCATATGCATGAGGATTCATAATAACCTCTAATTTAAGGCGCATCTTTATAAGCGATATATAAATTATAGTGATATTGTGCAAGTTTTTGGGAATCCTCGCATATATATCTAAATATGACGTCTTATATCTTAACTTTTTTAAGATAACTCATGCTGAGATTCTTGCTATAAATAGCATCTTTATTGTTGTGATCTAATTTAATGACGTTATCAAAACATTCCAATGCCTCTTTAAAGCGCGCAAGCGCAACCAAAACCAAACCTTTGCTGTACCAGAATTCGGGATTCTTTGGATCTAGTTTGGTGGCATGGGTGAGGCTGTTAAAAGAATTGTGAAACTGACCTGTCATGTTTAAGGCCAAACCTCGATAGTACCATGCTGAGGCGTCATTTGGATTCTGGTTAAGAACTTTTGCAAACGCTTCTGCTGACTGGTTATAATGCTTTGTTTCATAAAGAGCCAAACCGAGGTTGTACCAAGCCTCTTGGCTTGTTTGATTTAATTGAGCAGCTTTTAGGAATGATTCTGATGCTGGGCCAAAGTTTCCCAAAAAAGCCTGAAGACTGCCCCTATTCAACAAAGCATCATAGTTATTGGGGTCTTGTTTCAGAATGGTTTCAAAGTCCATTAATGCATCCATATAATGTCCCAAGGCTATCTGCGCAAGTCCTCTGTTTATCAATGCATTGCCTATTTGTCCATCATAGGTTACTGCGCGGTCAAAAAATTCTAGAGCCGACTCGTAATCACCTTTGGCACATAACACATTTCCTAAGCCCAATAAAGCCATCGAATTTTCGGGATCTAGGCTTAGTGCCCTTTCATAGCTCTCTGAAGCTAAATCGTAATTATGCAACTGATAGAGCGCTCCACCCTTGCCTAATAAGGCTCTTACATCCCGGTTATCAATATTTAAAGCTTTTTCAAATAATTCAAGGGCTCTTTTATAATCTCGTTTAAGAATTACGACTTCAGCTATCCCATCCAAAATAACTACATTTCGAGGCTCAATCGACAGGGCCCTTTCGAACGTTTCGAGCGCCAACGAATAATTACCAATGGCGCGGAGAACGTTACCTTTATCATAAAGGGCTTCGATGTTGTAAGGATCTAATTCCAACGCAATATCGTAGCATTTCTTGGCATCATAGTAATCTCCCTGAATGGCAAGAAGATCTCCTTTGCCCATGATTGCTTCAAAATTTTCTTGTTCATACGATAACAGGGTGTTATAGGTCTCTAGAGCATTATTCAAATCCTTAATGGCCAAATATGCGCGCGCTTTGCCTAGAAGTGCCTTATTATTCTTAGAATCAAGAGAAAGCACGCGCTGATAAGATTCGAGTGCTGGCACAAACTGGTTCAATTCGAATAAAGAGTCTGCTCGTCCTAGTGAGACTTGAAGGCTTTGAGGATCAAGATTCAATGCATGATTATATGCCTCTAATGCCAATTGATACTTATCCAACGCAAAAAGCGCATCGGCCTGACCTAATACGGCCCTAGTATTATTGGGTTCTATAGCTAATGATCGTTCATAGGCCTGCAAGGAAGACGCATAGTTTCCTTTTGCAAATAAGACGTCACCAATATCAATCATAACTCGAATACTTCTTGGATTGATGGATAGAACTTTATCGAAAGAACCTAAGGCCACGTCAGACATATTCAAGAATGAATATGCTTCTCCTTGCCAAGTAAGCGCTGCAGTATTATCTTTGTCCACACGCAATACCTGATCAAAGACCTCAATTGCATCTTTAAATAAACCCATTTCCATAAGTAGCTCGCCTTTTTCTTGGAAAATTATAATTTTGTTCGGTTGAAGCTGAATCACTTTATTGTAGCTTTCCAAAGCCTCTTCATAATTCTTCATCGCATGCTCTAATCTGGCCAAAGTATGCCAAAGCGAACCGTTGTTGATATCCTCATTAAGAGCAGCTCGATAGCTCAAATGAGCCATTCTGAAACGGCCAAGCTTTTCTAATGCGTGGCCCTTTCCTGCCCAAGCCACATGATTTTTAGAATCAACCTCAATGACCTTGTCAAATGATTCCAGAGCCTCCTGGTATCTTTTCATTTCTAGCAAGACTTGCCCTTTTCCAATCCAAGGTTCTGGCTGTTTTCCACCGATCTTAATTGATTTATTGAAACTAGCTAATGCATCCAGAAACGAACCATTTCGAAACAAATCGAGGCTCCTGGTCAGGTTGTCGCGGTAATCAAGATCCATCTGAGAGGTAAGATTAGCGCCAGTGGCGTTTAGTTCTAAGCCAACCTCTTTTTTAGATTCTAGTGACAATATTGTTTTCCTTTTCCCATCTAGAGCTTCAATACTCTCTGGATTCAATAACAATATTCGGTCGTAGACTTTGAGCGCCTCCTCGAAATTGCCTTGTTCCTTTAATTGACCGGCTTTAGCCAAGAGAGAAAGTGACAGTCCTTTAATAGCATCTTCATTGCTCTGATCCAGTTTTGATGCATTTTCATAAAGCCACAGAGCTTCCTGTAGGTTTCCCCGTTTGGTTAGGTCATACGCCTCTTTCACCATGACTTTAGACCTGCCCTTGGCAGCTTGAGCAGGGTCTAAAGCAGACAGAAGTTCAAAGGTCTCCAAGGCCTCATCAAAACTTCCTAGGGATGTTAAAGCCTCAGCTTTTCCTTCAAGCGCAGCAACGCTTCCGGGATCTAAACTTAATGCTTGGTCAAAACTTTTTAGAGCCTCTTTCGGCCGATCCTGCAGCGCTATGGATCGTCCCTTCCTCTCCAGTGCCCTTACAATTCCCCATTTGGCCATTGAAAGTCCAGGTTCGAGCCTCGAGGCGTTCTCATAACACATCAAAGCCAGATCGAAGTCGCCTTTTGCCATTGAAGCATTTCCTTTGCCTAGCCAGACGATCGTATTGTTAACACCCAAAGCTAAGGACCAATTGTAACTCTTTAAAGCTTCATCATAATCTTCGAGCTTCTCAGTGACTATAGCTCTCTCCAGCCAGAGGTCTTTGTCGTTAGGATTTGCTTTGAGAACCTTATCAAAGCTCATTCGAGCCATCTTGTAACGATTCAGCTTGGCCAAAGATAACCCTTGACCTTTCCAGGCTTCCGAGTTTCCAGGTTGGATGCCTATAGCTCGATTGTAGCTATCTATAGCTTCGTTGTAGGAGCCATTTTCGTAGAATGAATGGCCTTTCTGGATCCAATACTCT
>JALHSR010000068.1 GCA_022865315.1 Methanotrichaceae archaeon | reverse complement strand
ATTTAGTGGTTATTGAGGCATAAAATGTATATATATGTAAAAAGTATATGTGTTAATTTGTCCTAATGGTGAAAAACTGTTTCGGTGAGGAGAGAATATGGCCGTAGTAACTTTCGGGAAGTATAAGGGAAAAGACTTGAATGAGGTGCCGACCGATTACGTCAAGTGGTATATCCGTGTGCAGTCACCAACTTTGGCCGAATTTCAAGAGGAGCTTGCACGCAGGGAAACGCCACCGACACCGACCACACCCGAACAGACTGGGAATGTTGTCGTGCTCAGTGAATCGCAGTTGGATGCGTTGGTGTGCAATTCGATTAAAGAGGGATACAACCGGTTTTTGAGGTACACCAATATCGAAATGCACAATTTTCTCGATGATAAGAAGTTCACGAAGCAAGAGATTTTGGACTTGATGCGGTTTGCGAGCAGGCCATTACTGCAAGAGCTTTATGCGGCAAAGAACAGTAAATAATCGGTGGTGAACGGTGCTGTCACATACCACAATCGGCGGCAATGTTTTTTTCCTTTTTCCCCCCTCCCTCTCCCCCACCGAGTAAATGGGGGGGGTTTAGGGGGAAATATAATAATTAATAGTGATGGAGGTGTGTCACTAAAAAAAGTGTTCGAAGAACTGAGCAGTCTTTCCAAGCAAAAGTATTGATTCAGGATTCCCCAAGTGTCTCCGAGCAACGCGCTCCTCATTTACAATTTCGCTTTAGGATTCCAGTTCCTGTGCGTTTGCGAGGGTTCTCTCGGCAGCCTCTTCCATTTCGACCGCGTAACCGAAAGCTCCTATTTGCGAAGAATCTAGGTTGCCCATAATTAAAATAACAAATCAAATCTTTATATTACTAAAAATTTTTCATATTTCTCTCGCTTAGTCTTATCATCGATGTGTAGATATCTAACCGTCGTTTTTATGTCTTTATGTCGCATTATCTCTTTTACTGTCATTATATCGCAGCCATTTTTTACCATTATGCTCGCTGGTGAATGTCTTCCGAAAACATGAATTCCCCCAGGTTTATTAATTCTGGCCAATTTTTTATATTTAATGAACATCCTATAGACATCCATTCTATTCCATCGGCGCAAGAAATCAGTAAAAAATAGCGGTTTCTCGTTATCTACAATTACAGAAGGTCTAACTTTGAGGTAATCTCGAAGAATCTGAATTATCTTTTCATTAATAGGGACTATTGCCTCACGCTTGCCTTTGGTATGCCTTAATCTAATAGTCCTGGCTTCAAAATCCAGGTCCTCATCATTAAGCCTACAAATTTCTGATGCCCTCAAAGCTCCATAGAACATGACCATAAGCATGCAATAGTGCTTTAAGTTGCGACATACGTCAAAGATCCTGGCAATGTCGTCGTTATTGAAATAATGAGGAATCAAATCGTCAGGCTTTAAATAAGCAAATTTAACCGGATTCCTTATCATTTCATGATATTTCTTAGCCGCAAAACCATAATTATTAAGAGTATTGCGAGATAACCTTTTGGCAAGCAGGCAATCTCTGAATTGATCAAATTCCTCAACAGAAGGTTGATCATTCTTTACAAATTCAAGGTATTTTCTTACGCGACGGACATAACTTTCTATAGTCTGTTCACTGAATCCTATGCCTTCAAGAAATCGCTTATATCGCCCTAATGCAGGTTCTATGTCACTTGCTTCATGATCTCTGCTCCAATCTACTTTTAATTGATCCCTCATTATATTAGACCCTCTATAAGGAGCAGAAAAAATCCGATTCAATTCCTACTTGGGAAATAAAGCGAGAAACCCGCCTGCCGTGCGAGAAATCGCAAAGCGATTTCGAGCGCGGCATTGGGAAGCCCGTGTCATGACCGCTGGACCACAGCCGCTTGCGCTTGTTTTAAATTTATCTCAATAAAGGTTATGCCTTAAATAATACAGCTAAGTATAAGAGGTGATGATCTCATCAAAAGCAACAAGAACATTTTCCAAATCCGATTCACCCAACAAATAAGTGCTCAGTTTGAATTGTTTAGTCAGACCGGGCTTTATCCCACAGATACCCCTGTCTTTCAAATCTCTGTATAGGAAATGTCTTCCCTTCTTAGCCATCCTAGATATCTCGTAGAGGTTTTCGGCCTTGAAAAACATCAAATCATGATTATGAGGTATATCACCTTGGAGCTCTATTCCTAGTTGACCCATCCTATCAGCAAACCACCGAGCTTTCTCCACTTCCTTCGACCAACTACTGACACGCTCAACAACTGCCGAAAAAGATGCCATCATTGTGAGCAATCCAGCTCCACGCACAGTACAACCCAAGAGCTCAACTTCTTTATTCTTCTTGAGAGATGAACATCTGAATATGGTCCTAGCATAATCCTCTGTAGCGCCCAAAACGCCTATAGGCCCGGAGCTCGCCATAGACTTATGCCCGCTGCCAACAATTATATCGACTCCATGGTTGCGTGCATTAAAAGGCATACGCCCAATCGCATAGGCACCATTTAGCATTAAAGGTATGCCATAATCATGACATATTTCAGAAACAGCCTTTACACCCACAATATTACCGTAATTCCCATCCGGATACGTTAGAACTGCCATGGTTACATTACCTTTTTTTTCATAAGCTCGCTCTATAGCTTTGGCATATCCTTCTGGCGAAACTTTAAAACTAGGTTCGCCGCTTGATGGTATAAACTCGATTTTCAAGCCGGCTCGCTCTGCAGCCAGAACCGTAGTATAATGCGCATTACTATCGCACACAATCCAATCTTCACTTTGACAGATAGCATGCATAGCTGCAAACATCCCTTCTCTCGCACCATGAGTAATCCTTACCTCATCGATTCCTAGGAATTCAGGTAGCGATTCATGCACAAAATTTTCTATCGGCGGGCTTTTGATCCTATCCATGGCTCCACCACAAAAGTCGCATATTGAATACCCATCTCCCCATTCGACTAGCGCCGCACGTGCTTCAGGAGTCAGGATCCCACCTCGTTGGAGAGGATCTAAGTTTATCTGCGCCACATCTCTTTTTAAATTTGTAAACATTTCCAAATTCCCAAGCATTCGATCTGAAATGGCTCCAATAAGTATAACCATTTTCCGGAATTCAAATATAGATATATATATTCTCAAGATTATGTCATGGTATGGCTCTTGTCATCGGGCATCGCGGAGCCAGAGGTTTGGCTCCTGAGAACACCTTGAAGAGCATTCGTGCAGCCGCTTTCTGTAAAGCAGATTATGTAGAGGTTGATGTCAGGCTCTCTGATGACGGTGTCTTGGTGCTTATGCATGACGAAACAATGGAAAGGACTACCGGACGGTCAGGGAAAGTCGAGGATCTTAGCCTGGA
Source organism: Methanotrichaceae archaeon (assembly GCA_022865315.1). Classification (GTDB taxonomy): domain Archaea; phylum Halobacteriota; class Methanosarcinia; order Methanotrichales; family Methanotrichaceae; genus JALHSR01. The sequence goes on along the minus strand of JALHSR010000068.1, from coordinate 23,028 downwards.
TGAGATTAGAACTATGAACGTGGAAGGCCAAGAGATCCCAACCCTTCGACAAGCTATTGATCTCACAAAGAAACTCAGATTAGGCATTGTAGTGGAGATGAAAGAAGAGGGCATCGAAGAATTGGTCGTTGATGAACTTGAGGGACAAGAAGCTTTGGTAACCTCATTTTACCACGCTAGCCTACGCGAAATAAAGTCGCTTTCAGAATTAAGAACTGGCATCATAATTGCTTCTCTGCCAATTAGGCCAGTAGAACTGGCCAAGTGGGCTGAAGCGGACTTCATTTTTCCTCGCAGGACTAATCCAAATCTCTTCAAAGAGGCTCATAGACAAGGAATAGCGGTCTGTCCATGGATAGTGAACGAGAAAGAAGAAGCAATATGGCTCCTCAGACTTGGTGCAGATGGCCTGGTTACAGATAATCCTTGTTTCATAAAAAAATTAACAGATCAACCCGCAAGATCTACAGGAAAAAGTAATTGTGAATACTACCCCTGCCATCATTTCCAAGATCAAGATTGCACGCATTGTTTTTGCCCACTTTATCCATGCAAGGATAGAAAGCTGGGGAACTTTGTTAAAACAAAAAGAGGAAAACGAGTTTGGACATGTATTGATTGCCAGTTAGTTCATAAACCCAAAGTGGCAGAGCACTTAACCTTGAATCCTGAAGCTACCATAGCGGATCTGAAAATTATGGAAGGTATTGAATAGGCCTATATAAAGAAGGACTTCGTCTCTAATCAATTCTCTTTTCCAGTTGTTGCTTGAGACCTAGATGGGGCCTAGGTTTCTCTAAGATGACAGAAAGATTTATGGGTACCTGTTGATAATGCCAAGTCACATGAGAACAATCATGATAGCACTAATCGCCATACTGGCCTTGAGTTTATTGACGCCCAGTATATGGGCGGTGCAACCTCTCTTGGTGAATTCCCCAAAGAACTTGACATTATCGCACGGAAAAGATTATTTAAATGATCCTGCGCAGATGTCACTTGTTACGACGCCTAGCATCGCAGCCTTTCTTGGTGCTAATTGGATTCCAGGCATGCCTCAAAACTATACATATGGGTTCTCTCCGTATAATATTTATACAAGTCAACCTGGTAACATTGAAGCTCCTGGATCCATTATTGACTTTATTGGACAAAACTGGACCCCAATTGAACCGGTAGTGATTGGACCTGGACAAATGGATTGGCCTGGCTATACAAAAGGAGAAATGAGCTGAAATTTAGATCAACGGCAGACGTGTGCGAAATGTGCATGCGCCTGTCAGATCTATTTTTTATTTAAAAGAGTTTATAGACGTCAATTTCTTAATTTCGAAATTCAAAAAGCTGGTTTTTTAGCAAGAATTGATTATCCTAAAATTTGTAGAAGAAGATCTAATTTTGTTGTAATTCCTCAATAAAAATCAACAATCTACCAAGTCTTCCTAGATGAACCTGCATCCTCCGCAACAAGATAGGCGAAGATTCTACAGCTAGAGTGCATTCATCAATCCACTGAGAAATGTCACTCATTACCAGCCGAATATGTTGCTCCAACTCATAGCTTAGCTTACCAATATGCCTTAACGCCTCCAAACCCTCCTCTAAACCATCTTCGATATCAGCCATCTCAATCAGTAAAAGGTTAAGCATCTCTTCAAGCATATGCTGGTTTCTCTTGGTCACGGCCAATATACCTTTTAAGAAGCAAGCTAACCACATCGTATGGTATAGTGTGCCTCTCCGTTTTCAAAAAGCTTTGGACCGTTTTCGCTTCATTTATATAGGATGCAGCTATCGTCTTCGAATAGTCCAGACCTTCTGCAGTGAGCATATATTCATATCGCTGAAGCCACTTTCCCTCAAATTCATAATTGCGTTGGTCTTGGTAGATCATGCCCATTGCCACTAAGACTTGTATATCCTCAAAGAGCCTCTCACTGTAAGGAAATCCAAAGTCAAACTGGAACGAATAGTCGTACAGGCCAGTCAAATTATCATGATCTTTGAGCCGGCTCACAATCCTATATATCCATGAAATATTCCTTATTCTAGGTACAAGGATTCGTTCGCCGAAGATCTCGCTAAATATATTGTGCAAAGAATAAAAAATCAATAACAATCCATCCACGGGAAGATACTTTTCAGTACGAATAAAGCCGAGAAGCTTTAAAGCCTGTTCCTTTACATCTTACAGGTGTACTTCGATTTGAAAGTCTGAAAAGAATGAAAGTGAGATTTGACGAGTCAAAGATTTCACAAGACCTGCAGCCAAAGCTGATTCATCATATAAAAAAGCGTCACCTTCTGTACGCATGGAATTAGGCACGCCACTGCCTACGGAAATATCTACTAGGCCTGCATACTTCTTACCAAGACTATCCTCAAATAGCTTCCTCATTCTGCCATCTCTTGATATAGTGGACAATGCCATTCTTGTGCCCGGAGGCAGCCGCCTATCATCAAATCTGGCAGCTAGAGGATACTCGCGACCATAATTTATGCGTTGCAGAATCTCTCGTGACGTTTCATCACCCTTTTCCCAAATAAAACGAAGAAGATCCGAATCGGAATATTCTTTGAAAAATTGAATTACTCGAGATCGCGCTTCTTCGACATCTATGTCCTTGAAGGATGCTTCAAGAGCTGCCAATAACATAGACCTTATAGATTGCACTTGAGGATGATAAATAAGAGCATTATAGTGATGAGATCTGGCAATCAACATAGATTCAGCCGCTGTACGAGACATTTCAGATCTATAGTCGCTCTTTCCAGCCAGAACTATCCTTCCGTTATAGATAAGTAGGGCCTGGATGATCTGGTCTGCATCAATAATACCAAGATTTACCCCTGAATGATGAGAGTCCCTTAGAAGAAAATCGATTCTATCAGCATCAATATCTCCACATACGATCTGTCCCAAAATAGGCTTTTCTCCTATCGAGATTCTAGCTACATCCCGAAATAAATTTTCAGCATTTCCAAATATCCTGTCAGCCAACTCCATGGCCTCTTCACCAAAGGGATGTGCTAGGATGATCTCACGAGAGAATTCCTCGTGCCTGGTGACTTTCATTCCCGCGACTATTGGCTGTATCTCGGGATTGCGGCTTAACACGCCTTCAACGGCATGCGATAATGCTGAATGGCCTACATCGTGAAACAATCCAGCCAACCTAACCTTGTGAACATCTTCCGGGCTTAGTTCAAGCCGTTTAGCAATTAGACCAGCCATGTGCATTGTGCCTAAGCTATGTTCGAACCTCGTATGGTTGGCACCAGGATATACTGTATCAACAAGACCTAGTTGCTTTATGCCTTTCAGCCTTTGCATTGGCCTAGATTTTATCAGTAACCACTCGAGTTCATCAGGGTAAATGGCCCCGTAAATAGGATCGTGTATGGGCTTCTGAATTGTATGCAATTTGGATCCGAAAATTATAATGCGATAATTGCTTAATACGTAGAAAACTTCCTAAATTATTTGGTACCCAGCCTCATTATGGCTGCCGCAATGTCCCCTTTTGCTTCAATTAGAGCAGCTCTTGCCTCCTCAGATTCAACCCCTGTTTGGGCGACGACGAGCTCGATATCTGTCTCTGGTATTTCGAGCTTGACATTCTCTCTGGGCACTCCTGAAATCTGGTAAGACCTAACGCCCTGCGCATCCATTACAGCAACCGCGGGATTTTCGATAACAATCTCCCTATCTTTTAGGCGTATAATGACCTCTTCTACATCCTCGAGCTCGTCTATACCTATGCCCATGTTTTTTAACATGCCTTTCATTTTTTTGGGGCTCATGCCGCCCCGTCCACCCATTCCACCTAATCCAGGAAACATATGATCAACTCTCTCCGGAATGTAACTCCATATAAGTAAAGATTTTTATCCTTCATTCTACTCATTGCAGATCATGAATTAATAATTTGTTTGATTGAGATATCAAAAAAGGTAATGATCTCTGCAATACTGCGCGTCCAGTCATTTGTGCAAGCATCCACGGATCATCCATAAGGTATGGAGCGTTGAAGTCAGGAGTAATAGAGCATTCTTTTCAATAGTCAGCGATGTCCTATTCAATATAAGCGTTGTATTATTTGGAAAGGATTGATAGTATAATGTCGATGTTCCCAGAGGCTCAAGCTTCCTGCCTACCATAACTGATCTTTTGGAGCGGCTCCCCCAAAACCACAAACCACCGCGTTGCTTTGCAATATTCGTATTTCCAAATTTATTCAACCAGCTCTTCCCAAACACCTTGCCAATATTCATTGGCTGAGCAAGAATTGGCAATATGAGAATTTCAAGGCATACTATGATATTGAAAACGATCTAATAATGTGCCAGCCCTAATTTGTCGATAAAAATTTTCCTATGGTCCGAATTCAAAGATCGTAACTAATTAATCTCTGAAAGTAATATCATTATGGTGCTCTGAAAATAATATCATTTATGGAGGCTTCCAATATGCAGATCATTCGCCTGTTCACCTGGAACGTAAACGGCCTTAGAGCTATTTGCAGGAAGGGATTTCTTGATTGGCTTCAAACGGAGAGACCAGACATCCTTTGTATCCAAGAAACAAAACTATTGGAAAACCAGGTCCCTCCAGAATTGAAAAGCATTCCAAATTACCATTCATTCTTTTCATTTAGCAACAAAAAGGGCTATGGAGGCGTTGGACTCTTTACACGCAATAAACCTGCTAGCATAAATTTCAGATTACCTGTAGACTTCGACGACGAAGGCAGATCTATTGTAGCTGATTATGGAAAATTCATACTTTTTAATATATATTTCCCAAATGGCAAGGCCTCTAAGGAACGGCTCAAATATAAGTTTGAGTTTTATGATGTCTTTTTGTCGGCGGTTAACAACCTCAAATCTCAAGGAAAAAAGATAGTAATATGTGGCGACGTTAATACAGCTCACAAAGAAATAGATTTGTCGAGACCCAAGCAGAATGAAAAAGTTTCCGGCTTTTTGCCTGAAGAACGAGCATGGATTGATAAACTCGTATCTTCAGGCTTCTTAGACACTTTTCGTCTTTTCCACGATAAAGGCGGTCATTATTCTTGGTGGGATCTGAAGACACGAGCTCGAGAACGAAATGTAGGTTGGCGGATAGACTACTTTTTTGTAAGTGACAAACTAGAAGACCAGGTTAGATCAGCTTTCATCCTAAAAGAAGTTGCAGGCTCGGATCACTGCCCAGTAGGAATTGAACTGATTGTGGATGGACGGCAATGATTTTATTTGAATTAGCAACAAAATATTGCATCTATCCCCGAAATATTCTGCGTTCATGCCTATCTAAGTATTCTTCAATGGCTTCCGCAATCACCTCAGATTGTTGGCAATAAAGTGTACCCCGCCCACGTGATATGAACATCTTAAGCCTGCCGTAAAGTTCGGGGCTTATCTCCGCATATACTCTGGGCATAATCGCAACTAAATATCTCTTTATATTAAAAGTATATTTCGATCTCAGGTAGCTTATATGTCAAATTTATAGTATAACCTCTAACCTTTTCCGTAATTATTGATGAGTTAGTAATAACCATATTACTGATATGATGATATAATTAATAGTCGTTCTGATCGTTTATCAAGGATTTTGGCGCTTTTACCTCTAAAACCTATTTTATCTATTATATATGAGGAGCCTTTTCTGGTTTGGCTATTAGATTTCTTTTCAATCCTCGGAATTATATAGGAAAAAGTTTTTATAAGTAGCAAGCATATAAAAAGTGGGCAACCTTGAGGGAGGAAGGATAATTTGAAACATCACGAGCCACTAGCCTTGGATTTGGCGGCATGCGCCCTTCTTTCAACAATGATATTAATTCTAGTCGTTCTATCTCCCGAACCTGTTCAAAAATTCGGCGCGTATGTCAGCCTGGTTCTTGTCTTTTTCCTTCCAGGCTACAGCCTAACCACGGCTCTTTTCCCTGGCAAAAGCGATATCAATTTAAAGAATCGTCTTGCTTTAGCATTAGCTTTAAACATCCTTTTGGCTGGATTGGCAACTTTTGTTCTAATTCATACGCCAAGAGGACTTAATCCCGCTTCTCTAGTTTTTTCACTCGCTATTCTTACAATTGGCTTAACCATTGCGGCCTATCTAAGATGGTCGGCTCTGCCAAGACGAAGCAGATTTAGTCTGGGATACGATAAAGGACCAAAGAAATTTAAGCGAAAGGATAGGCAATTGACCACTGCCATTATTTTACTAATTCTTGGCTTAATAGTCATTGTTATATCTGCTTATGGATTTGTAGCAAACCGTTCCTCAGAAAAAGATGGCATAACCGACCTATATATAATAAAACCTGAAGGAGATTCTGCAAAAACCATAACTGATATTAAAGCTTATGACCCTGAAATACTTCCTGCAATAATAGATAATCAAGAACATCGACTCGTTAATTACACATTAGTCCTTTCTTTTAATAAAACCACAATCTTCAGTAAAGACTTTCCTCTGGAACATAACAAATCCTGGCAGGGTCCGATAAGCTATTCATTTGTAGAACCAGGAGACATGAAGAAATTGGAGCTATTACTTTATAAGGAGGGTGACTTCGCCAAACCATACAGAACGAAGGATCTGTTGGTAAATGTCTCAAAGAATGCAATAAATGATTCAGAGAAAGTCAATCCCTCTGGAAAAGATTCAGTCACCTTGGATGAAGAGGGTCGCTTTGTTGTTTTAGGCGAGGTATCTTATAATGACCGCGAAAGTAAGAAAAGCCGTAAAACATCTATTTCATCGGCTATTGACACAAGAACCTCGAGTGATTCACAAAATGGACTGCTGGATGAAGAACAGCTAAATGAAACTAAGAAAAAAACAAAAGCTGCGCCAAACCAAGAAGATGAATTCTCCATCAAGGGTTCCTCAAGTTCAAATACTGATAATTCGATCCAAATGCAATCAAACTTAGTCGATTCGAAACAAGAAACTATTGAAACTACTCCAATAATCGGCATAGAAATAAATCAGCCGGATAGAAAAATGAAAGAAATAGATACTTCAGCAGATACCGAAACTTCGAGAACAGCATTGGAAGTCAAAGGTGATAAGAGTCAAGCTCCCTTACAAACAGCAGTGCTCGATACAGCAGAAAAACTAGGACTTGCAATAGAGAAGAGTCTCAATTTATATGGAGCAGATAAAAAAGATGCGAAATCGACTGATTTGAAAAACACGAATTCCATAGATGCAAGCCTACCTTCAAATCAAAACGTCGGACCTTCTGAAGAAAAAATTAATAGCAAATCCGGAGCATTATTTAAAGATGGATCACTTGTAGCAAATGAACCAGCCAATCCTGTTAATGCTAAATCAAATTCTGGTTCTTTAAAGACTGATTTGGCAATTGATTCAAAAACTGCAAATTCCCAATCAAAAACTGCAAATGCCAAAACCATTGAAGAACCAAGTGTTCCGGCCCGTAAATCAAATGCAGAAGAGCAAGAGGGTTCAAACGAGAATAAGAAGCCTCAGAACAAAAAGCAATCTGAGATGGAGAAGGAGATAGATTCGTGGGTTGATTCGCGGGATTCCAGTCCATCTGATCAAGATAAGAATTCATACATATCCAAGAATATAAGGTATGTAAAGGAGGGACCAAGTGGGAAAGCAGTTCTTGGAAGCTATGGAAAGAGCTATGTTGCTACAGGAAGCAATTCCAAGGCTCCCATGAAGCTCGGTTAGCCGAATAAATAAATGATAATTGTCGATAAAATTATACTTAATACTGAACCTTACATCCATTTGTAGTGGGCCATTACTTCAGGTACGAACTCATAAAGCAGACTGTTCTCAACATAGCCAAAGAAAAGACATCCGTTGCACTCGCAGGATATCCTTCTTCGCTTTTCTTTTGATTTCATCCAAACGCTTAACAGCCCGTTAGAAACATTGCCCATGGATTCCTTGTATAACCTACAATTCTGTATAGTTCCATCAGAGGCAACATGTAGGATAATTTCACTGGCGTGGCACTTATATTCAGGTTTTAATTCTTTGATCATATTTAAGTAAGTTAAAGAATTGATTATAGGCGCGCCACCTTTTTTTAATTCAACCAATTTGTCAACCGCTTGCCTATAAGCATGCAAATCTCTTAAACCCATCTCCTGCCAGACCTTTTTATCAACAAATCCCGTTTCATTGATCGGCTCGAAGGATATGAATGTGCCAAGGGACTCAGCTAATTTTACCAAATCCTCGAGTTCATTAAGGTTTTTACCACAAATAATGCAATTTATCAGAATCTCATGACCTAGCTTATCGGCGGCCTTTAACCCCTCCAAAACCTGATGAAGATCGCCACCTCGAATGGCTCTATAGCTCTTTATTCCATCTATGGAAACAGATAGATAATCTAGGTCTAGAAGTTCATGTGCCCTAAGTCGAAGCAACTGTCCATTAGTGATTAGCGAGGTAATGAGACCTAATTTTTTTGCATGCATCAGAATCTCCGGTAAATCAGGTCTCAATAGCGGCTCTACAGTCCAAGCATTATAGATGCCTATGCCGAATTCTCTTGCCTCATTTAACATTTTTAGAATCGCTGGTGTGCTCATCTCCTGCTTTGGCTCAGACCAATATTCGCAAAATTTGCAGCTCAGGTTGCATCGGGAATTGATGCCATGAGATAGGACAAATGGTCTTCCTTTGATACGCATCTGCCATAGCGCCTTTGATGCCAACCGCGGTGAAAATGATCTCATATTTCAGTATCAATTCCATGTGTTTGCCGGAAAGATGAAAAGGCTTTTTGCATTCGAAGATTGTTGTGCAAAGCCAAAATACAACATCTCTGGCCCAGAAACCGCAAAATCTAATGCTCTTTTCAAACTCTTTTTAATGAGGACAATTTGCTTACAAACCTATCAAAGCTTTTGCTTTTTCTGATTAAATAATCTCAGACAGAAGATGCCTCCTGGGTTCATCCATCACTTTTAGGAAGAATTTAGGTCTAAATCTTTTGTTCATACGAATTCTAGTATAAACAATTTCTATATTCTTATTATTTGCGAACTCGATCGCTAATGTTTCTAGATCAGCACGTTCCTTTTCGGATAACTCTATCGTGCTCTCACGACCTGTGAGCCAACTAAAAATCCGTGCATAGTTCAAGATCATTATCGTCTTGAAGGTTCCCTTATTCCAATCTTCTTCAGTTCTCAGACCTGCGGCATACTTTACAGGACTATCAAACTCTTTGCACATTTGTTCGGTAACACAGAAACCAAGTCCCGCTAGACCCAACTCAGGATAACCTTTACTCTCTTTTCTAATGGTCGCACATATAGGACAATGCATTTCCTGAAACCATTTCTTAAATATCTTCTCAGAAATGCTTGAACCCTCTAAAATCCTCTTCCACAGATGCTTGGCCTCTACCATATCCCACCCTGCTTGGCCAAGGAAAGCCGCTAAAATGGCCGCCTTTCGATGTCTGCCTACTTCATTTAGAGGTTTAGAAATCAAATTTTTTATACACGGAGGGAACATTTCTTGAGGAATCAGTTTGGATGAGATCCAAAGCAATTCCTTCTTTCGCTCAATATCTAATAGAGAGATAGGTATTTCTTCGCCTTCCTTAGGCGTGAGGCGATATCTACTTCCGAGCATCTATCTTCTTGTGTGTCCTCCAACAAAATAAGCTTGTGTCTCTTCCAATGGCTTATCGGCTTGTGGGATGGCTACAAAACCCTTATTTGACTCAAAATCAATCCTCTGTTTCAATATACACCTACCTTGTCTCAAGCCACCTAACGGATTTCGTGGAGTTCCCATTGAGTTCATGCAGCGAGCCATTACTGCAGCACCTCGAGCCAGCCCATCATCTACAAAAACGACATTCTTTTCTGGCTCTTTGTAAAGGCCTAATTTTCCTATTTCTTCTAATATCAGGTTCGGCTTATTTCCCGTAATACCTGCTCTCCCTGTCACCCCCAGTGCTGTTTTCTCAGTCACAATATCCGCATCTATGCCTACTTCCACAAGCCTGCGTGCAATATGGGCACAAACGAGATCTATGGTTCCGAATAAAACTTTTTGACCTTTAGATTTATATAAATCAGAACCTATTTCAGATAGCCTAAATAGATTGCCTCCATTGATCCCAACATCGCATCCGATTAGTACTACATTGTTGAGCCGAGCCGCTGCAGGATTCACAGGTACTAAACCATATTTGCTGCGGCTGAGAGGAACTTTCTCAACTATGACTAAATCGTCTATTTGATCAGCATAATGCTGAGCCTCTTTTCCGTAATTCGGCTTCAATTTATAATCGAAGATATCAAGAGTAGCACCAGTATGTCTATCAACCAGTCCTGTTCCCTGAACGACAGCATCTGGAACGGCTCCCGCCAAACCAAGCAAGTTACCTACTGTATGTGAATAAGGCAATTCATCGCTTGTTACCCTACCGTCCAAAGTGGTCCCAAAATCCATGGATAAGCAAGGATTGCGAAAGTCCACATCCGTCCACCGACTTCCTTCTTTAATCCCAGCAGTAGCCAATTCACCTTCCATTTCATTGGCAACGACTTCAACTCCGGTAGCTCCCTGAGGTGGGTAACAAGACGCTACCGCCCCATTGAATGTTACTTTCTCGATCAGCGTGTAGCGTTTGAATTTATCCAATATGTTATGGATGGACATTGCAGGAGTCATTAGCCTGGGGAGCACTCCGGCCGTTAAACAACCCTGTGCCAAGGCCTGAATAAAAGCGCCAATTTGATCAGGCGAATCCAATTCTGCTACGACCCCAGTTGATCTTACAACAAAATGCAAATCCGTTTTGATATCCAACCTAGCTTTCTCATGGCTCTCGATTAATGTATCACGAACTAGCTCGGCGATAGATTCCTTTGTCAGAGGGGTGCCATTAATGGTGCGTGCAAAAACCTCTTCGCCAAATTTAGGCGGCCTGACGTCCCTCGTCATCTTTATCGTTTTGTTAACGATATAGGTTTTCCCAGTATTCATGTCCGTAGCAGTCAGGACACATTTAGTGGTGGTATTCCCGACTTCCACCGAAGCTACTATGAAATAGGGCTTGCTCTTGAGATCCAAATAATTCACTGGCGGGCTCTCAGCAATCCTTGGCTTTGGCTTGAAGAATCGGTGGGCTAAGTTCATAGTCTTGGAAGAGGATTGGAAGGCGTTAAGTCTTTTGGATTAAAAGTTTTGTAACGAATTTCAATATTTAGATAATAAAATAATTTGCACAGAAAATTAAACATTCCCTGCTTCATTGATTTCGATCGACGGCTGTAATATTCTTCTTGAGAACAAAGCAAAAAGATGCATACAGCTAGTTTATATTATAAAATTTATACACTTTTAAAAAATGAATATAAATGACCATCCTGATGTTATCCTGCCAAAGATCAGATCATTGATCAATCTGATTATTCTTATGAACATTTGGCCTGGGAATGTCGCAAAAATCAAAGATTACGAAAAAAATTGCTGATGATAAGTAATTGACTTATGCGTTAGTAGATCCGATATTCTTAAGATTGAAAGACTCTGCCAATACCTCTGGATTAACTCTTCCGGCGACCAAAGTTTGCTTGGACTTTAGATCGTTCATAACAATTTTGGCTGGTGCAAAAACATTATGATCCACCTTGAAGAAATCGAAGCCTGCGGCCTTAAAGGTCTTATAGAAAGGTAAACCATAGTCTCTAGATGCCTCGGATGGCATCTCTCTGAGATATGCTTCAAGCTCCTCGATATTCGAATATTCAAGCGTATAGTAAGTTTCCCCACCATAAATAATGGCATCATTAGATGAACCCATACACATGGTTGCATCACCAACTATTGGCGAAATAGGCGCTTTGCCCCAACCATTCAAAATAGTGTTGATCTCGAAGCCCATTGTGAAAAGCTTATGAAGACCAGTTTCGACAACACGGGCAGAAACTTGCACCAATCCAGCCACTGAATTCGTGGGAGCCACTGCTAACCTAAGGTCAGCAGGATCGATCCCACACATTTCAGCGATGTGAGACGCTACTGTTGCATCGGGAAGCTTATTGGATTCGAGGACAAGCACGGCTACATCTGATTGCTCCTCAAATCCTATCTTTTCATAAAGTTCTTTTGTCTTGCGGGCTAGAATTCTGGCCGGACCACTGCACATTGCAAAAAATTTATCGGATTTGATTTGCCACATAGCGCATTGAGAAGCCATGCACGAAATTACTGGATAATCCGTTACTACTTGTACGCCGGGCAAAGACGTTCCATTCAAATCCATTGGTATAATTTGGATATCAGCCAAATCCGCCATGCAGAGGCGACTGAGAAATATGCCGGCCCAGAGGCCCCCTCTTACCTTGACGCCAGCATCTATAACTAGCGTGCCGTTATCCAGCTCAGAAACATCCACATGAAGGTCTTCAGCTAGATCCATCATCTCCTCGAAAACCTCAAAGGCTAACTCATTTGAACCCATCAAGTTCATTTACCTCCCATTTTTCAAAAGATAAAGGTCATATAAATATACCGGATATAGAAAAATTAACCGAGCTTTTCAGTGGCCTGATGAGTTTAGATAATCGATTCAACTCTTGCCAGTTTGCAAATTAAGCAGCTCTTTAATGGATGAATACATAATTCGAAACCAATTAATATAAATTCAGAAGCACCAGCCTCTCTATTTCGTCCAAAAAATTTTTATTAAACTATATGCATAATTTTTTTAACGCTGAAATGCCCAAATCTGATACTCATAAATCCTTCCTAACTTCTGCTCAATATAAATCGATTTGAGAGCAGGTGTAATAAGACTTGAAAGAAAATTATAATAACAATTGATTAAAGGCCTCTCCGTCACTATCCATTCTGGTAAATCTTTAGATAAGTCTACAGTGTTCGCCATGACCAATAATCCTCCTGCGCGAAGCTTTCCAACCATTTTCTTAAGAAATTCGTAGGTATCATTGAACGTAAGCCGAGCTCCAATATAATAGACAGATTCGCTCCAAATGCAGACATCGTAAGTATTTTCTTCAATTCTAGGCTCATGCTCCATCATATCTGCATTCACTAGTTCAATTCGTCCTCGATGACCCTTCAAGTTCTCTTGAGCTATTCGAAATGCATTTGGAGAGATCTCAATTCCCGTAATCTTTGTGTAGGAAAATTGCTTTGCAAGCAATAGTGTTTGAGCGCCTTCTGCAGAGACCAACTCCAGAATACGCTCTGGATTCGGCTTTCTATCTTTTATCACATCGATTTGTCGCTTATATTTTATTTGCTCATATTCTGAGGCGAAATATTTCCAAGGATCAGGATTAGAGAACGTTTTGTTCATATAAGCAGCCGTCCATGGTTCATGAGAAGTAACAATAACATCCCATCAATAAAAAGAACCTTTCTCAAGGTATAACAGCTGCTAATAGAAACAAAAAATGCCATCTTTGGCTAATTTTAAGGCGGCAGTTGTGCAAATTAACAATTCTCTCATATTTATTACGTCAAGGTTCCTGATGAAATACTTCCGCAAGCGAGGCCTTGGCCATCTTCATTACTTCATAAGGACACTCCTTATAGGCCTGGCGCAGGGGTTCTATAGCTCTTGAATTTCCTATCTCCCCTAAACTCCAAGCTGCCCATGCCCGGACCTCTTCTTCAGCCTGGCTGAACATTATCTTCACCAACGGTTCTATAGCCATATCATGTCCAATCTCTCCTAAGCTTGTAACGGCAGCAAGCCTCACGAATGGATCATTGTCATTTAAGGCGCCTAGAGCAAGCTGGCATGCTTGAGTTCCACGAATTTGTACTAAAGATTTAAGAGCTTCCCTCCTGACCAATGACTGAGAATCCTTCAAAGCTAAAGCAAGAGATTTCAGGGACTTCTCGCAGGAAAATTCGCCTAAAAAATTAGCGGTCCTCTTTCTCACCTCGAATTCTTCATCTTTTAAAAAGCAAATTACCTCACCAAATGCTTCTTCGCACTTCAGCTTAGCCAGACCTGTTATTGCCATTCCTCTCGTTTCAGGCTCTGATGAGGCCAAGAGTTCTCTGAGTGCATTGGAAGCACCAAGGTTTCGCAAGGCAACAGCAGCTCTCAACCTCACGTCCCGTTTAGGATCGGAGCTTATGGCCTTGACCAAAAAGTTCACCGCTTCAATGGACCCCACTGCCTCTAAAGCAGCTGCACAGTATTCTCGCACAACGCAATCAGAGTCGCCAAGCAATGCCCTTCCTAAAGGTATTAGAGCCCGAGAGCTTCCAATCTTCCCCAACGCCCAGGCTGATTTATATCTCAAATCGGAGAATTCACCCCTACTTAATGCATCGACGAGAACTTCCACTGCATACTCCCCCAACCTCACCAAATCCCACGCAGCTTTCTGGCGTTCGAAATAATCGTCGCTATTGCTTAATGTATTAATGAGCTCAATGGCATTATTCATATTAATTCATCCCATTCTTGGTCTATTAAATTTTGTCCAAAGGGACGAAAGCCGGGAGGATAACGGTTTATATTTTTAATCTAAGATACGAACCGAAAATGGAATACCTATTTGGTCCAGTTCTCTCCAGAAGGCTAGGTTTATCGATGGGTGTCGACCTCCTGCAATATAAAACCTGCAACCTCGACTGCGTTTATTGCGAGCTAGGAAAGACTATATGTTTGGCCAGCTGCAGGAGTCGGTTTGTTCCGCCAGTGAGAGTGCTTAACGAGATCAAAGCTAAATCAAACGATGATTTCGACCATCTTACATTTGCGGGTTCTGGCGAACCTACCCTAAGCGTTGATCTAGGTGAGATCGTTCTACAGGCAAAAGAAATCGTTGATGCACCGATAGCAATTATCACTAATAGCACTCTTCTCATGGATCCGCAAGTTAGAAAAGAGGTCGCATTGGCCGATATTGTTCTGCCATCTCTTGATGCGATCACGCAAAAAACCTTCCAAGCAATCAATAGGCCAGCTTCAGGAACGAGGATCGAGGAGATTATTCATGGATTGAAAGCCTTTCGAAACGATTTCGATGGAGAGATCTGGCTTGAGGTCATGCTAGTAAAAGGGCTGAATGATCATGAGGCTGATCTAATAGCCAAAGTATCAGAATCCATAGAGCCAGAGAGAATCCAGCTCAACACTGTTGTAAGGACCCCTACAGAATCGGTAATGCCTCTGGATAAAGAGGAGATTTTGAAGATGCTAGAACTCTTTCCAGGGGCTGAGGTTATTCCGGACTGGGACTGGAGAGTTCCTATCGATATCAGAGCAAAAATATTGGATCTTCTCTCAAAGGAACCATGCACAATTGAAGAGATTGAGGTCCTTTTGCATATCGAAAGAAACAACGTCATAAAATATATCAGCATATTAGAGCGTGATAAATCACTATCAAGGCACAAATTTCAGGGCAAACTATACTTCAAAACCTCTAAGAAAGAATGAAAAATCTAAGAAAAAAAATACCTCTAATCCGAACCTCGAATAAAGCCAAATCCAGTTCCCATCATATTTGCCTTTTTAGAGTTATCCAAATTCTATGGCCACAGCCCGAAATAGATATTTAGAACCATTATGACTATACCTGAAGCCACGCATGCGCCCATTACAACTTTAGGTTGAAGCTTGATAGCTGTGTCATCAGCCTCAAAATACCTCATCAGTCCTGCGGATGACATCAGGCCGCTGCTCTCAGTTTTCTTCTTAGCCATCTTTTTCTAACTTGCGAGCCACTTCTTAAGTAGGTTTCGGTTAGTATCCTATAAAATAATAAATATTTTTATTAGAATTATTGGCATATTCGTAGATCAGCTCTACCTATAATCGCCATAAAGTCAACTTCCGCTAAGTCTGCTTTCTGCAATAACCATCTATTTCGAGAATTTCTCCAAAATTCATTTACATTTAATTATTAAATTTTAATTTTTAAAATATTTTATGCTATATTGAATTTCATGTTTTCATGAATTCATTTTGCGCAAAGTCCAAAAATAACTATGAATGAACATAGTATCAGGTGGTCTTACTGCCTATACATCTTTTGATTCAGATAACGTCATTGACAATATTTGCCATTATGCATAGCTTTCTTGCCAGCCTATCCTTCAAACGCCTATTATGGCGATTCTTTGGAAAACGCGTTGAAACATTATATTTACCCGCCTATAGCCTTTTTGCTGCCCTTACTGTCTTTCCTTTGGCTCTTTTGCTTGTAACATTCCCAGGACGCAGACTCTATAAGGTTTCTTCACCATGGCGTTGGCTTATCATTGCTGGTCAAGCCTTGGCCATCTTCATAACCGCAAGGGCATTTATTGATGCCCCACATAGGTTCTCAGTTAAGCAGCAGCTTTTTGGGCCTGAAGGTTCTCAATCCCCTGAGCATACGAGGGATATATTGCTTTGTCAGAGATCCTTTTCTCATGGCAGGGCTGGCTCAAGCTTGGCTATTGCCCATAATGACTACAAATCTGTTTGTAATAATTATCTTGATCTCGATCTATCTTTATCTGGGATCCTTGCACTGGGAGAAGAGATTACTATCTCAGTTTGGAAAAGAATATGAGGATTACCAATGCCGAGTGCCCCGGATTTTTCCGTGGAATGGGATACAAGCAAGATTAAACAGGGAAGAAGATACAGGGGAAAAAATATAAAAATAAAAAAAAGAAAATAAAAAAAATTACCTTATTCCTTTGAAGCATTTATTTACGTGATCCGTACTCAGAGGCCTTGTAAACAAACTCGTCACCATTGTGACAAGGAATGCCAACGGTAAGGCAATCACAATCGGATCGACCACGGGCCAAGGCATCTGAGTAATCAATACGTCTCTTCCCAGCATCGCTTTTGCTATCCCGATAGGAGTCGATTCTGCTTTATGTATGAAAACATACCAAAATAAGGTTGTAACGGTTCCAACAAACAAACCTGCGATCGCACCTTCTTTGGTCGTGCGTTTCCAGTAAAGGCCACAAGTATGCATAGGAAGGAAAGCTGCTGCACAAAGGCCAAAGAATATGGCTGTTCCACGAGCAATGATATTATTGGGAAGTAGGTACCCAAGAATAACCGCAATTAAGACCGCTACGACAACACCTATTCTAGTGATTAAAATGGAACGTTGACCCTTCTTTCCAGTTAGCGTCTCATAGACATCCTTGCCAATAGCTGTCCCTTGGACATGGAACTGTGAACTAGATGTGGACATGGCAGCGGCTAGCAAAGTAACCATGAAAAGATATATGAACCACTCTGGCATGGCAGCATTAATGTATACTGGAATTATGCTATCGGCATTCCCGCCTGCTGCGGCCATAGAAAGATTATTTTGTGTTTGATAAAAGTATACATTCGAGAGAGCCCCGGTCACGAAGGCAACTCCGGTCATGGATAGAATGAATAGTCCGCCAATCAGAACGCCACGATTAAGCTCACGGTTCGATTTGACCGTCATGAATCTTGCACTTAACTGTGGCATGGCCAAAACGCCAATTCCAACGCCCATAACGATGCTAGATATTAATGTCCACCACCAAGCACTGCCGAATTCTGGCATTGCAGTCCAGCTCCTGAATCCCGCAGCTATAAGTTTCTCGGGTGCCAGCGGTGCCAAATTAGTGAGCGCCTGATTAGCGGTTATTACGCCACCCAGAGGAATATAGGTCATAAGTATAAGGGAATACCATTCCCAATAGCATTAATGTCCCCTGCATGGCATCCGTGTATATAACGCCTTTCAAACCGCCCCAAACTACGTAAGCAGCTGTGATCACAGAGTAGATCAGCAATGCAACAGAGAAATCTATGGACAAAGTAGTCTCCATAAATCTGGCTGCCCCAATAAGTACGACTGAAGCATAGAGAGGCATAAAAACAAAAATCACAAGACCGCTAAACCACTGGAGGATTTGCTTTCAAAACGCATTCCTAACAACTCTGAAAATGTCATTGATCCAATGTTGTGACCCATCCTTCGAACGCGTTTGCCATACAATATGAAAGCTATAAAAATTCCGACGAAGATATTTAGAAATGTCAGCCATAACAGGGCAAATCCATATACACCTGCTATTCCCCCGAAACCAACTATAGCCGAAGTGCTAATAAAAGTAGCTCCATAGCTCATAGCCATGATATAGGGGTGAATCTTTCTGCCAGCAACCATATAGCCTTCGGGGTCCTTTGTGGCCTTCCATCCTCTATATCCAAGATAAATCGTGGCCAACAGATAGATAAGTATGATTATATTGAGTAACAGCAAGTTCATTTAGATCACAGTCCTAGCTCCTTTTCTCTCATCTCATCTTCTTTAGTCTCCCAGGCTATCTCTTCGGATATTTCCTCCTCCTCGCTTTCTCCTTCTTTGTTCCAGTAAACAAGACCATAGATTACGCAAAGCAAAGCGCTGAAAATGCAAAGAAGATAAACGAGAACGATTATGGGATCATCTATGCCAAGCAAAACATTTCTAAAATGAGTTGTAGCTTAGTATGCGCATTTAACAAGAGTGTCTATAATCTTTATCTAGATTCAGACATACCCAACGTTGTAATCGATAGGCGTGGACTTAGATATGCATTCTTTCCCGTATGTTAAAGCGTCTTCTACAATTTTTCTCAACAAAGGAGGATATATCTCTCCAACAATCTCCTGAACGGGCTTCCCTCCACAAAAAAATTTGAATGTGGGAGTGGCCATTACACCATATCTGTTAACACTATAGGAATTCTTAGCCACATTAATACGGGCAAAAACCATCTTTCCGCTGAACTCTACTGCATATTTCTCGAAATAGGGCATCATTGCTGCACAATGCTGGCATAATTGATTGTAAAACATGACAACCACCGGCAGCTTGGATTTTTCAACAGACTCTTCCCAATGAAGGTGGTTCAACTCAATAATGCTCTCTTGGCTCATGATAAAACCGAGTATAGATAACTAGGATCTATTTATCAGCTCCTATTATCTGCAATTCTATAAAAATTTCAAATTAACTATTCAGATTAGAAACCATTTAATCTAGATGCCATGCAGCACGGTGGAGTAATTACTTATAGCCATATGCCCGGGACTTCTTTATATGAAACCTTAAAAGAAAATCAAGAGCTAAGGCAATAAAAGCTCACACCATTCTAATCTCGGTCTGCAGCTTCCGAATAATATCCCTGAGCCGAATCGCCCGCTCAAAGTCGAGGTTTTCTGCAGCCGCTTTCATCTCAGCCTCAAAATTTATGACGGCGTTCGGGATATCCGATTTGGGGATATGCCTGATATCAGTGATATCCACGAGTTTTTCTCTTATTGGCTTATTGATTGTTTTTGGGATAATGTTATGTGCATGATTATAGCTCATTTGGAGGTCGCGCCTTCTCTCAGTTTTCCTTACTGTTTCCCTGATTGAGTCCGTCATTTTATCAGCATAAAGAATCACTCTAGAATTAACATTTCTTGAAGCACGACCGATAATCTGAATCAGACTCTTTGCGTCCCGCAGAAAACCCTCTTTATCCGCATCCAGAACCCCGATGAAGCCTACTTCGGGAATGTCAAGACCCTCTCTAAGGAGGTTGATGCCAACCAAAACATCGAACTTTCCGAGACGAAGTTCACGAATAATCTCGGTCCTTTCAATCGTAACGATATCAGAATGGAGGTACCGAGCTCTGATTTCGTTTCGGCCAAGATAATTCGTCAGCTCCTCGGCAAGCTTTTTAGTCAAGGTGGTTACTAGAGCACGATCTCCCCGTTTAATGATCTTTCTGATCTCCTTCACTACATCCCTAACTTGTCCTTCATTAGGACGAACCTCCAACATGGGATCCACCAAACCTGTAGGACGAATGATCTGTTCTACGACCTGCGCTGAAGTTCTTAATTCGTATTCACCAGGGGTTGCAGAGACAAATATCACATTCTTCATGTACTTTTCAAATTCATCGAATCTCAATGGACGATTATCATAGGCGCTCGGTAGGCGGAAACCATAATCTATTAGGCTTTTTTTCCTAGATCGATCTCCCTTGTACATACTCTGGATCTGGGGAATAGTCTGGTGGCTTTCATCAATGATTAATAGGAAGTCGTTAGGAAAATAATCAAGAAGGCAGTAGGGCTTTTCCCCAGGTGCTCGGCGGTCAAAATGGCGAGAATAATTTTCGATTCCCTTACAACTTCCTGTTTCCTCAATCATCTCGATATCATGCAGAGTGCGTTGTTTCAACCTATGTGATTTTATCATATCCAGTTCAGGGAGCCTTGATTCAAGTTCTCTCAAGATAGACTCGATTGCACTCTTATGCTCATCTTCCGGGATAACATAATGCCTAGCAGGATAGATGTTGAAATAGTTCAAATCTTCCTTTCTCTGTCCACTTTGCTTATCGATTTCGGAAATACGATCTATAGTATCTCCAAAAAGCTCGATTCTAATAATGTTATCAAAATATCCGGGAATTAGATCAATTATATCCCCTTTTACCCGAAAACGCCCCGGAGCGAGCTCAAAATCGTTTCTTTCATACAATATATCAATCAGTTTTTTAAGAATTTCCTTTCTCGAAATAGGATCACCAAGCTTAAGTTCAAAACCCATTTTTCGAAAGTTTTCGGGTTTCCCAAGGCCATAGATACAGGACACCGAAGCGACAACAATCACATCTTTTCGCGACATGAGCGATGCTGTAGCTGCAAGTCTCATTTGCTCAATTTTTGGGTTCACATAAGCATCCTTTTCTAGATATTGGTCCTTTGCCGGCAAATAGGATTCTGGTTGGTAATAGTCATAATAGGAAACAAAATACTCTGCCCTATTTTCAGAGAAAAACTCCTTGAACTCACCGTAAAGCTGAGCTGCAAGAGTTTTGTTATGGACTACAACTAATGTCGGTTTCTTAAACTGATTGATGATGTTTGCAATGGTAAAAGTCTTGCCCGAGCCGGTGACCCCAAGGAGGGTCTGGCATGGCTTTTCATCTATCAATCCTACGACGAGCTTTCTGATAGCTTCTGGCTGGGAGCCTTTAGGCTTGAAATCAGAGATCAATTTGAATTCTTGTGCCGCCAGATTATTTGGCACATTGTCAGAGGGGATCATGATACAAGAGCCTTCCGAGTTAGAAGTCGGTTATAATTAATCGCAAACCTGTGGGCTTCATCCCTTATTTCCTGGATAAAAAGCGAAGCTGTTTCACCTTTTTTTATTGGAAGTGGTCGGTCAAAACCCAGCATATGGATCTGTTCTTCTCTCTTAGCAATAGAGATGAGTGGAAACCTTAGTTTGAGTCTTCGAAGCTCATTAGCTGCAGCCGAAAGCTGGCCTAATCCACCATCAATAATAATCAAATCAGGAAGTTCGCCCTTTTCCTGTTTCAAACGCATATAACGCCTTCGGACAACTTCGGCAATAGAAGCAAAGTCATCGATTCCATTCACATTCCGAATCCTGAACCGTCGATAGTTGCTTTTATCTGGCTTCCCTTCTCTGAACTGGACCATAGATCCAACTGTATATGTGCCAGAAAAGTGGGAAACGTCAAAACATTCAATTATATTAGGAAGTCCAGGAAGTGGCAGCGCTTCATGAAGAG
This sequence comes from Methanotrichaceae archaeon, assembly GCA_022865315.1. Taxonomy (GTDB): domain Archaea; phylum Halobacteriota; class Methanosarcinia; order Methanotrichales; family Methanotrichaceae; genus JALHSR01. The sequence goes on along the minus strand of JALHSR010000068.1, from coordinate 1,418 downwards.
CTTCAAGCTTTTTCTTATCATTGAAAAATACTATCTCAATATTCTTTCGGGCTAGCTCTAAAAGCTCCCTTTTCTCACCTCGCTTTGGAACAGTGACTTTTACCTTGCTTCCCTTCACATGGATCAAGTATTCCACCAAGACCATGTCGAGAGGTTCTGGAACAATTAGTTCGTCTGGTGGTTCGGTTTCCGAATAATACTGAATAATAAATTCTTCCAAAAAATCCTCTTTGAATTCAAAAATAAAATCCTCTTTCCCTTCAAGTACACCTTTATAGACCCTGAAGAGCATTAGATATACAACTCCTTCCTCAACAATATAGTTTAGCAAATCTTCATTAATTCTCTTCCTTCGCTCCATTATTTGCCCTTCTTGAAGCCATTCCAGTGCTGCAATTTCATTCCTGATTTCAATAGAACGCTCGAATTGCAGTTTTGCTGCAGAATTCCTCATTTCCTCTTTCATGGATTCGATGAGTTCACTGATATTGCCATTCAAAACAGATTCCGCTCGCCTTACCTTTTCATTATATTCTGCTTCAGCGATCCTTCCCATACACGGCCCACTGCACACACCCATATGAAAACGCAGACACGCTCGTTTCGGAAGTCGTTTGCATGTTCGAAGTTGGAAGGTTTTCCTGACAATGCTAAGAACATAATCTCGCTCTCTCGCAGATGTAAAAGGACCAAAAAAAGAACCGCTACCTTCTTTTTTCCGAGAGAGATGAATCCTCGGCCATTTCTCCTCTGTCAAATGGATACAGGCATATCGCTTAGAATCCTTAAGTGCAATATTATACCTTGGCCAATGTTTCTTGATTAGCGTATTCTCCAGAATTAAGGCTTCAACTTCATTATTTGTTACGATGAAACCAATATCCTTGGTCGCTCGGACTAGGCTTTCCGTCTTAGGACTATTGTCACATTTCTGGAAATAGCTGCTAATGCGTTTCTTCAGATCCTTTGCCTTTCCAACATAGAGGACATTCCCGCTAGCATCTTTGTACAAATAGCAGCCAGGAAGGTGCGGGAGCATTTCAAGATCGTTCATGTCTCAAATCCAATTTTTTTGAAGAATAATTTGGAACTCAATTTTCTTCTAGAGATACACCAGGAAAGGATACTGCTAATGAATCAATATCGGCGTTAACTTTCTTCTTAGGAATCTCTTTATCAAATCCTCTTTCAATAGAAAAAATTTTAGAAGAAACATTTACAGAAAGCTTCGGTTTAAGGAACTTTCCGGTATAGCTTACAGGAACCTCTGCAACCTCCTCAGGAGTGCCAATAGCAACGATTTTCCCACCATTGTGCCCACCTTCCGGCCCAAGATCAATAATGTGATCAGCGGACTTGATAACATCAATGTTATGTTCTATCACGACGACCGTATTGCCTTTTACAACAAGGTCGTT
>JALHSR010000067.1 GCA_022865315.1 Methanotrichaceae archaeon | reverse complement strand
TGAGCTTGACTCCCGATAGACCTCGTTCTTTCAGTTCTTCGAATAGACCTGACCAAAATAGCTCATCTTCTCCATCGGCTATTCTGGCTCCAAGTATCTCCCGATAACCATCTTCTCTAACTCCCGTAATGACTAGAAACGCCTTGGTCACATATCTCGACTCCGTTCTAACCTTGAAGTAACTCGCATCTACGAAGAGATAGGGAACCTCTTGATCAATCGGCCTATTGAGAAATTCATCGACTTTCTCATCTAGTTCTTTGGAGATTCTTGATACGCTTGAAGCTGAGAACCGATCTATACTCAATTGGGAGATGATATCCTGGACCTTCTTCGTTGATACTCCCTGAAGGTACGATTCGATTATGGTATTGATCAATGCCTTCTCTACCCGAGAATATCTCTCGAAGACCTTTGTTTCAAACGAGAATTCACGAAATTGAGGTTTCTGTAGGGTTATCTCGCCAACTCGTGTCTTTAGAGATCGTCCCTTGTAGCCGTTGCGGTGAGCTTTCCTGTTCTGGGTACGCTGATAAGGCTCGGCACCTAGCTGCTCTAAAGCCTCATTCTGCATAACCAAGTTCAAGAACCAGGTTAGCAGTCTCCTTACCCCCTCATCTTGGTCGATAAGGTAATCTTCTATTAGCCCTAATGGTATAATGGCCCTGTGTCCTCCTTCTTTTCGACATAGAGTAGGATACAGGGCCTATTCTCATGCTTATTTACAATTTACAGAACTTTCGATACACTGCCTTATTAAATATTAAAATAATATACTATTTGCACGGAGTATTGATAGAATGAATATATCTTTTCAGCCTGATGTGAGGCTGGCTCACCTTGAGGATTACGTCCTTAATATACACCTCAACTTGCCCTTCGAGGAAGCGAGAATTCAGCTATTGAGGTGCAGGCTAGTTGCCTATAAGCTTGCAGCTGAGCTAAATGACGGAATTCACAATAAAGCGTATGTAGATGATTTAATGAAAAAAGCCTACGGAAAGCTTGGTCAGAGTGGTGATCGAGAGCTCGAAGATCCATATCTAGATCCATGTGCTTCTCAATACTACTTGTTGGATGAGCTCCGTTCTTATTCTTATTGGGATCGTTCGGATCATTTCATGGAATTTCTCCGATCTGAATTCAAGAAGATATTTATTCCAACGCTTAGGCTTCTAACGGAACTCTGCAAATCCGAGAACAAATACAGTTGGGAAGAAGTTAAAACACAGCTTCAGCCAATAATGGATGCTTTAAAAGTGACCTCGACTTGGGATGAATGTGAAACATACCTTGAAAGATATCTGGATAAGATTTCAAATATTATCGAATTGTAATCTTGCTGATAATTGCTGATAATCCATTTTATCTTTTAAATTTTTTGATCTGGTACTAGTTGATTGAACCAAGTTATGACAGTTTATATATTGATCTATGCCAACTTGCTCTTAACCTTGGCATAGAAGCCGTCTCTACTGGCCTTAACAAAACGTGCGGGCATCTCAGCTCGACTGATAATCATCCGGTCTTTTGAGGATATTGTGGCCATATTTTGGCCGTCAACTACAACTAAGGCGTCTTTTTCTGGGATCTTTAGATTAACTTCGATGAAGCTTTCTCCCGGCATAACCCAAGGTCTCGACGAAAGCTTGAAGGGTGCCATGGGGACAAGTACAACAGCATCTACTCTGGGATCGACTATCGGACCTCCGGCTGACATGGCGTAGGCAGTTGAACCTGTAGATGTTGCAATTATTATTCCATCAGCACGGAAATCCTCCATCAACGAACCGTCAACTAATATCTCAAATTCGATCATTTTCGCTGGGCTTGCCGTAATCAAAGTCACTTCGTTTGTGGCAGGGGGCAATAATTTATCATTTAGCTTTACCTTGAGTCTCGATCTCTTGTCTACATCAAATGCTACTAGCAGATTCTCTATTGTATTGATGGCATCTTTTGGCTCTAAATCCACCAGAAAACCTATAGTGCCCATGTTTATTCCCAGAATAGGTATGGGATCCTCCATCTTGTGGATTGTCCTCAAGATAGTTCCATCTCCCCCCACGGAAATTATGAAGTCCACTTCGTTTGATTCCATCTCTTCTACAGATGTGCCTTTTGTGCCAAGCTGTGTGGCCAAATCAGGTTCAATATAAAGCTCCGCATTGAATCGGAAATGATCTACTAGAGTCTTCACAAATTTAACTGATTCGTCTTCATGTCTGGAGACAAAACCAATTTTAATTACCATCACCGCCTATAAGCTTTAGAATCTCTCTATGCAATATGCCATTGGATCCAATGAGGTCAGTCTTGAGCCACATATCTTCATTGAGATGTAGCTCTTTTCCTGATAAGTCCGTGACCACTCCGCCAGCCTCCTCCAGGATAAGTTTCCCTGCAGCCGCATCCACCAAGCGCAACATACCTCTCAAATCGACAAATGCATCAAGCATGCCGGATGCCACCAAAGCCATTTCTAGGGACATGCTGCCTAATGTACGTATGCGTCGGACCTTGTCTCCTAGGCTCACAATTCGGGAAGTGTTGGGTCTAATGGTATAGGCGGAGATACTAAGCTCTTTAAGAACTGATGTTGAAGAAACGCCAATCTTCTTGGAGCCATTATCTTCTACGTAAGCGCCTCCTCCTTTCTCAGCGTAATACTTAATGCCTCTGGCCAAATCGAAGACGTAACCCAAGCCATATTTCTCCTTGCTCATGTATATTGAGACCGAGTAGAACGGCAATCCCTTAATTGCGTTATAAGTTCCATCCAAGGGATCAAGGTATAGAAAATAATCTTGTTTATCCCCAATCAACACTTCGCCTCTTTCTTCGCTCAACACCTTAAATCCCAAGCCTGAGCGACGCAATTGGGAAAAAACGACGTTTTCTGCGACGCTATCAATGCTCTTAGTGGGCGTGCCATCTGCACCAATTCCAACTATAATCCCGCTGGAAGGCTGACCAATCATAGTCTCTATCGCTTTTGAAACGGCAACGGCAATAGAATCGCAAACCTTCTTTAGCTGGCAGCCCATTGGAGATAAGTTGCTCATCAATCAAAAATTGCTAGACCTTATATAAAAGTCCCTCAGGCTGTTGAGCATATATATTTTCGGCTTGTTACATGCTAATCACATAATGAGGATGGTTGAACATCATTAATTGGTAATGATACGTTAATGGGTTGAAGTTTTATATATACCTAATTCGCTAATAATTTGTTTAGAGGGGTAGCGAATGGGTAAGAGGGGACCTAAACCTAAGTTTGTGGATGTAGCCTGTCCAAATGATAGGTGCAATCAATTTGGAATCAAAGGCCAAGGAAACATAGTCGGAAATGGGACATACCCGACGAAATCTGGTAAGATAAGGAAATACATTTGCACCACCTGTCGTACTGTCTTCTGTGAGCGTACCAACACGGTTTTCTATGATCTCCGCACGGAAGAGGATACGGTACTCTTGGCTTTGAAAATGCTTCTCAACGGCATGAGCCTTCGATCCATAGCCCGGATTTTAGAGATCAGCCTGGATACGGTCAGAAGGTGGCTTTCCCGAGCGGCTGATCAGAGTGAAGCGGTAAATGAAGTCCTTTTGAGAGATCTGAATATATCAAAAGTGGAGCTAGAACAGATCTGGACCATCGTGGGAAAAAAGTTGCACCGAGAAGTAACAACTACGAAGACGACGGAACATGGATCTGGGTGAGCCTGGCTTCGGAATG
>JALHSR010000066.1 GCA_022865315.1 Methanotrichaceae archaeon | reverse complement strand
TGGGGTTTGGGGTATTAGGCTTCATGAAAGTTCCAATGGAATTGATCAGAGCGAAGTTATAGAAGAATATGAGACAAAATCGATAGGTAGAGAGGTTACCTTTGAGCAGGATGAAGATAACGAAGATCTCATTCTCAATGTCTTGGATGAGCTGGCGGAAGAGGTACATAAAGAAGTAATTGGCAATGCTTTTCAGTTTAAAACGATCACCATTAAGGTAAGGTATCAGCACTTTGAATCGCATACTCGAGCTAAATCTCTTTTGTTTCCAACCAATAATCTGGAAATCCTCAAGAATAATGCCAAACGATTAATCATACCTTTTCTGAGAGGCAATAAGAAGGTCAGACTGATTGGAATAAGAGTATCGAATCTAATTAATCAGAACAAGCCCATTTAATTAGTGATATCCATCTTTTTGGCTGGATTTTGGCTTTAGGCGAAAGAAAAAAAATTCCTGATAAAGGGGTTACCAGGCACCGTTGAAGTCCACGCGCCCATACAATAGCATTTTGATCGCAGAACCTGACGCCGCCATCGGGGTCTATCTGGCCAATCAGCTAGGCAAATGTCGTCTCCAAAAGCATGACCAGATGCATGATATCGCTTATCAGAGATCGGATAATTTTCGACCGCTCTATTCTTCATCGAGAAACCGTGTGGACTTATGTTGAAATGCTTTAGACACAGAAAGACAGCGGAAGTCGATCGCCATGATATGCTGCCTCGTAAGTAAAGGGATAATCCGAAACCATCATTCCTGCTCCATGCGTGGTGCAAGCAAATAGCTGACCTCCAAGGACTGCCCCAACTTGAAATTCACCATAAGCGGATAATCAATGCCCAATTCCAGAGTGACCTCGTTGGACTTGCCAATTGCCTTGCTCATATTTTTCAAATAATCTAAAGAGAACAAAGATCTTGCCTTGCCTGGCTTCATGCCAAGCAGTTCTGTACTTGGGATCTTGAGCATAAGTGAATCAATATCTCCTTTTGCCTCCATGTAGAAGCCCTCGTCTGAGACCCCAAAAATGACATGGTCGCTCACCTTCTCCGCAGCTTTGACAGCGCGTCGTAGCTCTCCTCCGGGAAGCGTTACATGCGCAGGCAAATCAAGCTTGGGTATCTCGGGCTCTTTCCTCATTGCGGTTGGGTCGATTAGGCTCATTGTGTAGGAAAGTGATCCAACGTCAATCTTAAGCTTGTGGCTCTCCTCATCAAGTTCTAGTTGAATATTCTCGCCCTTGGTAGCCATGCTCAGGATGTCGCTCAGGCGCACCAAATCCACACCTATCTCACTCGGAGTGGCCTTGAAATTCTCGAAGGCCTCCGAGCCTACTTTAAGTGATACCATGGCTACATTTGCCGCGTCCGCAGCCTTCAGCTCTAGCCCCATTTCCGACACAGAGAATTTAACCTCGTCCACTAACGAGGAAGCGGCCTCGATTGCATCGCCTAGAGTTTCTGCATTGATTACTGCCTTGAACATCCTAGAGCCTCTGATGGGCAACACTTCTAATTTTACTTAATCTTTCGCCTTCTAAACCAAAGGGCATCATGCGCACTTTGAACAACATCCTAGAGGAGCCATTTAAGTCCTCCCGGAAGGGATCGATGTCAGGCGAGTATGGCAGCATCGTAGCCTCATGAGAAGCTTGCTTCAGGGCTTTAGAGATGTATTCAGTCAGCTCCTCGGCATCCTCCATAGAGCAGGGGATCATGCTCGACAATGATGAGGCTACGATGAGCACTCTCGAGCATGGCATCAGATGAAAGGTGGTGAACTCTTCTGCTCATTGGCGCGCGGGATTGATCGAGCATGAAGGAAAACTTGACTTGCTCGGAAGAGGCCAGAGGAAGTATCTTAAAGAGAAGGCCTCAAAAGTATGATCTGCAACCCATCGCTTTGGGCTTGTTTGGTGGCATCTGGGACTACAATAATATGCCCTAGTGGGTTGGAATGCTGCCCGCATCCAAGAATGTTATGCATGACCCATATAGCATAGCTGAGACATGTGACAAATGTTTTGACAATTATGATGAACTGATAGTGAGGACGCTTGAACACCCCATATGCTATCCAAATCGGCTATATTGCCGCGATTCTGACGACGATAGGCTTCCTGCCGCAGTTGATCCAATTATACAAGACAAAGCGAAGAGGAAACGTATCGATACTAACACTCATGCAGTATCTCGTTGGGAATGTGTGTTGGATTTATTATGCAATTTATATAAACAGTCCAGTGTTGCTATATCCTGGTATCGTGTGTTGTATAATTATATTTGCGACGGTTGTGTTGTGGCTTCATTATCCTAAAAATGGAGACATATGATATTGGGAATAATCTGTAAAAAGTAAGAAGAGATCTTGCATAAATTCTCTGCATTGCTCCTCCTAGCGTGGTCTGATTTTTTATCTTCTGCCAGGTCTTGGCAGTCCGCCTAGGTAGGTCTCGTAGGCCTTCCTCTATGTGTAGATTTTGCATTAGGTGAGATTCAAGATGCCTCCAAATAGGAGATAACGACCGTCTATTGATATTTGAATCAACGTGATCCTCCCTGTTGGATTCCAGGCGAGAAGTCCTCAAAATTCTTCAGATAAGCGGTGCCAATGAGGGTGGATCTATACCCCTCATCGACCATCTCGATCATCTCTGCCTTTTCCAGAAGAGAGATATGCAGCCCGGCCACCTTCTCACTCAATCCAAAGGTTCTCTCTATCTCTGTCTTGGTCTTAATACCAGTGCCGATGAACTTCATGATCTCACGCTTAACTCGTAGTTGCAGCACCTCACCTGCAAATCTGTGGCCTTCTGATGTTTCCCACCATTTTTTTATTTTCTTCAGGGGCATCGGGCTCAGTGAGGTTGAGTCCATTTTGATCGCAATCAACACTCATGATAGCAACAACTCCGCTCTTTTTTATGGAAAGGTTTACGTTCCACGAAGAATTTATTACGGCATTAGATAAATCATGTATCGGAAAACATTTTACAAAAAAATAAACTACCGGTATTTTTTCCATAGTAGCCTATCCACAATGCCCTGCCTGATCATCTACTTTCACATATGAGGCTTATAATTTCAATGGCAAAAGAGAAGATGGCAAATGAAGATTGCAGACCTATTCAATTTATCTGCTGCTGATTTCACACGATCGGGATATTGATCTTGTTGAAGTTTCCACAAAGAAAGTTGAGGAGAATAATGAGAAATATCCCGTCGAGAAAGCAAAAGGATCATCAGAAATAAATCTTGAACCAATAATTTAGAAGTTTTGGGGGACGATGGACAGAAATAAGGAGTTCGATCTAGGCACTGGCCGTGTAGAGGCGCTGGCCGATGGAATCTTCGCCTTTTCTATGACTTTGCTGGTCTTGGCCATCGACATCCCCGAGAAAATTCCCAAAGCCGACGCCAATCAAGCTCTGCTACAGCATCTGATCAATCTGACCCCCCAGCTCTTGGTCTACACAATGGCATTTATCGTTTTAGGATCCTTTTGGATGGGGCACCAGAAACATTTTCAGTGCATAAAGCGAGTCGATGGGACGCTCCTCTGGAACAATATCCTAGGCCTGATGTTCGTAGCCTTGCTTCCTTTCACAACAAATTTGGCAGGTGACTATGGGGACTATCAGATGGGCATCCTGCCTATGGAGATCAATCTGCTCTTGTTGGGTATGTTCTTTTATGGCGAGTGGTCTTATATCATCTCTCATCCTGAACTCCTGAAAAAAGAAATTGATGCTTGGACAGCGACGCGGGGAAAAGAGAAAAATGCAACGATCATTGTAGTATCCATGATAGCTATCGGACTTTCTTTCTTCATCCCCGCATGGAGCACCACGCTTTACATTTCAATCCCCTTCATTCACATGAGCGGAAGATATCGATCACCTAAATGAGGATTTTTTTCCTCAAAGAGATGTCCAATAACAATGACGATATCAAGAAACTCGAGATTGAAATAGGAGGCGATTGAGATATGAGGATCATTCCAGAAAATATACTGAGCTCAGATAAAATCGATACATACACCTGTGGCATTTAGCTTCGGCAAGATATTGATGGGTACAACGAACTTTTTTCCTCCTTTTTGCAGAATATCGAATATAGGCACATCTTCACCTTTCTCATTCTCCTCTAAGGAGAAGCCGCTTGGTGTGAGATTGAAATACCTTAGCCAGTATCATAGGCGTTTGAAATCGATCTCCATTTCTTCATTGAAGGCCTCACAGGCCATTTATTACCTATCGATTCTCTATACCGTGCCTCCTATAGATATCGATTCGTTTTGGTATTATAGTTATATAGCTAAAAATGAAATAGGATCGCTATGCAACGCCCTTAAAATTTTCGAAATCGCTGGCTTGTAAAACATCAAACGAAACCTTATCTCTCTTTAACGCCAATATTTCTATCGGAGGGCTGCGAGGTGACGTTGCTCACCGTATACGATGGAGCTAACGGAATAGGTGGGAATAAAATCTATCTCGAGAAGGATGGAAAGGGAGTCTTTCTCGATTTCGGTAAGAACTTTGGCAAATATGGAGCTTTTTATGAAGAGTTTCTTAAGAGTCGTGACACCCGAGGCATCCACGACCTAATGTACCTCGATCTCTTGCCAAAAAGCGATTGCTTTGGTCTTATTCTCAATCTGGACATCTAAATTCGTTTGCAGAAATTATGCCGGACTTCATTAGAGAGACTATCCAAACTTCCTAGAACGGCCATACAGGTTATGGGCTTGCTCGATAGTCATAATGTCTCTGATATAGACTATCTTGCCATCTGCTAAGATCCCATAAAACGCAGTATAGGACCAAGCCCATGAATCAATCAAAACGGTCAATCTCGTTTCTCTCTCTCTCTCTCAAACGATTCTAGCTCAGGAAGACTGCCACAATGTGATTTTTCCATCCGTTTGGCATTTCTAAACAGATGACTTGGTCGTATGATCGGAGATTGAGTTCCTTTTTTTGCTTATTCAACATCTCTAAACATCATCTTTGACTCGAATCGTGGTTGGCATAAATTATTATAATATTAAAATATTATAGATTTATAGGTTTTTCGAATTTGTGAACGCTAAACTGCCGCCGAGAGCACAATTTTTACCACATCAAAAAATTCTTTGGCAAACTTTATCACAAACTCGGCTTCCTCTCTACCAACCAGGGCTCCACCATATACAACATTATGCCTAGACAACCTGAGTTTATCTAAAGTCTTCAGCAGATCGACTATCTTTCCTCCGTATAGACTTCTAAGAGCAATGCCTAAGCAGTAATGACTGCGCTCGACATATCCTCTCGCAAACAATAGGGATCTTGCAGAATGAAAGGTGCTGTTGTAGGCCGCTATCTCTGCCATCTCGCATTTTTCTATCTCCAGATTACGTTCGGCCGATCGAAGAAATCTGCCGGCCGCCTCAAGGGAGCTTTCGATCCGTCTGGAAGCCTGTGGATCGCTTTTGATTAGACCCCGTTCTAAACATTCCTCAAACCTCATAACTGTATACCACTTATAAGGATATGATCTCTCAAGACGCTCTCTGCAAACTTATCAGCATCTTTTTTCAGCGTTTCCCATTTGTAATACGGAAGCACTGTGAGCTGGATGTCTCTTCCAAATGCCTCTTGGAAGTCCAAGATTCGATCTCTATCTACATCGGATTCCTCGCCTATCACCAATAGGTCGAGATCGCTCTGTTCGTCGAAATTTCCCGCCGCAAAACTTCCGTATATTGCCAGGGAGGTACAATTTTCTGCTAACGTCTCTATGCCCAGATGTTTGATCCTGATTAGATGGTAGGCCTTCATCGTCTCTTTAAAGGCGAAGTCGTCTCTATTCGACCTGAATAAACGGAGGTTGCCCCTTAAATTCTCCAGGATCAGACCTTCCGCCAACAAGTCATCGCAGTAGGCTTTTGCACTCGCTGGACTGATCTCCAATTCTCTGGCTAATTCCTTGAGATAGATCTCTTTAGATGGATGGCTCAAAAAGTATTCCACCACTTTGAGACCTACGAACTTATTCATCCAGTTCATTCATCTAATTGAACTATAGTATTTTTTAATAAGCTTATCGTTCAACTTATTAGTTCTTGGAGCATGGATTGCCGTGAAACTAAATATATCGTTGGGTAAAATCAGAGATTATAGTTGCGAACGTAAAGATTTATACTAAAGGAGCCTATTGTTGGGGCTATACTTGCCGATTATTAGTTTAAATCTTTAGGTGTTAGACTATAATCATCTCTCGAATTTGCTAAAAAGATAGCATCATCAAATCCCTCAAAATCCAAATCACCAGATAGAACCTTAGCACCTTCTTGTTTGGCCGTGCCATAAATAAACTATCGAATCCCTCCCATGCAGTAAGGCAAGCTGACTGATAATCGCGTCCCATCTTGGAGTGCCTGAGTCAAAGGAAAATCTTGAGATCACAATGGTTATTGTATTATGCGAAATTAGGATATTGTATAGGCAGCAAATAAAACTGTGAGGAAGAACTATGATCCCAAAAACCTCTGCTTGTATTGTTCTGGTAATCCTTCTTTCAACCGGACTGTCGTTGGGAGGATTTGATCTTGCTGGAGAAACGCAATCGAAAAATCTGAGCATCTCTGACCCGGCCAATCTGGGGCTGGAGAGCCAAACCGAAAATGCTGATCCAAATGCCGATGCACCACAAGCCGCGGCAACTGACGCAGGAACCGAGCTGGCAATCTATAGCGATCAGCCTCCACCCGCCACCGATCAGGGGAAGCTGCTTTCTGCCGACATTTTAACCAGCACTCCCCAATATGTCTATTATGACGGAAATTACTTGGGGTGGAATGATTTTTCTGCCACGTTTCCCACAAATTCGCCCGGTCTGTGGATCGAGAGAGCTGCTGGGTGGTCCTGGTACGCCACATTGCCGTTAGGCGGATGGACACGCGAGCTGATGTATGTGCCTAAGCCTTCACCTCTCACTATGTATGAGATCTATCCCAACGGGTATGTGATGAGCTATAAGCTGGGATCTGTCAAATCGGGCTACTACTATATTTGGTTCTACGCTGATACCCCCGGGCGGCATCGCAATGTGTTTGCCACCAAAAATGGCTACAGCAATACCCTCATCATCGATGTTTATTCGCCACTGCCCCCAAGACCGACGCCACCCAGCCCAAAAGAACAATGTGAGCAAAATCCGACCTGCAGTTGGGCGAATGGACATTGCTACTGTCGTGGCTTCAATCCCGATAATCCAGAGAAAGAAAAATGCGAGCAGAACCCTCAGTGCGACTGGGTAAACGGACAATGCTACTGCCGCGGGATAACTCCTGATCCAGAAAGGGAGAAATGCGAGCAGAATCCCGCCTGCAATTGGGCGAACGGCCGGTGTCTCTGTACTGGATTTATCCCGGATGACAATCCTGAGAAACAGAGATGTGAGCAGAATCCAACATGTAGCTGGGCAGACGATCAGTGTTTGTGCACAGGCCTAAATCCGCCTGAGCCCGGACCCGGACCTATGCCGGAGCCGATGCCCGGACCTATGCCGGAACCTATTCCCGGACCGGATCCTGCAAGAGAGTCGTGTGAGCAAAACCCCAGTTGTCAGTGGTCTGGCAGCAAATGCTACTGCATGGGGCTTGGAGAAAGCAATTCGGGAGATTTGGGCGTTACAGAAAATCTCGGAGGCGCTGTGAATTTGGATTCCAACGCCAATGAGGCCTAGCTATCCGTTTTGGATTAAATCTGCGCGGTCGCAATTCCTTGCCAAGGGCGCCTAAAAAGCGGTTCATGAGGCTGCGGACCGGTTATGCTCGTCTGGGCATCGACCAGCCTGTCCCGCCTCATCTCTGCGTCTCTACTAGGAGCTTCTCAATCCGTTCGATGAACCTCTTCGCCAGGTCCAAGCAAGCCCTCACCTCTTCTTCAGTGGGCTTGGGCTCCAAAGAATACTGATCCGCATGGCGCACGCTTCTCATTCGGTCAAAAAGCATAGGCCACTCCTCTTCAAAAGAGCCTTCGTCCACATACCTCTGCATG
>JALHSR010000005.1 GCA_022865315.1 Methanotrichaceae archaeon | reverse complement strand
GGATCGATATCAGAATGCGGCTATCAATATTCTGAGATTGGGAACACAATCTCTTCGCAAAGGCGATAGAAGCCCTGCCCTTTAGGGCAGGGAGTGTTCACTTCTCTGAACATCTATAGGAACTAGTTCAAGTAAATCGATAGCATATGCCCCCCAAGCTAACGCCAAAACCTGGCAGAAGATGAAGGATCAGGCCACATTGGAGGCGTTCTATTGACGTGATTCAAGACGTACTTCGAGGGCGGCATAAGAAAAAAAATCAAACCATGAATAGAATATGGGATCCTTTTATCTCGTGGACTAGAATGCATAATATTGAAAAAACTATCAAACCGAGTCCAAATTTGATTATAATGATTATTCCTCTAGGATACTTCATAGTTGGAACCGCTTAAAAAGTTTCTTAGATCCATCAGGACTGCCACCAGCCAATGATGATAAAATTTGTTTGTATTGTCATTTTGATAAGCTACAAATCTGCTATTAAGATAATGCATAAATTTATTTATAAGTATAAGTATCCAGCTACTGAGAAATATGCCTCCAGGCAATACTGCCTAGCATTTGCTATATTATCTGCCATTTTATTTATATTTATTTATTTTTTTATAACCCCATCTCCCTATATACCTGAGCAATCTTCTCCAATTCTTGGAAGCGAAGATGCAAGCCTTAATCCTGTTCTTTGTTGGCATGGGGGCATTTCTAAATCAAACATAGATAGGATTTATATGCTATTATTTAAAAGAAATTCAATGCTTCCCGAAATAAATTACAAAATTTTATTAGATACAAATAGAGAAAATCTAACAAATATAGATGAAATAACGAGAATTGGTGCAGGAAAAAAAGAAAAGATTTGTTATGTAATGCCCTATTCGCTGGAGGCTAATACAACTTATTATTGGAAGATAACCGCAATTAGTGATAGAGGCAAAGAGTCAGAAAGCCCTACGTGGAGCTTTAAAACCAAATCATCGACAATAGGTCCGATCATCTCTACACATCAGAAACCAGTTATCGATAACCGTACTGCTATTAAGACAAGTTCGCAAGGTGTTGGACCAAACATAACCTGGACGACACCTAGCGATTCAAATAAGAATGTCATTTTTAAGACAAATTTTGAAGATTATGCTAAAAGCACGACACCAAAAGAATTTTCCATACAATATAATGGAAAAGGAGATAATTATCAGGTAATAACTACCGATGAGTCACATTCAGGTTTGAAGTCATTGCAGCTTTGGGGGACGCCGGGCTGGAGCTCAAATGTTTATTATTATTTTAACAAGCCGGAAACAGGAAGGATAGGTTTCGAAGTAATGGCAAAAGCAAATCCCAATGAGGAGGGATGGATTCAGTTTATTAATCCTGAAGGATCCGAATGGGGCTGGGGATGGGGTGGAGTTCTTTTTGATTCTGATGGCTATATAAAAGCCCCTGCAACTTCTTCGAATCCCTATAAGAAAATTCAATCCGAAGATAAGTGGTACAAAGTGAGATCGGAAATGGATGTGAAAACGGGTGCATGTTGGGTATGGATAGATGATGAATTAGTAGTAAACGGTGTGACTCCTGCCGAGGCCGGACGAGAAAATCCGGATGCATATAAAGGAATACGATGTGTTGCCTTCGGAGACAATTCGTGGTACGAGGACCCATCAACACCTACTTACTTTGATGATCTAACGATCTATACTGTTTCCACAGGGGATGAAACTTAAGACTAGGCTGTCAAGTATCAGGTGGTAATTACATTAATGTGGGCTGAAGCTCTCCCGCCGATGATTGGGAGCACGTTGAACACAGATTGTGGTCAAGGAATGATTTATGCCCTAGTTGGCCGCTGCATCGGCAATTTGGACTCCAACATCAAGCTACCACGAGGCGGCGCAATGCCTCAAGAGATGTCGTGTGATTCTCCTCTATGTATAGTCAGAGTACTCCCTCATTGAATATGAAAATAAGCTTCGAAATCATATGCCATCGGCATTATGTTGCATTTGTAGTATCCTAGTAACCTTGTTTCATTCTTAAGCATGAAATATTTCCCAATATCCGATTTATTGCAAATGATCTGATGAATATAGCAAAAGAAGATCTCAAGTTGATATATTTTTCTAAATATATTATAAAAAATATTTTATCTACTGATAATAAAAACGGGATTCAAGATGGCGGTATCACTAGATAACAATTGTGCTTGGCACAATTGCGACATTATTCCTATCATCTTAGACTTATCTGGCCATCTTCCCGTGGCCGCACAAAGTTTTCTGATAAACGGCCTGGGTTACTGGTATACGTCCAAAAGACTGATCGAAATCGACACAAGGGATCTGCCCCAGGGAACTCAAGTCATCCTCTGGATTCCTCGAAATAAGTTCATTGGCCTGAAAACATTTGAGTTTCAAATGCCCGTGGCCAAGGCGGCTGTTACCAAGATAGCTGATACATTACAGACCTTGCCCGAAGCTCAGATTACGTTTGCTCCGGTTTCTTTAAGTTGGTTGGCAAAAGTTAAGGAGACAAGCCTCAAAGAACTAGCCTCAGTGCAGAAAGCCAAGCTTTCGAAATTGCAGCCACTGATACTGGATGCCCGCAAAATTATTCGCCTATCAGGTCTTGCTTTGAACAATGAGGATAAAGATGAGGTCCATTTCATGGTGAAGTTCCCGAAGAATACAGAGCTCCGAGATATGACCCTATCTTTCCGGGAAAGGGGAACAGATGGTGTATTGGGTCAGATGAATTATATCTTCAGGATTCGGAAATCAGAGATAAGCAAAATAGGCGTATCATAGCTAGATCAGAGCTGGATTCAGTAACATGATCAGGGTATTTGCTTCCCTCTTATAGTCTTTTTTACACGCCTTTGCATAAAGCAGACATATAAGAAAGTTTGGGGCAGGTTGCTTTGTTGCTTATTTATGAAATGAATTTTGAAAAGATCTGTTTTAAAGAAAAATATAAATAGAATTGAAATCTCCAATATTTTCGATGAAAAGAAAACTAGATTTATTTCCATTAGAAATTAGTTTTTTTAATGCCATCGCTTATTTATCTTTAACGATAGGCGCAACCTATGTGGATTCGCATTATTACAATATTTATTATGGAATTAGGTTTTATCCTCTTGGATATTCAGTAGGTATATTCTCAATTTTTATATTTTTATTAACATTCATTTTTAATTTAAAAAACAAATGCTGGATTTTTGAGCCCAAATTTTCATCTAGATTGAGATCAATCGGTACTTTTTTTGTCTTGTTTATTCCAATATTAATTTTATTATGTATAAATTTTGGACCAGAATATCCCCATTATAGTATTCTTTTGGGTTCGCTGGCTTATGCGATAATTCTGTCATTGTTATCTTTTATTCATAATTATGAAATTAATTTTGACTTTGTAATTGATGGATCGATCGAAAAATTAGCAATAATTGAAAAATAAGATTAGAGCATAACGCTTGGCAATATTTACTTCTAGTTTTCGTAACAGTTTTTTCGGTATGGACTCTTGCATCGCTTCAAGCTATAGGTTCATCCTCGTCAATATCAAAATTTCCAGAGGGAGATATTTTATTGACTCATTCTCTTACCTTGGTTATTGTATTAGGGGTAATTTTTGAAATAGCTCTATTAATCGAGGTTTTTAAGAAGCTAACCGAAATAGAGAATCAACTTGATAATGTAAAAAAATAATTTAGTATTTCATTAGTGTAAAAATAGACCGATGCATATTGTTTTCTGGCCAAGTTTCATATCCTCTCAAATCCTATTACCCATCGGAGGCGTTCTCATGATCTGGTCTAGACGTAGCGGTTGGGGTATCCATTGTGATACGGTCAATCCCAAGATGTTCGAGTTGCAGGCTGCTAAAGAGATTCTAGCTGAGTTAAGATATCCAGGTCCGTTAGAGGGTGTTTCAAGAAGCTAGGCACGGTAGATTGCCTAAATTCCATGCAATTCGTCCACCTATTTCAATTTCTATAATTACACGCGAACCATGCTGTGACTGTTTTTCAATGGCATCCGCATTCGTCACACCAAAGTATGGCAAAGTATTTGATCAATAGCAGGATAAACTAATTTGTGAACAGCAAGCTTCCTGGCAAGCTCATAATTTTTGGAGTATTGCAGTTCGCCTTTCTCATGCTCATTGCAGAGTTTATCTATCCTGGCTATAGCGTGGCAAGAAACTACATCAGCGATCTTGGTGTCGGTCCAGAGCCATCCCGAGCAATTTTCACAATCAGCATCATATTTTTTGGAGCCAGCCTCCTTATAGCAACGTATCTGCTTTGGAAAGGAGGAAGCGATAAAATATTTTCTGTCGTATTAGCGCTGGCAGGAATTGGGTTAATCGGTGTAGGGCTCTTTAATGAAATTGATCATACTCCATTGCATATCCTCTCTGCATTGTTAGCATTCGGATTTGGAGGCATTGCAGCAGTCTCATCATCTAGACTATCTAAACCACCCTTTTCCTATGTGTCCATTTTCCTGGGCCTGATGTCCTTAATTGCTCTAGTTCTCCTCCTAACTCGTAAATATCTGGATCTGGGAGCAGGCGGTATGGAGAGAATGGTCGCCTATCCAATTATCTTCTGGGCTATTGGATTCAGTGCATATCTAATGCACCCTGCAGAGCAAGAGTCCGCACTTTAGATCTCAAAACACTTATCAAAATAGGGGTTGAGGCATCCATTCCATTTAGCATATAACAGCCTATCGAATTAGCTCTAATATGTATGATCTTTCTTTTGATTCTAGCTTTCTCGAAAGACCATAATCGTTGCATGTTTGCATTTAGACTCTGGGACGATTCGTCAACAAATCCTAGAATATCTCCCGCTTTAATTGTCAATCTTTTTTAAAATATCTTCTGCGTCATCAGGACGCCTTTTATCAAGGACATACGGTTTAGCATGATGCATATTCATCGATTTCAAGATTCTCCAGACATGCATCTCGGAAAACTCAATCCTGAATTTGTCTTTGATCAATATGCGTATCTCTCGAAGGGTCCATATCTCTTTTTCGTGCAGTAATCGAAAAAGTTCAGTTCGCTCAGCCGAACCCAATTTAGGTTTTGGACCTCCCGAAAAATGAGGCTCTAAACCTTTACAACCTGCTTGCAACCTCAAAAGGATTTTCGAAGTCCCTAAGAAGATCGGGCGAATTAATCCAATATAGGAATGAGATTTGAGTCGATCCTTGGCTCTCGAAGAGAAAATACCACTGTGTCCTTATTTTTTTATCTGAGTCAGTTGGTTTGCTATGTAATAAATGATTACAACTATTTGGATAGCAAATATTATTATAAATGTCGCGAATACAAACATGGCAATGACATAATTGGTGAAGATTAATGTTGCAGCTTCTGCTTCATTTGTAAAGGTCTCAAATAGCCGGGGAAGGTTGCAATACATTGTATAAAATGCTGCAAGAGAGGCTGCAATTACAGTAATTAATACTTTAGAATATATACTATATTCAAAACGAACTCTCTCTAATTTAGCGTCATTAGGAATAGAACTATCTTCGATAAATTTCAAATCTATTTCTATATATTGCATATAAACCATGGTACATATCAGAAGCTCAGAAAAAAATAAAAAAGCAACTAAAGCACCATTAGGACGTTCGACTTGTGGATCCCCTACGTTGAAATCAGTAAGTGTTAATATAAATAATATTAAAATAAATGTAAGAAAAATAATAACTGCTTTAGATGATGGGGATTTGGTAGATTTTGTAATTAAATAGGTAATAATAAACACAGGTATTGCTATTAAACAAACCCAATAACCCCAGGGGTAAAGTCGAAGCCCGTAAACAAGGTTATGATAATGTCCATCGACATAAGTTACTGTGAGCACTATATACGCATATGCAAATGCATTGATAATCGAAATAACTAAGGGAAACCATTTATTGTCTTTTTCGCGGGGTGAAAATGGATTTTGTAGGCCTCCTTTTGACTCAGATGAAATTCTTTTGTCCATATTGTCTTTTTTCCCATTATTCCTTTATATATATAATTCTAACTCTCATAAGTTATTAACTTATACATGAGGAGTTATGCTATAACAATTCGGCTTATGTATGATTAGGCATCATAAAGGCTTGCATTCACATCTCAAAATAAAGCAAACTCAATGATGACATAAATCTAGTGATACAAATTTAATTTTGAAGGTGGGCAATCACCCAAGTCCTAAAAGGAATCGGGGCAATTTGATCAGGTCTAGTTGGGGCATTCATTATCTGGAATTAGGCTCCTGATACTGTATATCACTCGCATCGTCTAAGGTCGATTAATCCATTGTGGTAGTAACTACCTAGGCATATGTATCGGATCAGTTACTACCAGATCGGTATGTTTTAGCACCGAGCCAGCCACTTTCAAGGCAATGACAGGCATGCCTCTGGACAATAGCAATTTCTATTTTAAGATTGGATCGATAGAAGCGCTTGAGGAGTTTCTAAGAAGGATTTATTGGCTGCTTGGAAACGCATTTGGTGGTTTCATAAGGCTTTCAATAGAAATATCTGTTTTCTTAAGGACGATCCTTGGGTTGAGGCCAATATTGTATTCTGTGCGATCGCTACACGGAGATAAAACTCATTGTGTTGGCGTTCCAAGGTCAATCCCGATCAGCCATATAAATACTAAGGAAAGAATTCAATGGAAATCGATTTTTTTTTGCTAACGCCAATAAATCACGATAAAAGTAAAAATTGCTGTAAGAGCCACAATTACATATCCGTTAATTCACGTTGGAAATTGTATATGTTTTCTATCAATTCATCGCTGCACTGATCCAGGCAAGGCGAAAGTATTCAATTAGACGTATATTATCATAAAACAGAATTAGAAGCAAGTTGTCATAGAACCTATATTTCATTTTTAGATCCTGTGTCACCAACTTACTGTGCGTAATGATTCTTGGGTATTTAATCCTAGCAAAATGAAAACAACATAAGAATGGGATTTGCATATATGTTGAACCACACTTGGTGAAATTCAATAGTTGTACTAGGAAAGTTCTGTTCGGTGCCATAACCAAAACCTTTTTCATATGATAAATCATGATAATTACTGGTGGAGGAATTTGAAGAAACTGCTGGCAGGATCTATTGCAATCCTATTGATCTTACTTCAATTTTCGTTGGTTGCTCCCGATGAAGTAAAGGGCATAGTAACAAATGTCGCTCACTGGGATACTTTTGATGGTCAGAACTTCGGTACGGGGAGGCTTGCAGATATTGACAGTCCAGAGTTAGGAACTGCATCCTCTTCTTCCATTTATATGGGCGAGATGTATGTAGGATCAATAAAATCCAATAAATACCATTATCCAGACTGTGTATGGGCAAAAAAGATAAAACCATCCAACGAAATTTGGTTTTCAAGCTCTGAAAATGCTAGATCACACGGATATGTGCCGTGCAAAGTATGTAACCCACCATAATCGTCCAGGCGGAGAGATTTAGACGAAACTTGTATTGGCCGTATTGTTAGCAACAATTTTGTCGGTCTTCATAGCTTCAGCATCCGATGAACCACGGCAACCGCCGCCCAACCGTCATTGAAAGTTCTCCGTTTATATTACGGGGCAGTTTGGATCAGAATAAGAAAAGTAGGTTTACGGTATTTAGAAAAGATTGAATTCAAAAGCAGAACTTTGCATCTCATTGAGGGATAGAAGCTTTTGGAAAATCTTAATTAGGTAGCATAGCATATTTTCCGTGCAAAAGATTAGTACGCATCAAAAGTAGGAGGAATTAGTATATCAAAAAATGGAGCTATATTAATATTTTTCTTAATCTTTTATTGCATTGTGCAGTCTGTAATTTCAGTACCGCCTTATATCTCTGCTGAACAAAATGTATCTTTTGAGGACATTTGGACATCCGATTCGGGAAAAAGTCCATCCATGAGCAAAGTCACCCTGATGCTAGGGGGTCAAGGCGAACTGGAGCCTAAACCGATCTACTCAATTCTAGCCATAGACAGTTCATCAAGTATGACAATAACTGACCCCAAAAATGACAGACTATCTGCTGCACAGAAATTTATTGGCCGGATGGACAAGATTAAGGACAAGGTCGGGATTGTCAGTTGGGATGATAACATAGACCTGAATTCCACAATATCATTGACTAACGATTTTAATATTGCAAATAGAACAATCAACAGCATTGATTCTTATGGGAATACAAGTCTAGATATGGGCTTGAGCAAGTCTATCAACCTTTTATCAAATGTCCCTGAAGGTGTGTCTAAAGTTGTTGTCTTCCTTTCTGATGGAAATGGAACATACACTGCAAGTGGCTTATCTGGTTCTCAGGTCGACTTAGCACGGAACCAAGGAATCACATTATACACAATCGGACTTGGAAATGGGAGTGCCAGAGAGTATCTAATGCAGATTGCTGACACTACAGGCGGGAAATATTATGTGGCAACAGATAGTGGTGCACTTGATAAGATATACCAAGACATTACCAGAAACATAATGAACGTTGCAGGAAGCAATATCGAACTAACCTATGCGCTTCCTGATACGTTAGAGACAAGTGGCTATTCAGAAACACCAATGATAGAGACCGGTGAAAGCAAAAGAATCTTAAAATGGACAAAACCTCAGCTATTGTTAGGTCAGGATTGGACAACATCATTTGATGTAAGCTCCAACAAGGTAGGCTCTTATCCACTAGCAATAAGCCCAGATTCCGTAGCAAAGTACACAAAGTATGATGGATCTTCTGGAAGCTCTGCGTTGAAAGAGAAGGTACTGAATGTGATGGGTTCTGGTATGTTCTCTTTAGCCGGCACAGGATTCACCAAAACCATAGAAGACAAGACAGGAGTTCTAGTTGCTAAATCAGTTGAACCTGGTGCTACAATTAGCTGTCCGGATGTTACAATCTCATTGAAGATGCCACCAATGCCTTCAAGGATCAATATTGTGTTTGCTCTTGATAGCTCTGGTAGCATGAAACAGCAATATGTAGGCAGTGAAACTCATCTAGAATCAATGTCTAAAGCCATCAGCAACGCATTATTGGATAGCTCCGTCTTTAGGAATTCAAGGATATCTTTCTTGAGTTGGGATAATAATGTTGACTTTGAGACAGAGCCAATTAATGTATCAGATAGACAAGGAATTGAGGATGCTCTGAGGCTATTAAATAGCAATGAATCAGAGACCACAGTTTATGCGGTTGGATTAAAGGGTGCTATTGACAAGTTAAATGCAATGCCAATATTGGACCCATACAATACACGCGGCATAATAGTGTTTGTCACTGGGCTGAGTGAGTTTGATCCAAACGCTATTGCTGAGGCAATTCAAGAAGCAAAAACTAATGGCTACGCGGTATATACAGTGGGGTTAGGTATATTGAATGCAGATCCATCCTCTGAAGAATTTACGACTCTAAAGATGATTTCAGAAACCACAGGCGGAACCGGGCCAAGAGAGATTCAGAATTTCAAAGATATAACTGACGTAATTTCAAATATCAGCAATGAGATCTTGGCAAAGCCTATAGCTACCAATGTAATTATCACTGACACCCTTTATCCCTATCTTAAAGTCCTCGGAACCGATCCTGCTGGCCAAATAGTGAACAATGCTTATGGCACGACAACAATTATCTGGAACTTGGGTGGGTTGCCAGGAGAAACTAAGAGAGTTATGAATATTCAAACTGTGCTGGAAATGAACTTGCCAGTAGATGTTGTCAGCAATAACACAAGGATAGGTTATGATACTGTTGAGCATGGCTCTAATTCATCTGCTCTAAGCTACATGTGGTTCACAGGCGAAGAAAGGCATATAGAACTGCCAGAAGGTCAATTGAGCATCAATTGTGGTGTGCCCATAACATGCTCTGATGGTTCGAATAATCCCGGTGGAGATTCATCAGGCCAAAATGCATCAGAAGGTAAGAAGCTACCTGGCTTTGAGTGTGTTCTAGCTGTAATAAGCATAACTATAGCATTTTGCTTAAACAGACGACGATGACTTGCAAATAGAGCCAATTCAAGGCTCTATTATTCCCCATTTTTGACTATCTCAACTTATGTTGACATTTTTTGGAAATTCGACATTTACTTCCCCATTAACAGCCAGTAGCCCTGTCTGTTATTCAGCATTTTTCAATCGCCACATTTCTCAACTAGAGGTATTCCCTCTCTCTGTGCTTCTTCAAACTTAGATTTGAAGTTGAAGAGAAAGTGTTTTTCGATTTGCTGACCATTTTCGGTTGTTATAATGACCCTAATAGGAAAATTGCCCCAAGTGGATATCCATATCTCGAAATTGTTATCAGGATCTCCTGAAACTCCTTCTGGTTGATTAAAGGACTCATGAAGGAAATACCTGGCTTGTTTAACCTTATCGAGATCAGAACCAACCAAGTAAATTCTATTCTTTACGACCATGATATTTCCCTGAGGACAATAATACACGTATTGATCTTTTTCAGAATAAACATCGTTGGCAACTTCTACGTTAAGATTATCAGACTCCTGGGTTATCTGATATCCTTTGTATTCCTTAAATGCATCCATATTGCTGGCGTTTGCATGCTTGTCATCCCTTATCCATACACGCACGTCAGACAGACCAGCATCCTTTTCTTCGGTTCTCCAATACCACACATTTTTAGAACTCCAGTCTTGCTGAATCTGCCATTTACCGTTGGTTTTAGGTCCATTTAACCAGAATCTGTAAGAAATGGTATCGTTGTCAGAATCAGATGCAATTACCTGCCAACCGATAGGCATGCCAACCTGCTGCGGACTGTCTAAACTTGGAACTAAGCTAATTATGCTTGGTAACTGGTTTGGTTTTATTGCGCTTTGATCAAACCCTTTCTTTTCAGAATAGTTAGCTGCTGTTCCAACCGATTTACCCTTTGGCCCAGCCCATTCAGCGGATTCCACATGGACAAATCCAATAAAAAATTCCATTAAAATGATAAATATTATGAATTGTTTGCAATCCATTCTATCTTGCGCTCCAGAGCATCATCAATGAACCTTAGCTTCCTCCGAGAAACGGCTCATATTGTAAAAAGTGTTGTCCGAGATCCGCTTATAAAAAATGCAAGATCTACCCATTATATCCCAATTCCCTAGCTTTTTGATATGCAATCTCAGCTTCTGAATTTCGACTCAATTTTTCTAATGCAGATCCTTTGCTGTTCCAAGCATCGGTATCTTGTGAGTCCAATTCTAATGCTTTCGAGAAGCAATCTAGCGCATCATTATATTTGCCCAAATTAGCAAATGCCTTACCCTTCACGGTCCATGCAAATGCGCTGGTTGAGTCGATGCTCAGGTATTCTTCGCTGCAATCCAAGGCTTCTTCAAAATTGCCCAATTTTAAAAGAACTTCCGCTTTGTTGGACCATGGGATGGCATAGGTGGGATCTTCATCTATGGATTTGTCATAGCAAGCTAGAGCTTCATCATATCTCCTCAATTCTACTAATGCCGCACCCTTGTTATTCAAAGCTGCTAGATTTGAAGGATCGATCTCGATACATTTATCAAGACAAGCCAAGGATTCCTCAAACTTGCCTTGCTGGCCCAATACATTGGCTTTTCCATACCAGGCATCAGCATATGAAGGTGAGTGCTGTATCGCTCTTTCATAATATTTCAGAGCCTCTTCATAAGAACCCGATTCAAACAGGTCATTGCCTCTATCCGTCAATATTGATGGATCTGAGATTTCAAGCTCTCCTATGACTGTCTTCTGGTTAGAAGCAGTTATAGTAAAACTCGCGGACTTCCGGTCGTCGTAGCTTTCTTGGTTCGCGTGCTTTCCATCCCTGATCCATACTTCGATTTGATTATCTCCTACATTTGCTTCTGTTGTATCCCAGGCCCGCAAATTATCTCTGGTCCAAATTGTTGCAGGCTGTCCATTCAAGAAGAAACGATAGAGAATCTGATCATTATCCGGATCTCTGGCCTCAGCAGTCCAAGTAACAACTGTTCCCAAAGATTGTGGGGTCTGCTTATCTGGCTTCAGGCTGCTTATGGATGGAGGATTATTAGTTTTGATTTGTTCAGGCTCGGATGGAGCTAAAGTTATAACAAAATTGGCAGGTTTATTGCTGTCGCATCGATCTGGTCCAGCATGCTTTCCATCTCTAACACATGCTTCAACTTTGTTGTCTCCCACATCATATTCAGTTGTTATCCAATTCCATTTGTTATTAGCCTGCCAGTTTGTTCCTTCATCACTATTTAAAAAGAAACGATATTGAAGCGAATCGTTTTCAAGATCTTTAGCTGTAGCAGTCCATGCAATAACTGTTCCTGCGTTCTGTGGACTTAGTTTATCCGGAATAAGGTTTATCAACTTAGGTGGTTTGTTTGGTTGTTCGGGCAGCGTTACGGGTTTCTTTCCATAATTATTTCTCATGCGAAGAATGTAATGCTCTTCTCCTTGATAGAATGGCCCGCCTGGATGAGCATTTCCTTTTTCATCTATTCCCCAATCCAGATTAAGCCAGACCTCTTTCGTGGAGGTATTAATATGGAAGAAGATATTGTTTGCATTGTATTTTTTCTTCAACCAATTGATCACAGTATTTGTTTGACTATTTTGAGGCCCAAGATACACCTCAGTGAAGGCATGTCCGCCCCTTGTACTATTTTTAACCAGGAAAATCCTTGTTGCGCCGCCAATAGACTCTATCATTGAGGCCATAAGGACTGCAAAATCATCACAATCGCCTGCACCCACGCGTCCTGCATCACTGCCTGCCATCACAGAATTGCTTGCAGAATTGAAGTAATCTATGCCTCGAGGGTCTGTCACATAGCTCCAACCCTTCAACGAAGCATTGCCGTATTTCAAAAAGCTGTAGATTTCGCAGATCTGATCGATAGTCTGATCTCCGGGACATTTGGCTGCAAGTGAAAGAGCAAGACCACGAATTACGGCATTATTGGGTTCCACTTTTTCATTTAAAGTTTTATTGATCTCGTCTACCTTCTTTCTTAAGGTAGATGCTGAATTATTCCCGCCACCTGTAACCGGAAATTCCAGAACCTCATTATTTGATGGAGTTTTGGCTAGCGGAATTCCTTTTAGGTAACTTGAAGATGAACTTATTTTTCCTAGTTGGACTGCTGTATAATTAGCTATATCAGAAGTTTTATTATCAGATACAAATGGGATATCCTCCGCTCCAGCGAATCCAGTCAGGAAAATAATGCATAACCAAAGAAACAGTTGGCGTAGCATCGAAGCTCATGATATAATTAAGCGTATTACCATATAGTTTTATGGGGGCTTTGAGTGCAATTATGTGAGAGCTTAACAGCCTCATTATCGCCAAACATGATCCCCTATTCTACGAAGACTTACTAGAGATGGTGGAATATATCTCCAAAGCCTTGAAACAGGCATTTTATGAGGCTACAGTATTGCTATAGCGGCCTGGAATCGATCCAGTCCTGGAGGATCTAGCCCATATTGCTGACCATGTATTCCACTTTGAGGAAAGCCCCCGAGATCCACCTAGACTGACTCCCAAGACCTGGCAGAAGATGAAGGATCAGGCTACATTGGAGGCGTTTTCGTGATCGGATCTTAGTTGAATGGTCGGGAATATTACTTGGATAGGGTTAATCCAAAGCTGCCGAGACTAGATGCAGCCAAAGAGATCTTATTTACGGCATCCAGATTCAGGGAGTGGAAGGAGACGATTAGGCAACTGATTGTTGATAACTATATTCCTGATAAGCCAAGTGGAAAACATGAAATCCCATTCGAAACTAAAGAGATGGATTTCGGAAACAAGACAGAAGCGATCAATTGGGCTATCTCGAATCAGCTATCCAGACGCGGCGCAGATGATCCTTATATCAAAGCTCTATTGATCGGCTGGCGGTATGCCAACGAAAAACAAGCATGGGGCGGCAATAGAGCGAGTCCTCAAAATGAGGACTTGAAAACAAGTGAGAAAATAGCAGCCGAATTAAAAGTAGGTCATGCAACCGTGGAACGTGCCTATGATCTTTTCGAAGCTCACAGCTTGATTCATAATGTAGCACCGGATACGGCAAAGGCCTTAGAAAGCGATGCTATCCCCAATCGATCACAAGACGCAATTATAAAACTAGGAAAGGCTTTACGAATAATCCTCGAATCGGAATCTGAGATTTAGCTTATTCTCGATCAATATCTATGAGGACTCCAAGGAGATGGTTGAATACATTTCCAAAGCCCTTAAGCAAGCATCATATGAGGCTACAGTACTCTTGTGCTCATCTGGAATCGACCCATCCCCGGAAGATTCGACAAAACTCAGCCGATTATGATTTCTAATTAAGGAATATCCAGAGATTGAACATCCAAAATTTGCCTGCAATCCAAAATTGATTTAAGCTCAGTAGTGGTTGAATCAGAAACGAGTTGGTTAGATCATGGTCCAAAAGGCAGCCAGATCTGTTTTGATGGTCCCTGGTTTTTTTGGAGGACTGCTAGGAGCGCTTATCGGAGCGATTTTGGCTTTTTTCTCCTTCATAGGCATGACCCACGGATTGGCTTACTCAGAAGGTTTTTTATCACCACCAATCGGCGGCGTACTTTACATACTCTTGGGACTGCTAGGCTCGACGGGCGCTGTTTTGGCAACCAAGAAACGGCAGGCTGGAGGGTGGATCATGATTGCATGCGGATTCTTGGGATTTCTTGTCGGAGCTTCAGCCATGTCTTCGCTGTACTGGGGATGGATATCATGGGCAGTTGCCGGAGTTATGCTCATCATCTCTGGCGTTATGGCCTTGGTTCAAGATGAAACCCTCTCACGATTGCCGCTTCTGAATAGCGATAGAAAGGCTGTGCGCTGGTCAGGCTATTTTGTTTTTGTAATTGGATCTCTAAGCATAGCGATCTTATCTGTAACTATAGGTTTATTGGTGTCCGTTTCCGAAGATAATGAAACAAAAATATCGAATGAGTTCTATTGGGCAGGCGTACACGAGAGCACTGGGCGGTACGATATAGCAATTGAGAGCTACGATGAGATCATATCCACAGATCCCTCTAATGAAGATGCTTGGCTGAGAAAAGGATATGCGCTTTATAGAATGGGTCTTGCGGAAGATGATAACGGGACGCTTGAGGCTGCGTTGGAGGTTTATGACAAGGCTTTGGAACTCAACTCTTCCTCTAGCCGAGCCGCTTATGGTCGGGCAGAGGTCTTGGAAGCTCTTTCTCGAAAGAAGGAATCCATTGAGGATGAGTCACGACTGAATAGCTCCTAAGATTATAAGGAGAAAAGAATTGAGGCCATCTATAAACGGCGGTTAGCTTTCAACCACTTGGCTTTCTGCTTTCTGGAGCGTCACATTCGACGGCCTAAAGGCGGTATTAGCTTTATCGCTCGAATGAGACTTCTATGCATTCGAGTCTATCTCAAAGCGACTTTCGATTTGTGGGTCGAAACCTTGCGTGCTCGACTATAATTGAGGATTATGCTTATAATCATTAATTCAGAGTCTGAGGCTGTTGCTATGCAGCAGGAGCATCGAGGTCAACATGAAACCTGAGCCGAACTATTGGATGATAAGTTGTCTCATCGGTACAACAATTCTAACTCTAAGCCTATTGGGATTGGGTGCGGCACAAGATCAAAACCCACCTGAAGGAAAAGACAAAGGTGTCTGGGTTTTAACCGACAAGAAGCCAGATGTTGAGGCCGAAAAGGATTGGGATAACGGAGCGTATTACAATAATCATGTGTCGTTTTCAGGTAGCACCGTTGAGGGAGGCTATTCCTGGAAAGATGGCGACGATCCCAATGATTGTAGAGAACTCCGAAAAACCCAATTAAATAGAAATATATAAATACTATTAATACCATACAATAGTCTCATGAGAAATCTCACCGATTTTGCCATCAGGCAGGAATATGAACGAGTTAAAGAATTGGGCGACCAAT
>JALHSR010000065.1 GCA_022865315.1 Methanotrichaceae archaeon | reverse complement strand
TACAAGCCTCGTTGTGCTCATCCAAGCTTTTCGGTAAAGTAGATATTTCTATCGTCGATCCCCATCTCTACGAACCGTCCCGTAGCCAGTATGCTATGAGCGTGCTTTAAGGGTGCCACTCTTATTCCCGGACCTACTACCGACTCCGTCGGCAGAACCACGTTTTCTCCCACTACGGGTATCCTTGAGTTCCTAGGGGGCTGATCAGCATCGAGTTTGCTATGGGCTTCGATAGTACTATGCCTTCCAACTATAGCCCTGTTGATGAAAACGTTGCGCCTTATGTTTCCAAAACTCATGATTATGCTATTTCTGACCTCAACGTTCCGTTCGATCAGGCTGGTATGTCCTATATGGGAGTTCTCTATCACAGCCCCTTTTTCAATGTGACAATTCCTGCCAATGGAGACATTTCCACTCAGTTTTATCTCTCCATTTTGTAGGTATTTCTCAATCTTCGTTAGGGTGGAAGGATGTATCCACTGGTTTGGTTGGAATTGATATTTCCGATCGAAGTGTTTGACCTTTCCTTCTAGACAATCCATGGATGCCTGATGAAGCCTCTCTGGTGTTCCTATATCAATCCAGTAGCCTTTGACGGGATAACCATAAACCGGATAATCGTTCTCGGCCAGATAAGGTATAAGATCTCCTCCAATGTCCCTCGCTGCATTTCCCATCTCCTGAAGCACCTGACGGACCTGTGGGGAAAATATGTAGAAAGCAGTATTGATCATTCTGCTAGGTTCCATTCCACCTTTAGGCTTCTCAACGAAACCTCTGATACGTAAATCATCATCAATTTTGGCCACACCGTACTGAGAAATGTTCTCTTCCGGGTCGAGCCCTTTGACGGCTACTGTAAGAACAGGGTTGCGTTGACGGTGGAAGTCCACGAAGCTTTTGAGATCGATATCAATTAGATTGTCACCAGAAACGACAAGGATATCATCTTTCACATCGAAATAATTCATGCAATATCTTAATGAATCAGCACTGCCGTTGTCTTCATAGAGAGGTTGGTAAGAGAAGTCTTGGTGATCAGTTATTCCTAAACGCTTGAAGAAGCCTTCGCCAGCCTTAAAATAGTTGCTTAGATGCAATGTATTATTCGCGCCTTTGCTTCCCAAAATGAATTTCCTACAGCCTTGGATAGCTAAAACGCGGAAGAGGCTGGCGATGATAGCAG
The DNA here is from genome assembly GCA_022865315.1 of Methanotrichaceae archaeon. GTDB lineage: Archaea > Halobacteriota > Methanosarcinia > Methanotrichales > Methanotrichaceae > JALHSR01. Next base: position 1,208 of record JALHSR010000065.1, on the reverse strand, counting down.
TATCACAGATCTCTACCAGAGGCTTGGGCTGATCCAAAGTTAGAGGGTATAACCGAGTGCCTGAGCCACCTACTGTAGCAAGAACCTGAGGGAACATGGCTAATAATGATAATGTGTTTACGAATATTAAGCCTGTCGCCGGAAGGCGAATCAGTAGCCCCTCATAATCCTCATGCAAATTACACCCAGCAGTATCTCTCAAGGAAAGATCGTTCAATATCTTGGTGGCTCCCAGAAAGCAGCTCATCGAGATGCTCAACCGCAACCTCAACTTACAGCGTTTCAAGGTGCTTTTTGTCACTGGCAACTTTTCTGGCATAATTAGTCGCCTACATCCGTAGGTTCACGGAGCATAAGAAGAGGTTTCAATCAAGTGTAAAAATCAAGGATGCTGAGGGGATAAAAAGGAACTGAAAGCTTGGCCAGCCATCAAGCCCCATAACTCCGACTTTTGCCTTACCCTCCCTTGGCTGGCGTTCTGGATATGTAGCCAATGGGGGTTGAGACTATAAGGCTTGTCCACCAAATAACTGAGATTGGATAGAATCCGATGCCTCTGAATCTCATGGAAGCGTTGGATAATGAACAAGGAGGGACAAAAGTCGGTGATGTAGGAGGGATAAAAGGTAGTTCGACCTTTGCCATATAGTATATACGACAATTGCCGAGGTATAAAGTTTTCGGTTATAGCATTTCAAAAGAAATAATCATGGGAATTGAAACGCAAGCGAGCAAACGCCGAGACACAGCATCTCCCCAAGCAGGAGAAGGCGAAATAGTACTTGCTGTATTTTTACATCAATCTTTTGGTGTGTAAAAATGAACTACTGCATATTGTTTTCCGGCCAAGTTACTTATCCTTACAAGACCTATAGCATATTGGAAGCGTTCTCATGATCTGGTCTATGCTTAGTGCTTGGGGCATTCATTGTGATGTGGTCAATCCTAAGCTGTTAGTGCGTCAAGCAGCTAAGGGCTAGAAGGAAATCTCTTGGCAATAAATTCAAAAAATTCAAAAAATGAAAAAATAAAGTTTTTGTTATAAGTCGATGAAAACAATGCATCCTGAATCATTCTCGAAGCCAAGCCCAAGCCTTGCTGATATCGGCTGAATGGAAAAACTTGGCATCGCTAGCATATGCGTATTTGGCCAAATGTGTAATCCATTTCTCCCATGACTTATCGCCTACTATGGCCATTTTTTCGAT
>JALHSR010000064.1 GCA_022865315.1 Methanotrichaceae archaeon | reverse complement strand
AGAGTTTCGATGCAGTCGAAACATGATTAAACGAGTATTCAAAGCTGCACATGTCTTCGTTTCTACAGTTCCGAGAGTACATGTTAAAATGGTATTCTCGTCATTTGCATTCAACTTGTATCAGCTATGCACACTCAAAAATGCTGGAATTATCTAGGCTAGCGGTAGCTATCGAGGAATATTTACAAAAGAAAGATAATTCGGGAAAGAGAGCCGTTTCTGAGCGAAAATATGGGAACAAGTAGAAAATAATCTCGGCGATATTGAGTAAATAGAAATCCTCGACATAATTACATATCAATTTCGATTGCCCAAGTCAAAGGCCGATTCTGTGAGCAAGAAGGAGCAACCAGCGAGTAAAAATCGGGATATCATAGTAATAATAACAAAACATTTTAATACCTTAAAGATCTTAATAAAATTAAAAATTAGGTAATGCTATGGGTGAAATAACATATTCATCATGGCTTTGGCTATGGTTGCTTCTCTTGGCAGCAGCGACACCCCAATCTATCAATTCAATTAATAAATATATAAATAGCCCTGCTTATCGTTCAATAATTATTAATTATTTTAATAAAATCAAACTCATTTTTGACAACATCAAAGTGAAAGTGAGGAGAAAGAAGATCGACAATAATGGAAATATCCTTCCCAAATTAACTTCAGACGATTTGTTTCTTGATTGCCATATGACTGACTCAGATAACTTATTGGAACAACAAAGTTCAATACCATCCGATTTTTCTTCGTATAAAGGCGTTATCAATATTTATGACAGAGCAAGAGAAATTAATTCTTTGATCGAAGCCTCTTTTTGTGATAAGGCGTCGACTCTATCAGAACTCGGGCAATTCGAAATAGCACTGCTATCCTACGAGAAGGCTTTGGAATTAAATCCTTATTCAACCAAAGCCTTGAGAGGCAAAGCAAGTATTCTCTATAGAATAGGTCGATTTGAAGATACTATTGAATGTTGCGATAATATCTTGGAAGTGAATCCAAGGATAATTGATGCCTATTATATCAAAGGCAACTCTCTGAGTAAATTGGGAAGATATGAAGAAGCTATTTCAGCGTATGATAAATCTCTAGAGATAAATCCTTCTTTTATCGATGCCTGGGTTGGCAGAGGAGCGGCATTTGGCAACTTGGGACAATATCAAGAAGCTGCAGACTCATTTGATGGAGCCCTGGATATTAACCCAGCACTTGATGAAGCTTTATATGGGAAATATCTTGCCCTGAAATATATCAAAAAAGATCATGGCCTCAAATCGATATCTAATGTAGCCATACCCTTCAAAAAAACTCTTGCACTTTTACCTCCAGCTGAACTGCCAACCAAGTTCTTGGTGCCAGTGAGAGATGATTCCGTGATATGCCTGCTCAATGCAGCAGCTAGTTTTTATGAAGATGAGGATTATGATCAGTCTATAAATACTTATGAAATGGCAATTGAGATCAATCCTTTAATTGTTGAGACCTGGTATGGGCGAGGCCTAGCATTATTCAAATCAGGTCTTTATAAAGAGGCCCTTGAATCATTTGACCGTTCTCTGGATATAAATCCGCAATATGTAGAAGCATGGAATAATAAAGGAGTAGCTTTTGAAAAATTAGGAGGATACGAAGAAGCCATTTCATGCTATGAAAAAGCAATTGGAATTGACCCCAATGATATTTCTGGGTGGAATAATAAGGGATTTTCCTTCAAGAAGATAGGAAATTATGAAGAGTCCATCAATTGCTTTGATGTAATAACATTGATTGATCCAAATGACGTCTCTGCATATTCAACCAAGGGCGAGATACTCTTCAAATGCTTGAACCGGCATGAAGAAGCACTAGCATGCTTTGAAGCTGCCCTAGAGATAGACCCAAGCGACGAGACAATATGGTATAATAAAGGTATCTGCCTATACGAACTAGGCAAATTTAATGAATCACTTTATTGCTATGATAAATCTATTGAACTCGATCCGGAGCATTCCAGTTCCTGGAATAATAAAGGGAATATACTAAGAAAATTAATTCGCTATAATGAAGCCATTAGATGCTATGATCGGGCCATAGAGCTCGATTCATCCAATTCGTCCGCATTGTATAATAAGGGAGTAGCCCTTGACGAGTTAGAGCAATATGAAGACGCTTTAAAGGCGTTTGAAGCCGCTCTTAAAATCGACTCAGATAATGTTGATGTATTGAACAGCATGGGCGTTACGCAAAAGCACCTGGGATGCTATTCTGAGGCTATAAAATCATTTGAAAGTGCGGTAAATTTCAATCCTGCTTTTGAGGTAGCATGGAATAATAAGGGAAATATTCTATGTGAATTGCATAGATATAACGATGCTGTAGAATGTTTCAATAAAGCAACCGATTTGAATTCAAATTATTTTGATGCCTGGAACAATATGGGTACGGCTCTATTCAGCTTGTGCTGCTATGAAGAGGCAATTAACGCATACGATAGAGCCATAGAACTCGATCGACAAGACCCAGTGCCGTGGTTCAACGAGGGCATAGCATTCATGAATTTGGGGCGTTTCGATGAAGCTATCAATTGTTTCGATGAAGCTATTGAGATAAATGTATCATTCATTTCAGCCTGGATTTATCGAGGAATGGCACTCTATCATCTATCAAGATATGAAGATGCCTTATATTCTTTTGAAGAAGCCTTAGATATAAATTCGTCTGATGCCGCAGCATGGCACTTCAAAGGAGAATCTCTTCATAAGCTGGGGCTTAAAGAAGAATCTGATGAAGCCTTATCACGAGCCAAGGAGCTAGGGTGGCATTGGGATGTAGCATTGCATTGAAATAGGAATAACAAATAATTTTTTTAAAAACAGGCCCGATGCTCGCATGTTTTTTCAATAAGGTCGCATTTAATCCACAATACATGGAGAATCGATCAATTCAGATATAATCAAAGCGATCAATTGATTTTGATATTCAATTGAGGATAGCGAGCAACCTTGGTATAAGGAACTTTGTAAGATTGACCGTTCATGTCTTGCATCAAAAAAGTCCTAATTGAGCTAAATATTCAAATTCCCGTACTTTTTTTCTCTCTTCTCACCATTATATTCGACGGCTTACGCTAGAGCTCGACAATACCCGCTTTGCGGAGAGACCTGAGCCGATATAAGTTATAGGCAATAGCGGTGAATACCATTTGACGGTGACTCTATGAACTGTGGTAACAAGCACATGAGCTGCTTTGAACACCGTTTTAATTATCTCAAACGGTCGTTCGCCAGGTGCTCTTATTCGGCTGATCTGCAAGTTACGTCTTCTATCCCAGCTACTCAATGGAGGACCTCTTGTTGCTCTGTACATGGTCACAGACCTGCCTCTGGCAGCTGCTCCAAAATAGCCTTTATCCCCGTAGATAGGTTCACCCTTTACGGATAGATCTACCTGGCTATCATGCACAGAAGCGGTAGTTGTCTCGATAGCTCGTATCAGACAATACCAAACATCCACTTTGTTGTGAAGCTTGTACCCAAAATAGAATTCTTGGCCTTTCATGGCCCAAGTGCCATCTTTGCTCCTGCGAGTCCTGGCATCATCACCTCGAGATTTGTTGCCCGATCTGCCTGGATCTGAAGTGATGAAGGTGGCATCTTGGATGCAACCCTCTTTAACGGTTAGCCCTTTAGCATCCATCTGTCTCTGAAGCTCTTGCCAAATGGCATCAAGTAACTCCGTTTCCTTGAGGCGTTCTCGGAAGAGCCATGGGGTGGTAGAATCGGGAATTGCATCTTGAAAATCCAGAAATCTCATGAAAGAGAGGTTCTTGGCCAGTTCCAGCCCCATCTTTTGATCGGATAGGCTATACCGTTGCTGCAACACTAGGATCTTGATCATCAGCACTTCATCATAGTTGGGATGACCTCCTTTTTTCGTCCTATTTTCATAGATTCCTTCGACAATTGGGCGAAATGCTTCCCAATCGATCTACGATTTCAATCCCGAAAGAGGATCTCCAAGTTCATCTAATCGGCGGCAAGCCAGCTGGATGCCGAACCCCATAAAACTATTCATATTATATAATAGTATTTATAGTATATATAACTGGCGATAGCTTGGTTATTCGAAGTTCTCAATTAGTTTTTAAAATAGATGTAGGTTATCAACTGATAAATCGGAAGTGTATTTTATCCTATCAGATGGCCGAAAAATAACTCATAAGATTTTATGGCTTGAAGGCATATTATGACGCCACAGCTAAGCTGTTTATGATTTAATTTATTCTTATTATCATAAATATATTGGTAAAAAATCGCTTTAACATTAAATGATACTCACTTTGAATTCTCTTGCCCAAACAAAGTTTGAATTCAAAATTAGAGATCGACATTAATTGTCCTTCCTTCGAGGATTTCATCCTCACTAACCTCTATATTCATAATCCTTGCTCCTTCAGAATTGCTTGAAAAGATCAAATAAGGATTTAAAGCTTGAGTCTGGTATCTAGATCCTGTAGAATAAGGTACCCTTAGTTCATATCCGCCTTCGACAGGCTTGCCAACATTAAAGTATTGAAAGAACCTTCCTTGATTCGATGTTAAATTTAAAATAGCACCTATTTCCTTATCAGGCCCCGACCGAATCCTGATTAAAGCTCCAGGAACGTACTCAAATAGCTTGACTTTATTATATGGATGATTTTTGCCAATCATACCAGAAGATTCATAGATTAAACGAAAATGACCCATACTTGCTGCATCATTGAAATGAAGTTGCGCCAGTGTAGTACCTAACAACTTCTCGGTAGGTTCGGCAACAATATATGAACCGAAATCCTTCACCCTTAAGTATGCAGCTGGATCGTCTTTTGCCCAAGTTGCTATGGCCGGTAGCTTTCCATACAACATGTCGTAGTCAGTTAGAACGTATCTTGAACCTTTAATATTCATCACAGCTATTGCATTCTCTTCATTATTTGAAAGGAAAAATTTGCTAGCATCCGAAATCCCAACCTGAAAATTGTTAGCAACAACAGGTCTCCTCCCTTGGTAGATTATCCAATTGCCATAGTCCCACCAGCTCATGATGCTATATTCGGGGGTCTTTGATGGATCATTAAACCAACTTGTAGCGTTAGTATTAGCTTCTATCCAATTTAGAGTTTCATACCAATCTCCAGCTATAGGGGGAGTCTCTCCTGATAAGGCGAAAACTTCGGATGCAAAAGGTAAAATTAGAACCATGAGGAGGATAAAAGAAACTACATTTTTTCTTTCCCTGTTTAATAAACCCTTTTTCTCTGCCGCGCTAAGAATTTGGAAAAAGAAATTACTGATTAGAATGCACATAATAATATTAGAGAAATAAAGGAACCTAATTTGTCCTAGAGTAAGGATTAGAAGAGATATTGAAAGAACCAAAAAAAGAAGTATACCCTTCTTTCTGGACTCTTCGATATTCTTCATATATAGCAGAACTGCAAATAATCCTGCCAAAGAAAATAGCAAAATCCACCCAAGGTTGGAAAATATTTTTCCAGAGAATAAGATTTCAGGCGATGACAAGAGGGGCTCTGCTTCAGATATCATGCCAACCATTTGTCCACCCAATAAGTATTCACTATATCGGATCAATTCCAAAACCTGCAAAAATATTGGACGATCAGCTAAGAGATAAGAAATTATAAGAAATGCAAATCCAAACGCCATTAAAGAGATTAAAAAAATAATCCAATTATCTTTTTTCTTTGTTAATTGTCTCGATATGGCAAATGAAATAACTAATGCAATAATATATGCTATCAATGCAAGAAATGATAACCTCATCCAAGCAGCATTCCAGAAAGGTAACAAAAGGGCTGCAGCCACACCATAAGCAATAAATATAGTCTTAAAAGTTTCTTCCGAAGATAAGCCATGCTTTAGATCTAAGGTCATTTGAATTATGGCATATATCAGCATGATTCCAAAATACAGAGCAGCTCCAAACCACGTATAGGCAAGACATGCAATCGTTATTCCGGAGGCGATAGAGAAAACAAGCATTTTCTCAGATCTATTCAAGGCCAAAATTAAAAAAAAGAATGACACCAGTGCCAATAGTACTTCTAAACCGTGATGATCCGTGGCACCAATCATCGTCTTCTGTACAAAGTACGGTGCTATGGCAGTTAAGAATGCAGCTAAAATGGCCCTTTTTCCGTCGAAAAGCTCCCTGACTAGGTAGTAGACCAAAACTACAACTAATGACCCTAAGAAAATTGGCAAAAACACTGCCGTTACTTTCTCTGCCGCCGATTGGGATTGCTGTCCCAATACAAGAGAAAAAGCCGCAGATAGCAGGTCGGATAGGGGAGGCCAGGTAATTTCAAAACCATTAGGATAATTAATGTAAGAGTCAAACCATAAAACATTCGGAAAATGGTTAATTGTATAAAGTGTCCGACGCATGTGATAATATTCATCGTAACCATTCATGAGAACGCCATTCGCTATAAGCGAATTTTTCCCGGCCAGAATTCTTATAGCAGCGCTAAAGAGGACCAGCATCATAAGCTCTAGGATTTCGTATTTCCTCAGCCGCTCCATGGGCCAGCATTGGTATTAGTTCTATAAGAAGATTGCAATAGAGGGATGTTATTATTTTACTTTCGCTACCAATTGGCAATATTAGACGAGGGATATCTATTCAATTCGATAAAGCTTTTGCCTTCAAAATTATCAGGAAACTCAATCCTCGGCGGCCCTACGAAGTATAGATTCTTAGTCCAAGATGGATCTGCGCCAGATTACAATTTAACAGCGATTCTATTATCATGCAACGGCTACCTCCGTGGCAAATTCAATGAATCATATAAACGCATCCTCCAGAGATTTCGAAGTTAAGCAACACCAAACCACAATGAAATCAAAGCTTAGAACTTTACAATTGCTTTTTCGAATCACTTGCTTTTATTCGAATTCGACAAAATGATAACTTATGCATGGTTGAGTTATCAAACAATAGGTAATAAACATAAACGGCAGCTATAATTTTTTTTTTTGCGAAACAACAATTATCTTCTATTATCTATAGCAAAAACAAAATTTAAAAAAATATATAGTTGCTAGGACTGTTGGCCCTAGCAGTCAATTCCTTCGCACGGAGCATGCTCCTTCTCGGGAACGGGATACTCATGGAACTTAAGCAACTTCTCAGCTTCGAACTTGCCAGTGAACATCTCGTGTGCCTTGATATCCTTGTAGAATATCTTATGCCAGTTGGCATCAGTGCCCCATGTGCCATTAAAGCTGTTCTTGGTGTCGATGCCGATCAGGTGGGCGGGATTGTTGCCCATCAGGTGCTCGACTTTTTCTGTATCTCTTCCTGCTTTCTTGAGCTTCTTTATGAACCACTCAGGATTTTTGTTACCCAGTTTGCTATAGGGTGTTGTGGATGCGAAGAAGGTCTCTTGATCTTTTTCCATCTCATTGACGGCGAACATTTCCTGAACATTAGCTCCAATACCGCCATAAAATTCCTTGGAATTCAGGTACTTGCCGCCTACTAAGGGGGTCTCACCTGAATAGGTCATCTTGCTGGTCTCATAGAGGTTCAGGTTGGTCTTTTCTTCTTCCTTATATTTATTATTGCGATCGCTGGTGCTATCGCTCGCTGAATCTGTCCGGTTGATATTATCGCCATCACGTTTGTATCGATGATCATCGTCCTGTTGTACTGCGGATACTTCGCGCCTGAGCTTATCGGAATTCTGCGAGTAAGCTTGCTCCTGGTCCAACTCTATCGAACCATCTCCGGCCATAGTATTGTAGTACTCCAACGCAATCTTTTTGTCGATTATCGATGTGCTCATGTCAATTACGCCGGTACCAGCGACTTTCTGTGCTTCGCAGAACTGTTCATATTGCACAGGCGGAATCAAAGGCGGAGTTGCCAATGCTATGCAACAAAATGCTGCAAAAGCAGCAATCAATATCGATGCTATTGCTACTCCCTTCATGCTTATTTCACTCCCTTTTACCCTTCATTACAAATTTTTTCCAACCATCAATTTCGAAGTATGATTGGGTTCATTGATCTAAGATCTTATCTTAATACTATATATAGATTTCTATAAAATATTAAACATCGGCGAATATTTATAGAAACTATTCTCTTCGAGGTATATCACATATTATTTATTAGTATTATTTCATAAATACATCATGTCTCAGACTGAATTATTTTGCTTACCTAAAGTTATTTCTAATTAATATCTACATTCAAAAAGGCAAGCTAATGCTGTGAAAAAGATTATGAAGTTAAGTCTAAAGATAAATTTATAAAAATATTATCTTTTTAAGTACCCCAAAAATAAGCTTTCGTACAACTCTGCAGTTCATTAGATCTCGATGAAGAACCATTATGCTTCAAGAGTTCCTTGGAGATTCGTTAAGAAATCGGCATTGTCACTAATTTCTTAGAATGTTCTGAACTAATATTCAAGAATTCGTTGAATTTTTAAAAAAAAGCAATTTAAATTTCAAAACCTTGATTAAAAAAAAAGACTGCATTAGCTATGACACAATGGCAGCGTACCGAAAGTTCTGTAAATTGTAAATAAGCATGAGAATAGGCCCTGTATCCTACTCTATATCGAAGAGAAGGAGGACACAGGGCCATGATACCATTATTAGGGCTAATAGAAGATTACCTTATCGACCAAGATGAGGGGGTAAAAAGACTGTTAACCTGGTTCTTGAACCTGGTTATGCAGAATGAGGCTTTAGAGCAGCTAGGTGCCAAGCGTTATCAGCGTACCCAGACCAGGAAAGCTCATCGTAATGGCTACAAAGGACGATCTCTAAAGACACGAGTTGGCGAGATAACCCTACAGAAACCTCAATTTCGTGAATTTTCGTTCGAAACAAAGGTCTTCGAGAGATATTCTCGCGTAGAAAAGGCATT
>JALHSR010000063.1 GCA_022865315.1 Methanotrichaceae archaeon | reverse complement strand
TGGGGTTTGGGGTATTAGGCTTCATGAAAGTTCCAATGGAATTGATCAGAGCGAAGTTATAGAAGAATATGAGACAAAATCGATAGGTAGAGAGGTTACCTTTGAGCAGGATGAAGATAACGAAGATCTCATTCTCAATGTTTTGGATGAGCTGGCGGAAGAAGTGCATAAAGAGGTAGTTGGCAATGCTTTTCAGTTTAAAACGATCACCATTAAGGTAAGGTATCAGCACTTTGAATCGCATACTCGAGCTAAATCTCTTTTGTTTCCAACCAATAATTTGGAAATCCTCAAGAATAATGCCAAGCGATTGATCATACCTTTTCTGAGAGGCAATAAGAAAGTCAGATTTATTGGAATAAGAGTATCTAATCTAATTAATCAGAACAAGCCTATTTAATTAGTGAAACCCATCTTTTTGGCTGGATTTTGGCTTTGGCCTTTGCCTGCTGACTATTCCACTCGTCATGTTGCTGGCTGCCCGAAACGCAGCCCAAGACCTCTTCACAACTTCTCACCGGATACGAGAAAACCAGTATATGAACAGAAAAAGCGGCCCTGCTTATGGGCCTCACTCAAGTCTTCAAGCCAGCTCTCTACCTGACTCTCAGAAACGTACCCCATTTTCTGTGCTCTATGCGCATTATTGACCAAATCAAAGACTTGAATTGCCAGAACAAGGTCGTCAGTGGAGAAGGTTTCAGGTCTGATTTGTATCTTTTCAAAGCCTTCTTCTTGGAAAAACCCAGGAAGCTGGCGGCCAATCCACCCGCTTGGGAAGGTATCCCCAAAGAGTTGTGTCATGGTACGGCAGATCTCTTTTTGACCTGGGCTGATAATGAAAGTTCCCCAATCAGGTTCGTAGACCACTAATCTGCCTTTATCCTTGATTGTTCGAACCATCTCTGCAAAGGCTTTTCTCGGGTCGAATATATGCTGCAAGACTCTATCAGCTCTTGCACCGTCAAAAGCGCCATCGCGGAAAGGAAGGTTACAAGCATCTGCAAGGCAAAGCTGGATCGAATCCATCTTCATGGGGTCTTTTCGTGCGATTTCTATCATTTTTTTGCTAGAGTCTATGGCTACTACTTTGCCTTGCTCTCCAATCATCTGGGCTATGCCTAATGCATCTTCTCCCAGACCGCAGCCAATTTCAAGTAATCTTGAGCCGTTTCTTGGAGCTAGGATCTGGATGCTTTTCTTTTTGTAGTTTTGGAAGTAAGGTAAGGAACATAGAGTTTGCAGACAGGAAACAAAGACACTTTGATCCTGGGCGCTGTCCACCTTAGAAAAGCCGCTGGATAGGTAGTCCATGGGCAAGAATTTGGAGGCATCTGCAAAAAAGATGATGCCAGCTTTATATAGATCTGAGAATTTCGAGGACCATCTTAATTTATGATTTATCAAATACGGATTACGCACTTTTGACGAAACTCGTGCCATAGTTCATGAGCTACTCTACGATTCTAATCAAAAACCTGTAGAATAAAGATGATAATCTTGATCAATACTCCCGAGCCAGGATAGTGGATGAAGATACACTTCTCAAGAAAAAAGATAATATAAACATGCCAAGATCTGTATAGAGAATGTTGAGATGTTATTGAAGGGTAAACCGCAAAACATTTGTCAACTTTTCGCTGACTATAGCCTCTCTTGACAATCCGACCTAATAATCTTCAAGATGCATTAACCTTTCTTTAGTGAATTTTGGTATATCATGGGATCTGAAAATTAAAAATTTTACTCCATTATAAATATAGCCGAATTCTATTTTTTGGGTGCTGAACGAAACTGATAGACGGTGGGAGCAACAATTTACTTATGTTGCAATGATATTATCTTTAGGAGTTCGGCCCCATGTTTGGAAAATCCTATCGTCTAAAGAGTTTTATTGTCATATCCATCTTTCTGATTACCCTAAGTCCTCTTAACGCCTCCAGCTTCGAGGAGCATTTATCCCCGGATGGGAAAGGCTACCGCAGCGATACCAATGGGTGGATCTACCTCCACATCGAGGGGTCACCATATGAAAGGGGATTCCAGCATGGTTACCTGGTAGCTCCGGAGCTGAGTGAAATCTTGAAGAGTCTGAAATATCTTACCCTGGAAGAGACGGGTATGGACTGGGAGTTCTTTGTCAACGCGTCTCAGGATGTGATTCTTCCCTATGTGGACTCAGAGTACCTGGAAGAGATGAAAGGCATTGCTGCAGGAGCCCAGGCCAGAGGAGTGAACATGAGCTGGCAGGAAGTTCTGACATGGAATGCCTACCTGGAGCTTACTGGTTACTGGTGGCCATCGGTAGCCTCGGCAATGTACTCGAATGGTTTTATTCCAGACGTGGAGCACTGCAGTGCCTTTATTGCCACTGGATCCTACACTGTGGACGGCAGGATAGTGATGGCCCACAACAGTTGGGACGATTTCCAGATAGGCCAGTTCTTCAATCAGGTCGTAGACCTGGATCCAAATGAAGGCCACCGCATACTCATGCAGGCATTGCCTGGGTTTATTGACAGCGCCAGCGACTTTTTTGTCACTGATGCAGGAATTATGGGCACGGAGACCACTATTGCAGGTTTCAACAAGTTTCGGCCTGGGGAGGTACCCGAGTTCGTTCGGGCTAGGAAGGCTATGCAGTACGCTGACAACCTTGACCAGTGGATGGCTCTGATGGAGAAGAAGAGCAATGGAGGTTACGCTAACAGTTGGCTGTTGGGAGACGCTAAGACTGGAGAGATCGTTCGTTTCGAACTGGGCTTGAACTTCAGCAACATTACGAGGAGCTGGGATGGATACTTCATAGGCTATAATGAGGCGGTAGATCCCCGAATTAGGAACCTAGAATGCGAATCATCGCCCCATTTAGATATTCGGAGTCCGATGGGGGCTCGTCAGGTGCGCCTTACTCAGCTCATGGAAGGGAATAAAGGGCAGATAGATGTAGAAGCAGGCAAGAGTATCCTGGCCGATCACTACGATGTCTACCTCAAGAAGGAGAACCCCGGCTCTCGCACGGTGGACGGTCACTATGAGCTAGATCCTTGGGAGTTTCTCACCCTCCCCGGTCACCCGGCCTATCAGCCAAAAGGAGCAGTGGACGGGAAGGTCGCTGATAGTGAGCTAGCTTTGAATATGTCCTTCTGGGCCCGCTGGGGTAACTCTGCCGGCATGCCCTTCGATGCCGACCAGTTCCTGGATCTGCATATCCAGTATAGCTACCTGAGAGGTTACCTCAAAGACAGACCTGCTGAGCCCTGGACTCTCTTCACCTCTAGGCAGGATTAGTTATTGTAGATACTTCGTAAAATCGATCGAGTAAGGTAAACTTGGCGGAGCCCGCGTGGAGTGAGATCTTTGGCTGGGCAAAACTAGGTAATAAAATGCAACATTAGATATAAATATTAACGACGACCCTTCAGAAGAAGCATAATCCATGAGTCAATCCCTTTGCACAAAACTATCTCTGCCTGCCGATGAGCGCTTCTTGCTTTTAATCCAGGCTCATATCCGTGAAATAGCAGGGGTAGCTTTGCTCCCTCACAAGGATGTCCTGGGCTTGGAGCTTGCGGTTGAAGAGGCCTTCAAGAATACCATTGAGCATGCCTATCCTGATGACCGGTCGGGGGACGTATTTTTGGATATCGAAATTAGGCCCATGGAGCTGATCATTTCCATGAGGGACGAAGGATTGCCCTTTGATCCGTCCATGGAAAAGGATGCCATCCGAACGACTATGGAGGGCGAGATGCCTCTACACGGATTTGGACTCAAAATAATCCGTCATGAGGTGGACGAAGCCCGTTTTGAGAATCTTGGCCAGAGGGGCAAAACATTGCGCTTGGTCAAGCGGCTGCACCAACCTATCGAGATCCAGCCAGAAAAGGTTGCTCATGAGATTGAAATGGCCCCTCGGCAGAATTATGAGATTCGTCCTATTCGTCCCGAAGAAGCCATTCAGGTGCCCAAGCTCTTTTGGCTGGCTTATGGCTATTCTTATAGGAGTGAGTTTTACAAGCCAGAATACCTGACCCATATGGTGGAAAGCGGACGCATCATCTCTTATGTGGCTGTGGCTGAGAACGGCGAGGTGGTAGGCCATATCGGTCTGATTCGACAGGAACCGTTACCCATAGCCGAGGAGGCTTTCCTCGCGGTCGCCCCCGCTCATAGGGGGCATGGGATCATGGATGCGCTTAGCGTGGCCATAGAGGCCAGAGCCTTAGAGATGGGGCTCCTCGGAATATCTGCGAATGCGGTTACGAGCCACGACATTAGCCAGAAGGAGGTCACTAACCGTGGGTATAAATCATGTGGTTTCGAGTTATCCGCTTATTTGCACCTGCAGTTCAAGGCTCTTGTCAAAGAGAATTGTATACCTCAGCGTGAATCATTGATGCATTGCTTCAAGTATATCTCCTCGCCGCCACCAGTTGTTGCCCACGTGCCGCCACGACATCGGGATATAGTCGGGCGCATCTATGAGAATCTAGGGCAGACCTACCGGCTAGGTGATCCGGCACCCTCAAGCTCACTAGGGGATTACGAGATCAACTTCGATAGAAACCTACAAAAAGGTTTGATTAAGGTGATTTCAGCAGACCAGAACCAGTGGCCCGTGATGTTGAGAGCGACCGAAGACCTTGAGAAATTTGGCGGAGCTGAAGCGGTGAACCTCGATCTACCCTTGGCGCAGCCTGCTTCTGCATTGATTTGTGAACTAGCTGAAAAAGCAGGTTTCTTTTTCTCCTGCGTCCGGCCCAGTGAAGCCCAAGATGGTGACTACTTAAGGCTCCAGAGGTTAACCGTTCCCTTGGACACGAATCGACTCTGCATTCATTCCGATTTTGGAAGAGAGCTTTTCGACTACGTGACAACTCAAATGGGGGCAGCTCAGATATAGATAGAAAACATGGATTATGCTCATGTTGGTTCTATACTGCTAATCTAAGCAGCGAAATCCCCCCTCGTCATGATCGGGGCATCTTAGCCTCCGTCTCAGGACTTGCGAGCATACTCGCAAGATCCTCGAATTGACAATATAACGATGAATGCTCCAACCACTAAGCTTAAACCATATCACGAGAACGCCTCCGGCGTCCGCTGCGTCCAGATCAGCCCAAAATCCATCTTAGTGAATAATATAGGTGAATCGGCAGTAAATTTGACCGCAAGTATTCCAGTTGGCAATAAAACCTACAGCTTGCCCATGTTTAGCCTGATGCCCAATGAAGGAATAGAGCTTCATCTTGGCAATGGCACAATGAAAATAGAAAAGCCCGTAATGAACCAGACAGGGATCTATTTCCAACAAAAAGATCCGATGGAGAGAGTAGCGGATGAGGGCGGCCTATCCATTAACGAGTAGGCCTTCGATTTATGTTTTCTATGAACTAGTACTTATAGCGCTTCCGCTTTGAGAAGGTACCAGTGATAATTGCAGAAGATAGCATGAAAAATTTTTAATATATTATGAAATCCTTATAATTCGCAGCCTTTGCGTACGAGAACTGCAACTCCTCTTTTAATCTGGAGCATCTCTTCAGGGGACAAGACAGCCTTACCTGTTGCCAGCAAACGATCATGTCGATCTGCCACAAGCACTTCCTCTCCGGCACGGATCTCGGAATCTACACTTATGACGTGTTTTGCAAAGAGGTTGCCTCCTTTTGCTATGAAAGGTGCGGCTTCATCGGAGGCTACAACCCGCAGTCTTGGTGGCGGAAAGAAAGCATGCAACCTCTGAGCTGCAAGCATGCTCAGTGTTAGAAGACCGTCTTTAGCACGTACTGTTGCGATCCGCTCTTTTTCGGCAAATAGAAGCCTCAGTCGACCTGTGCTGGATAGACTGAAAGTGGTTCCTTCATGAAATAGGGCCTCGCCTGCACCCCTGCCAAATTGCAGATCGGCAATCATCCTGGCACGTTTGAGCATTAGTCTTACCTTGTAGAATGATCAAAAAGAGTTTATGGTTGGATCGACCTAGAACGTTGGTTCAATCTTATATCACCATAATCTATTTTGCCTTCTTCAATACATCTCCACCAATCTCTTTACCGGTGATTTAATTGAGTTCATTGGATTTGGTGGATCCTGAAATCGCAGCTGCTATTCGAGGCGAGCTGGAGCGGCAGCGTCAAAATCTCATCTTAATTGCATCTGAGAACTATGCAAGTCGTGCCGTATTAGAGGCCCAAGGCTGTGTTATGACAAATAAATATGCAGAGGGCTACCCAGGTAAAAGGTACTATCGAGGCACTGAGTATGTTGATGTGGCTGAAGAGTTAGCACGAGAACGATGTAAGGCGCTCTTCAGAGCTGAACACGTTAACGTTCAGCCCCACAGCGGAACGCAGGCAAATATGGCTGCATATTTTGCTGTACTCAATCCTGGAGACACGGTAATGGGCATGAACCTAGCCCATGGAGGCCACCTCTCGCATGGAAGTCCGATCAATTTCTCAGGCAGGCTGTATAAGATCATTCCATATAGCGTCTCCCGAGGGACTGAAATGATTGATTATGGAGATATGGCGGATATTGCAAGAAAAAATAATCCAAAAATGATAGTGGTTGGAGCATCTGCTTATCCCAGAATTATTGACTTCAAGGCTGTCCGCGAAATAGCCGATGAAGTTGGAGCTATGGTCATGGCGGATATAGCCCATATAGCTGGCCTGATAGCAGCAGGTGCTCACCCGTCACCAATTCCCTATTGTGAAATAGTCACGACGACCACCCATAAGACCCTCCGAGGTCCTCGGGGTGCAATAATCATGTGCGAACAGGAGTTAGCCCAGGCCATCGATCGTTCTGTATTCCCCGGAACGCAAGGCGGACCGTTCATGCATTCTATCGCTGCCAAAGCTGTGGCTTTTAAAGAAGCTATGACTCAGGAGTTCAAAGACTATCAATTTCAGGTTGTAAAGAATGCCAAGATCTTGGCAAAAAGACTCAAGGAAAATGATTTCAATATAGTTTCCGGAGGCACGGATACCCATCTTTTGCTCGTTAACCTTCTTAAAGAGGGCATAACAGGCAAGGATGCTGATGAGACATTGGAAAGAGCTGGAATTACCCTTAACAAGAATATGGTGCCTTTTGATCCTACCACGCCTTTTGTAACTAGCGGAATCAGAATAGGAACACCTGCGGTTACAAACAGAGGCATGAAAGAACAGGAAATGATCCAGATTGCTGATCTCATTACCTCAGTCCTTAGGGATATCAAGAACGGGAAATTAATATCTGACGTGAATGTAAGAGTACAAGAGCTTTGCAATCAATTTCCGATTTATCCTGATCTGATATGATAATAGATGGAAAGTCTCTAGCTGCTCAGATCGAGGCCGAGACGAAAGAACAAGCAAATTGGCTTATTGATCGAGGCATTAGGCCCGGCCTGGCCACAATTCTGGTTGGTTCAGATCCTGGCTCAGAGATGTATATCCGCATCAAACATTCCGCTTGCAATCGAGTTGGCATACGATCGGAAAATATCGTTCTGCCAGAGGACGCCTCCGAAGAGCAACTAATTCGGAAGATCAAGGAATTGAATGAAAGAAGCGATATTCATGGAATTCTTTTGCAGCTTCCTCTCCCTAAGGCATTAGATTCGCGTCGATCGATGGCGACAATCGATCCAGGAAAAGATGTGGACGGTTTTCATCCGGAAAATATGGGTGCTTTGCTATTGGGTACTGAAAGGCTGGTCCCTTGCACTGCAAAAGGCATTATCTATGCCTTGGAGCAATTGGGCGTTTGTCTCGAGGGAAAAGAGGTTGTTATAGTAGGGCATAGCAATGTGGTCGGTAAACCGCTAGCTGCGATGATGCTCAATAGGAATGCTACTGTTCAAGTATGCCATATTTTTACTAAAGACCTCCCGGCGCACACGAAAAGAGCGGAAATCTTAGTTGTTGCGGCAGGTGTGCCAAGTCTCATTAAGAGGGGTATGGTACAAGAGGGGGTCTACATCTTCGATGTCGGCATCAGCCGAACAGGGAATAGAACTGTTGGCGATGTTGATTTCGATTCCATCAAAGATTTGGCAGCTGGTATAACGCCTGTTCCTGGTGGTGTGGGGCCACTAACTGTGGCAATGTTGATGAGCCAGACCGTTCAAGCGACCGAAATCCAGACAAGGAGGCAGTAAGGCTGTCGCTAGTCATAGCAGTGGCTATGATCAAGAAGGCTTTAATTGCCGGAGACCGCCGAAGAATAATTTTTTTAGGCAAGTGCCCGCAGCTCGAGGCGGACCTTTATTCAGGAAGAATTCGTAATGAAGATGAGCTAAAAGCCCGCGCCAGGGGTCTTGGGGCTTCACTACAGGTTTTGGATGGGAAAAAGAAAGTCTGGAGACAGGAAGGCATACTCGTGGGAGAGGTTACCGAAATCTCGAGCGACCTGGAGAAGAGGAGAAGGATCTATCTAGCTCCTGGATCGTATGTGATGGTGGATATCAATGGCTCCATGGCTAAGATAATTGGCGAAGGGTGTATGTCATGCCTGATCTTAGGCAACAAGTTCACTCAGACTCTTGCAAATGAAGCCATTCAAAGAGCCCAATGTCAGGTGAATGATCAATTAGTGAGGTCCATTTTTGAAGAAGCATCCAGGAGAACGGCTTCGGTTAGTCAGGAGTATGACCTTTTGAGCACAGATTTGAATTGTTCTATTAGGGCAGAAGTCTTGCTCGACAAACTCAACGAGGACTGCCAAAAGAATGGCTGGAGGCTATGCGATCAGCTCTGATATTGGCTGGCGGCTCAAGCCGTCGATTGGGAGTTGATAAGTCGCTTGTAGAGTTTGGCGGAATGCCTCTTATCTGGTGGTCCGCCGAGAGCTTAAGGCAATTAACTGACCAATTGGTTGTTGTAGTTCGGGATGAGCAGCAATATATGGGTCTCAGCAGGATAGTTCCTGCAGCTCATTTTGTATGCGATTGTATCTCAGGTTATGGCCCTGTGGCTGGCCTGGCCACCGGTTTGAGATGCATTAGTGGTAAATATGTCTTTGTTGCCGGCTGCGATCTGCCTTTTCTGAATGTAAAAGTTATTGATAAGCTATTCGAATTAGCTGAGGGATATGATGCAGCCATTCCCACGACGTCCCAGGGAATGATAGAACCATTACATGCAGTCTATAATAGGAATTCAACCTGCAAAGCCTGCTCAAGGGCGTTGAAAAGGGGAGATCGGAAGGTTTCTGCACCATTGGAGCATTTACAGGTGAGATATGTGCCCGCAGAGTTCCTCCGTGTTATAGATCCCGAATTATTGACGTTTTTCAATCTGAACACAAAGGAAGATTTGGCGGAGGCCAGAAAGCTCTGGACTAAATACAGCGCTTCAGAACCACGTAAATTATGCAAGCGATAATGGCAAAAAGCCCCAATTTCCAGAGGAGCCAGAGAGAATTCCAAAGAATTAGAGCTATCAGAATAGCAATCAGTACTAGCACCAAATTCTTCTCCCGGCTGGAAATGGAGTGAGGTGCGCTGAATGTTTGTCTTCGCATCAGCAGTCAACCAGTTTATCAGGTTATTAATCGTTTCCCTCCGAAGAACCAAAAGCATTATACATACTTATTCCTGTTCAAGGCCAGGTGAATTTTCTTTGGACATGTTTGAGCTGGTGATCAGGAATACTGAAGAGATAGTCACATTGGATGAACTTAGAGATCTTCTAGTGAAGAAACAGAACCCAAGAGCTTATGTCGGCTACGAGACTTCTGGTAAAATCCACTTGGGACATATGCTTACTGCAAACAAACTTCTTGATTTGCAGAAGGCGGGTTTCGATGTAATCGTCCTGCTGGCAGATCTTCATGCATTCCTTAATGAAAAAGGGACGCTCGAAGAGGTGCGCGATATCGCCTATTACAATCGTGATTGCTTCATGTCGCTTGGACTTGACCCACAGAAAACTGAGTTTGTTTACGGAACTGATTATCAACTTAAAGACGACTATGTTCTAAAGATCCTGCAGATGGCCAGAAATACTACGCTAAATCGTGCTCGTCGTAGCATGGATGAGGTTTCTCGTAGCGCAGAGAATCCTATGGTTTCGCAGATGATTTATCCACTGATGCAGGCCATCGATATAGCGGACCTGAAGATCGACTTGGCCGTAGGTGGCATTGATCAGCGCAAGATTCATATGCTGGCTAGAGAGGAACTTCCGCGTTTGGGATTTCCGGCGCCAATTTGTATGCATACTCCTCTTATCCCCGGTCTGGATGGTCAGAAGATGTCTTCTTCAAAAGGCAACAACATCTCAGTCGATGAGCCTGCAGAAGACATTGAGAAAAAGATCATGAACGCGTTTTGTCCAGCTAAAGTCCTAGATGATAATCCAATCATGGCCATATTCAAGTACCACATCTTTCCCCGGCTAAGCGAAATGACTGTCAAACGCCCGGCCAAGTTCGGCGGGGACGTCACGTATCAAAGCTATGAGGTGTTGGAGAAGGACTTTGTGTCTGGGGCTATGCATCCCCAAGACTTGAAGAAGAGCTGTTCATCTTATTTAATCGAAATTCTAACTCCTGTGCGGGAACATATAAGTTGATCCATTTAAGCCATGAATCCCTAATAATTGGGCATCAATTTTCAAGAATTCCTGAGCTATAAAAATTACTTTGATAATATTTTATGAAATTGACTTAAAAATTCTCGAACCCAGGGTTTAAAAAGATTTATAATCTGTTTAAATATTACAATTTCAGAAATTTTAACAAAATTTATTTAGTATCCATTACTTGTATAGCCATGCATGTTTATTCTGAAAAATTAAAAACATAAAAGTTTCAATAAGTATTTATGGGGCGTTGCGAAATTTGTACGAAGTGTGGCTGTTTTATGCTATTATGGGCATGTTATCTTTCTCGTTTGCAGGAGTGCTAGATAAGCTCATTCTTACTAATTTTACTGAGGATTCGAAGGCTTACGTACTATGCCAGGTTATGGTTCAACAGGTTTTTACTATTCCTATTCTCTTGTTGATGGCCCCAGAGTTTGTCTTCCCCAGTACGTTAATTGCGATAGCTGCGGGAGCAATTCAAGTGCTTCCCGCCATATATTACCTTCGCGCTCTGCAGTTAGAGGATGTATCACGAGTTAGCGCGTTGGAATATTTTTATCCGATACCTGTATTCTTTGGGACTACTCTTCTACTGGGCGAGACATTGGCATTAAAGGATTATGTTGGCAGCACATTTCTCTTATTAGGCGTATTTCTTGCATCATATCGGCATGAAAACAAAATTTGTCTGAAAAACTTTTCTCCAGCTGTAAAACCATTTGTAGTTTACTTGATCTTTGCTGCTATCTACTACATCACTATAGATGGGCTACTGGAGTCCGTCAATGAATGGCATATATATGCTTGGTCCAGTCAGGGCATGATGATCGCCGGCTTTCCCTTGCTTGTTAGTCGGAGCGTTCGAAAGGAGTTCAGGGATTTTTTTTTCCAGGGACCACGCGCAGTGAGTATTTTGATTTTTGAGGAAGGATTTCAATTTCTGGGCATTATTTTCTTCCTATTTGCATGTGCACTGGGTTCAGCAGCTTTAGTTACAAGTGTTGGAGCTCTACAGCCTATCACGACTTTGTTTCTGGTTTTAGGTTTGGGATTGGTAAAACCCAGGTTGAGAAGAGACTTGGAAGGAAAAACAGACGGTAACTCTGTAATACATAAATCATTGTCATTCCTAATAATTGCGGCAGGAATTTATTTTATTTGTTGAATATATTATTATTTTTATATATTATTTAAATCAAAATAAAGCCAGATTTTAGCGATGAATATTCATTCTGCAGTCTGTGAACCGGCATTTTAGAATTATCTGGTTTCTTTCATGACTTTTCGATAGCAATCATAAACATGGTCATTAAAGCAGACAGCAATAACCTCGATGGATTCGTGATTACTTTTAAAATTGCACATTTCTTTAAAAGCAATTCTGCCAGCACGTTCGATGGGAAATCCATAGGCTCCTGTGCTGATGGATGGAAAAGCCACGCTTGTGATTCCATTTTGTTCCACAAGCTCGAAACAGCTCTTATAGCACATGGAAAGAAGTCGGTCCTCTTCGTTGCTTCCTCCAAGCCAAATGGGACCGATCGTGTGAATTATCCATTCAGCAGGTAGTCTGTAACCCTTGGTGATTCTTGCCTCTCCGGTCGGGCAGCCCCCTAACTTTCGGCATTCTTCGACTAGCCCAGGACCGGCAGCTCGGTGTATGGCTCCATCGACACCATCTCCACCCAATAATGAGTTATTGGCGGCATTAACGATAGCATCCACTTTTAGGGTGGTTATATCTCCCTTTATCATGTTAATCATGGTTAATAAAACAATATTGAATAATGGTTTATAAAATCTTGATTCACGAAGTTGATGATATTACATAATATAATAAAAACCAATAAAATAATTTTTTTATTTTATTTGAATACCCCGTAGCTTGCTGCGGGTGCGCCGTCGCAGTTTAACTTTTATCGGTCGAAACGTCTAGATAAAAGAAGAAGTATTTGAAAGGTTCATGGATTAAATTGTTCTTGTAACTGAGAGATTTATACTCGAATAGATCCTATCACACTATCCGATAAAAATGATGATAAGCGAGGCCGTCCGCCGAGCAGAAGAAGGATTGGATCTGGGATGTGCTAGGGTAATTGCCAGAAATGTGAGATTTCACGGAACAAATGGCATTATAGGAATGGAACTTTTCCTGCAGAGCGATTCCGATGATGAGTTCTTGCTTTCAGTGGCTTTGTATGCCGGAAGAGGACCATATTATAGGCCATGGATAGAAATGTTTTGCATTAATAATCTCCTTAAAACGGGAGAGCATTACTTCGATTCTTCGATTGAAGATGAAGTATTATGATTCTTTTGCCGTGCATTGGGATCCGGAGGGAAGATTTTCATCGAATACTATTGCGATCATGAGACATCAATTGGCTTGGCAATGGGTTTTCCACCAGCTACAACTCGTCAAGGTTATAAGCTTTTCAATCTCGGTTTTACATGGTTCAAGGACTATTATTATTCAGAGGGTGGACATGAGGGTGGACAAAAGCTCTTGGGAGAGAAGCCTTTAGACGAAGTGGCACTTGGAAAGCATCTAAAGCGAATACAGTCGGAAATTGAAATATTCCTAAAAGGCTCTGAGGATTTCGGCATTGAAATTCAGCGACAAGAGCATCTTTTAAGGGCAAGGGAAAGAGCAAAGAAAATTTTAAGCCAGATTATGAACAAACATTCGACAGATCAAGTCTTGTAAGAACGGCTTAGGGCCAATTTGGGACCAGGAAAAAAAAATCTCAATTGTTCATATTAATTTTCGAAGCCTATTTTTCCTTGCAAATTCAAATTCAATTTTTTCCTCAGAGCTTCTAGCGGCTGCAATTTATCGAATGTGCATTAAAAGAAATTTGAGTTCCTTTCTTAGGTTCCAACTGATAACTGTAAAATGACTCTTTAGCTCTATAGATTTTCATCTAGACCGAGCAGATAAAATCCAGATTTTTTGTCAAATTCACGTACCGCATTTAGTCCGACGAATTCGAAAAGCGCTACTTCAATAACCAGATAAACCGAAGCCTTCTCTCTTAGACAGCCGACAAGAGCTTCTCGGCCTCTACCCATGGAAGAATGAATATGAAGTTTTGGTCCTTCTGGGGATGGATAAACTGTAACCATGCCAAAGACCTCCCAAGCACTTTCATAAGTCTCAAAATGCTGATCGGGCGGTATAACCGGCAGCTCTGGACCAGTTACAGCCTTGCCATCCCGCAAGGCTCCGATAAATAGGCCTAGGCCTGATTTCAAATTCTTCATTTGGACGAATTCGAGGATGGATTTTATGAGATCTTCGCCATCGTCTATTCTCAAAACGAATACTCTGCCTATATTTCCCTCTGAATATTGCATTATATCACCCGATACTGATTCTCATTCGAAGAATCACTGATTAAATCTTGTCTCTAAATGCTGGAGACCGAAAGATCTTCTCCAGCACACACCTCTTCCACTTGATTGTTAAAGGCTTTCCACATCTTCCTTCGAAAAGATAGGCTTGTTTTGGTTTAGACTCTATATGATTTCTAAGCTCGGCTAAAGCCTGCGCTGATAAGCTGATCGTATTGCCGACGGAATCTTTCAAGCTTCTTTTCTCAAGATCTACATCTGATACTTTTAGCTTGATTAAATCATCCGCACTAAGCTCCGTTTCCATTAGCATTCGGATCATCAATTTATCTTGGCCGAACGCCATATCAAGGATCTTCTTTTTATCGGTCTCTATCAGTCCATCAAATTT
Source organism: Methanotrichaceae archaeon (assembly GCA_022865315.1). GTDB lineage: Archaea > Halobacteriota > Methanosarcinia > Methanotrichales > Methanotrichaceae > JALHSR01. Next base: position 4,089 of record JALHSR010000063.1, on the reverse strand, counting down.
CACTAGAAAAGCTCAGTGTTTACAAATATCAATAGATCGGAATTATACCCAAATGCCAATTGTTGTCGCATCGAACGGTTGATGTTTCTAGGCAAGCTCCATGTTCCTTTGTGAGATCGATCCCACAGACGTATATAGGTGGTTTATGGAGCTTTTTATTGATGCTTTTGACTGGGTCATGGTTCCTAATGTCTATGGAATGCGTCCAAAACGCTGATGGAGGGCTGATCACGACAAAACCCTATATTAGCGGTTCAACCTATGTTCTGCAGATGAGCGATTACAAGCGGGATGATTGGTGTAATATATGGGATGGCCTTTATTGGCGTCTCATTCATAAGCATATCGTGAGATTCTCTGCCTAAATCCATGCTTGAACTTGGTCATGGTACAGCTCAATCGTATAAATGAAGTGGAGCTGAGAAAGCATATTTCAATAGCAGAGGAATTTCTCATGGGCCAAGCTAGGTAGGGAGCGAATGCTAGTCAATCCCCAAAAAGAGTGAAAGCCCTGGCAGGGGGAGAAATAAAAAATGGTCCGATTGTCTATTGGATGAGGCGTGATCAACGCATAAGGGACAACGGGCTATTCTTTTCGCGCAGGAGTTGGCTATAAAAAATGAGGCTTCTCTTATCGTAATCTTCTCCATCGTTCCGCAATTTCTAGGGTCTATGATTAGACAGTACGATTTTATGATCAGAGATCTGAAGGAAGTTGAAACAAGCCTCGAAGATCTTAATATCCCTTTTTACCTTCTTTATGGCGATCCCGATAAGGAGATCCCCAATTTATATAATGAATGATTATATGGCGGGGGCTTTAGTAACAGATTTCAGCCCCCTCCGAATTAAGAGGGCTTGGATCGAAAAGGTATCCTCGAGACTGGATACTCCGTTTTATGAAACAGACGCGCATAATATCGTTCCTTGTTGGATAGCCTCGCCCAAGCAGGAGTATGGGGCTCATACCATTCGGCCTAAGATCCACCGCATGCTGCCGGAGTTCTTAAAAGAATTTCCACGACTTCGAAAGCAATCAAGGCTTTGGCAAGACGAAGCTTAATCGGACTGGGAAACAGCATATAATTTTTTGGATGTGGATAGAAGTCTTTCTGAAGTTGCATCGATCGAACCGGGAGAAGCAGCAGCTTTTCGCCTTTTATTGAAAACAAACTGAATTCATATGAGTCGAGGAGAAATGATCCTTCCTTGGATGGTCAGTCAAACTTATCGCCTTATATGCATTTTGGCCAGATCTCTGCCCAAAGGATTGCCCTGAATGTGTTGAGAAGCAAGAAAAGCTCCGAATCATTTCTCGAAGAATTAATTGTGAGACGGGAGTTATCGGACAATTTCTGCTATTATAACAAACAGTATGATTCGTTTGAAGGTTTTCCCAGCTGGGCAAGAGAAAGCCTGGATGAGCATCGTAATGATGATAGGGAGTACCTCTATTCACTTTCAGAGCTGAAAAAGGGTGAAACTCATGACGATCTCTGGAATGCGGCACAAGTGGAGATGGCCAAATATGGCAAGATGCACGGTTACATAAGGATGTATTGGGCCAAGAAGATTCTTGAATGGACTGAATCGCCTGAGTCTGCGCTTAAGACTGCCATCTTGCTCAACGACAAATACGAATTCGATGGGCGGGATCCAAATGGCTATACAGGTATTGCTTGGAGCATTGGAGGTGTTCACGATAGAGCCTGGCGAGAGCGACCGGTTTTTGGCAAGATCCGTTATATGAGTTATAAGGGCATGAATTCAAAATTCGATATTAATTCCTATATAGAAAAAGTGTATTCAACATTTAAGGCTTAATAGGGCTCTTTTTATAATGACATATCATACCAAGTCGAAAATTTACGTCATCAGTCTAAAATTGGAAAGAGAATTTGGATCTGAAGTCCATTTTAAATCAATTATCAAATTCACAAAAAACTGGGTATATGAGGATTCGTATTGATGGATTTCTAATGCATATGAAAAGCTTATAAAGAGGGAGTTCCGACTTAGGGAGTGCTATAGGCAAATGACGAAAAGCCTATTGCAGAAAAAGTGGGAATTAATGGAGGAAACATAATTGAAAATGAAATATGCAATTCTTCCCATGTTATTGGTATTGTTTCTCATTGCTGGTCAATCTGCTGCTCAGGATGTAGCTTCCGATAATGAGAGCATGGCAGATAACGCTACGGTTCCAGCAGAGATGACGGTGCCCGAAGAAATGACCGTTAACGAGACTTCCCCATCTAATGTCACCGTTGCTGAAGGTAATGCCACAGCAGCATCTGACCTCAGATATATCTGGTCTATCACAGGTATTGAGCCCTCACAGGTAACCATGGTTTTGAACCAAGAAGGAGAGGATCTGTATGGACAGGCCAAGTATGAACCTGATTCCGGTGAGGCTTGGAATGCCATAGTGGTCGGTTCTATATCTGGCGATAAAGTAGACCTAGTCCTGACAGCACTTGCTGGCAAAGAACTTGTGTCAACAAAGATGAGCGGAACATTTTCCAACGAAAGCGTTGCTGGAAAATACGTCCGAGCAACTGAAGGCAAGATAGCTAGCCGCGGAGATTTCAATTCTGTTTGGATAAATCCTGATATAGCCAGTTACACACCTGCAAAAATCGCAGAAATGCCACAAGAGGCACAAGTCCAGCCTGGGACAACCCAGAACGCTACAGTTGAGCAAACAACTCAGCAACCTGTCCAGCTTAGCAAGACATCTAGATTCGTGGATGTAAGGCAATATAAGGACAAAATTGGACCAGGAGGCGACCTGAGCGGAATACCACCAGGAATGAGCGGTTTCGTATAGACAACTGCGGAAAGCCGTGATTACGGCTATAATTTTTTATTATTGAAATAATAATTTCTTCTTCCGAAACAATTTAATATATACATATCATAACTTTATTGTTATGAGGGAACTCGTATTATTTCCAGCTTTTCTGATTATTTTGTTGCTGATAGGTATTGCCAGCGCATCTTACTATTTTGAAATCATTAATGTATCCGAGGTCAAAATGGTTCATGACAGTGATGCCAATTTTACTGTGGCTGTAAAAGGCTTAGGAAGCGAGGGTGCTTATGTAGGTCTTGTTTTCAGGAATCTTAGCAAAAACATAACAATCATAAAGGATAGTAAATTGAGATACATATATCCCAAGGGAACCAACACTTTTGAACGCACAATGAATGTTGCAGATGTGAAACCAGGAAACTATAGCTTTGAGGTCGGAGTAACTGCTAAATCTCCACCAAATTGGAGAAAGGCTTATGTGATCGTGGAGCCGGAAGTACCCAAGATATCTGAAGGACCTGGAAAAGTGACTGTAAATGAGACCAAACTTCCAGCTAGTAATGAGACCCCCAAGAAAGCATCAAATGCTGCTCCGGGACCTGGCATATTTGCATCACTAGCAGCCCTCTTAGTGATATTTTGGAGATATAAGGGCTAGTTTTACAGATAATCAGCAGAAAGCCCGCTCCTTTTCAAGGGGCGGGATGAATGCGTACAAGTTCCAAGCCCCAGCAATAAGTATATATTTTAAAAATTCTATAGAAGTATCGTGCGTAAAACGTATCGCTTTAGGCTATATCCCACCAAATCGCAAGATTCCACAATGAACCAAAGTCTTGAACTTTGTAAGCAAGTCTATAACGATACATTAGCTCTACGCAAAGATATTTGGGAGAAGGAAACCAAAACTATCTCCTTAAACGATACTAATAGCATCCTGGTATCATGGAAGGCGAAGAGGCCGGATCTCAGACAAGTTTATTCTCACGTTTTGCAGCAGGTTCAAGCCCGAGTAGATTTAGCTTTCAAGGCTTATTTTAGACGAGTCAAAGCTGGTGAGAACCCTGGATATCCCAGGTTTAAAGGAAAAGGTCGCTATAATAGTCTCACCTACAAACAATTAGGGTTCAAGATTGATAACCTGACCTCCCCAGCATTTAGGCACACATATTAAGGGCATCCAGGATTTCACGCTGCTTCTTGGTAATCTCCGTGGTGATCTTCTGTCCATCAGGCAAAATCATTACTTTGATCTTCTCCAACTCCGTTAGCAG
>JALHSR010000062.1 GCA_022865315.1 Methanotrichaceae archaeon | reverse complement strand
TAATCCTGCCAGATTTCGTCGGATATGTGCCATTTCCGATTATGTTCCCTTGGCCTTTGATTCCAAATTGATTGCACTTATCATTTGGACAGGCTACATCCACAAACTTAGGTTTAGGTCCCCTCTTACCCATTCGCTACCCCTCTAGCTAATAATTAGCGAATTAGGTGTATATAAAACTTCAACCCATTGAGTAGTCATTACCTAGATTTCTGAGACTTACCACTGACTTAAATAGCAAACTAGGGCAAGATTCTCAAATTCAAATCATAATATAAAGGATTAGATAACTAATCTTTGGCTATTATTTATAATGCCCTGGTAGCAATCATGCTTCAGCCAGGCACATATTTTATATAGAAGTTCAAACTCTGATGAGCTGTTACAATAATATCATTATTGAGGTAATTTAATGGCTGGACAATTAAGTGGAACACCCATATTTATACTCAGAGAAGGCAGCCAGAGGACTGCCGGACGAGATGCACAGGGATCGAACATCATGGCGGCCAAGGCTGTGGCGGGCTCAGTAAGGACAACTCTGGGCCCAAAAGGCATGGACAAGATGCTAGTAGACACCATGGGTGACGTTGTGATTTCCAACGACGGTGTCACTATTCTCAAAGAGATGGATATTGAGCACCCCGCCGCGAAAATGATGGTGGAGATTGCCAAGACACAGGATGCTGAGGTGGGCGATGGGACAACCACCGCTGTGGTCCTAGCAGGAGAGCTGCTCAAGCAGGCTGAGGGGCTGCTTGAGCAGGAGATCCATCCCACCGTCATAGCTGCAGGCTACAGGGCTGCTGCCGATAAGTCCTTGGATATCCTGAAGTCCATGGTCGTGAACGTCTCAGTAAAGGATCAGGAGCTCCTGAAGATGATCGCCATCACGGCCATGACCGGCAAGGGCTCTCAATCCGCCAGAGATGAGTTGGCATTGATAGCTGTTGAGGCTGTTAAGTTCGTAGTGGACGAAGATGGGACCGTTGATACCGACAATATCACGGTGGAGAAGAAGGTCGGCGGCAGTATAACGGATTCTCAGCTGATTCACGGAATGGTGATCGATAAGGAAAGGCTCCACCCCAACATGCCCAAGAGCGTCACCAACGCCAAGATCGCCTTGCTGAACGTTGCTATCGAGATCGAGAAGACAGAAATCGATGCTAAAATTCAGATTACATCTCCAGACCAGCTCCAGGCTTTTCTGGACCAGGAAGAGGTCATGCTCAAGGACATGGTAAACCGCATTGCTAACTCTGGTGCAAACGTAGTCTTCACCCAGAAGGGCATAGATGACCTAGCTCAACACTTCTTGGCAAAAGCTGGGATCTACACCGTGCGCCGCGTAAAGAAAAGCGACATGGAAAAGCTGGCGCGCGCTACGGGCGCTAGAGTCGTCACCAGCATTCACGAACTGACCAAAGACGACCTGGGCAAAGCCGGACGGGTCGAAGAGAGGAAGGTCAGTGACGACAAGATGACATTCGTAGAGCAGTGCACCAACCCAAAGTCCGTGTCCATTATCCTCCGCGGAGGCACAGAGCACGTAGTCGATGAGCTAGACAGGGCTATGGAGGATGCCCTGCGCGTTGTGGGTGTTGTTGTGGAGGACAAGATGCTTGTTCCCGGGGGTGGCGCTCCAGAGGTGGAGCTGGCACTGAGGCTTAGAGCGTACTCGACCACTGTGGGAGGTCGGGAGCAGCTTGCCATCGAAGCCTTTGCCGACGCCATGGAGGTAATTCCTAAGACCCTGGCAGAGAATGCCGGCTTGGACCAGATTGATTCGCTGGTAGCCCTGCGCAGCGCCCATGAGAAGGGCATGAAGAGCGCAGGTCTGGACATAGACACCGGTAAGCCAATGGACATGCTGTCTCTGGGTATTGTCGAGCCATTGAGGGTCAAGACCCAGGCGATCAACTCCGCAGCCGAGGCCGCAGTCATGATCCTGAGGATCGATGACGTCATCGCCTCAAAGTCCGGAGGAGCGGGCGGAATGCCTGGCGGAATGCCTGGCGGAATGCCTGGCGGAATGGGCGGAGAGGACTTCGATTAAGTCCTAATCCCCTTTTCTTTTTTACAGACAAATTAGGTCAATTTATGCCACTTACTAGCGAGCCAGCTTTGGCTGAATAAGCATAATTACTGGTAAAATTATGGTGATTCAAATCATGACCATACAGGAGCTCCTGGCAAAGTAGCTAAACCGGAATAATAACGATTTCTCACTTTTTCGAGAACCATTATATTTTAATAGACAAAATTTTTTGCAATTGATAAGGCTTGCATCCGTGGCTGGTTCTTCAAGAAAGGCCCGAGAGATTTACCTAAACTGACGGCCAAGACATAACAGAAGATGAAAGATCAGTCCATGCTGGAAGCGTTTTCGTGACCCGGGCTAGGTTGGTCGGATGGGGAATTCATTGTGGCGTGATCAATCCCAGGAGGTCCGAACTGCAGGTTGCAAGGAGATCCTGGCCGAGATGTACGATATCTAGATCTCTGAGGTGTATGAGTTGATTACGCAGCGTATAATGGAGAGGCAGCCGTTCAAGAGGGAATTTCCTTCGCTGGAAGTTTGAATGGAATTTTGATGATCTCAGGTTTAATTATCCATTACCCTATTTTCATCATCGCTATAATAAGGGTCATTAGGCATTCCTAGTGCTTACAAATTGCATCAAATACTGGACGAGAAGATGCGCCACGTTTGATAATAGTCATCAATAATGATATCAGTAGAATGCGCAAATCTTTGTCTATTTCTTCAAAACAATTACAGGCTCCTGACGCGATCAATGATTTTCAACATGAAAATAAGCTGTTCAAATCCCAAAGGGGGTACCATTTTTCTATATCTTTCTCGACAGGCAGCTCCTTTTCCATTAGAGCTTTTAATCTGAATTCTAATGAGTTGTTCCGCTTTTGATTGTCAAGAGGCACAAATGGATAAAAAAAGCCCTGTTTGAAGCTGTAGACCCAGTAAGTCTTTTGTTCGTTCCGGAAGCTATAGACTGCGCATAGAAGTTGCGTGCCGAACCCATGATCTATAAGGATCTGGCTGATCATATGAATTGTCGTAACAAGATCTTCGAAGTCTTTATCCTCAAGTACCACCCAAAGGAAGCCGAACTCGTCCTTCTCAATCTTATACTTTGTTTGCGTTTCTTTGGTGCTCAACCTTAATAGGTCATCAATCTCATTCCGGGCCGAATCATATTTGGAGGATTCCATGGGTTTGAAACAGATGGCCGCTATTTGACAGGATTTCAATCCTAAGCTGGCTTCCATCGTCACGGCAGCCGTAGCTATAGCAAAAAGATTGTCCGTTTTGGCTTCTGGAACTCTTGTTCTTCCCAGAACGGAATCCAGTAGGCCCATCAGGCCTCGAACTCCCTGGAAATCTTTTCCAGGGCCGCAATGCGTTCTTCAATAGGAGGATGGGTAGAGAAGAGTTTGAAGATGGACGACTTGGAAACAGCTGGAATTATAAAGAAAGCGTTGTTACCCTCTACTTTCCTTAAATCTTGGGCAGGTATCCTGGGCATCGCTCCTGATATCTTCATTAGAGCCGAGGCCAAGTTGGAGGGCTGCCCTGTAATTATGGCTGCTCCTCTATCCGCGGCGAACTCTCTATATCGAGAAAGTGTCATGATCAAGATGTAGCTGACTGCATATACAATAATAGATACAATCCAAATTATGATAATATTTCCAGAGTCTCTATCCCTATTTCCTGGCCCGAAGAAGAATGCGTATTGCACTATCATTGCGGCTAGGCTTGATAGGAAGCTACCTATAGTCAAAACCATCGAGTCTCGATTCTTAATATGGGTTAGCTCATGTCCTACTACTGCTTCCAGTTCGGCATGATCTAACAGATTCATCAGGCCCGTAGTGACGGCTAATGCCGAGTTTTTCTGATTGCGACCTGTAGCGAAAGCATTTGGTACGTTGGAATTGACGACTGCAATTCTGGGTTTGGGCAGATCTGCAATGGCACATAGCCTTTCCACCATATGGTGCAGGTCCGGAGCTTCACTTTCAGAGACGATCTTGGCTCTCATGGAGCGGAGTACAAGCTTATCCGAGTAATAATACTGGATGAACATGAATGCCCCCATGAAGACTAACATCGTCAGAAAGCCAGCACCAAGATAGTATAAAACCGATAAAAAAGCCAGATAAACTACGGCCAATAGAATCATAGTCAATACCATCCTGGCCTCCAGACCGCGATCCGATTTCCATCTTCTCATATTGATTCTTCACCTTTTGAGAACATTATTGTTATTTCGTTTCTGGCATATTACATTTACTACGATCTTAGACGTAGTTTATATAAAACGTGAAGATATCACTGAGTTAATATTAATAGCTATGAGTTGCTTCATGTAATCAGCATTAGAGGTGGTTAAATGGCAAAGGCTGAGAATGGAGATACAGTTAGAGTCCATTATACCAGTAAGTTGAAGGAAGGTACGCCGATTGATTCTTCCCAGGGTTTAGAGCCTTTGGAGTTCACCATCGGAGATGGTCGTATGATTCCCGGCTTTGAGGAAGCAGTAGTTAGCATGATCCCAGGCGAAACCAAGACTATAACGATACCTCCGGAGAAAGCTTATGGTCACTATAAGGACGAGCTAGTGACGACTATTGGCAGAAAGGATCTTCCGGAGGATCTCAAACCTGAACTTGGCATGAACGTAGAGATAGCCGATAAGAATGGCTGCATGATTCCTGCCCAGGTTATTTCAATATCAGATACAGAGATCACTTTAGATGCCAACCATCCACTTGCAGAGCAAACTTTAATCTTCGAAATAAATTTGGTTGAGATCTTAGGCAAGAAAGTATAATTTAAGCTTTGAGCATATTAAAATTGGAGATTCTGTAGCTTTCTATGTAAAACGAAATTGAAAACAGATCAATCGCTGAAATTTATCGTGAAAATCTTTCGTGCCCCTTGTGATTGTTCCTAGGTTCCATGCTGTTCAAACCGTCATGTATTCATGAGATAAGAGCAGGAATCTTACATTCTTCATTATTCTGATCGCGTCGAAAATCGGAAATTAGATATATCCTAATTTTCATATTCATTTTAGCATTATGGTCGCTGTCGTTCTTGGGGACGACAGAAGATTAGAGCTAGGTGGATTTATTTTGAATAATCGTGCTGCTGTATTCATAGATGGCGCTTATCTAACGAAAATATTGGATGTGGATTTTGGAAAACCTAAGATAGATTTAGCGGGACTTTCTGATATCCTATGCGGGGATTATGAACGTCTGAGAACTTATTACTATAATTGCATGCCATTTCAAAGCAATCCTCCTACAGAAGAAGAGCGAAGACGTTATGCAGCCATGGACAAATTCGTTTACACACTCAAGAAGCTTCCCCGGTTCGAAGTAAAACTTGGCCGTTTGGAGTGTATTGGGGGAGTGTTTGTCCAGAAAAGAGTAGATATTGCTATGGCTGTAGATATCGTAAGGTTGAGTTGTGGCCGAATGATAAGCAAAGCAGTTGTTGTGACAGGGGATAGCGATTTTGTACCGGTCATAGAGGCATCCAAGGAATCAGGAGTTGTGATAATTCTTTATTATTCGCCGAGTTCCATTCATGACGAACTACTTTTGTCAGTTGATGAAAGTGTTGTCATATCGGATGATTTGATCAAGCAGGTTGAACGACCGGGAATCCAATCTTAATTAGGGGAACGAAATATATCTAGGGGAAATTCGATTTCCTTAGAGATCCTATTCGTTGTTTTTTGGGATCGAAGGTATACGAATTTAGAGAAAAACACTTTATGAAGCTTTTTCAGGTATGGGACAAAATTCTTGAGCGTCCATCTAAATTCAATTGGGTCGATTGATGCTGCTTTAGATATTTTTACCCATTCTTTATGTTATATTTAGACAATCCTTCTGGAATCAGCTTTTGGCTTGAGTGTTATCCTCCCAAATATTTTTTCTATCCATTTTCATAAAGGATGCAGGAGGTGCAATATTGAGATTTGGGTGGATTGCTGCCCGGCTGCTATATAACCGAAACATAAGCGGAGATGGTGATCTCTGAGCGTGATTCGGATATTGCCATTTGATTTTTTGCATTGGGGATAACTTGGTGGATCCGGATTCATTCTCAACTACTTCAGGAATTTGAATCACATTCTTCTAGATCATTTGGGGTTGGTCCTCCAATGTTGCCAAATGCCAAAGTCCTTTAACGCCCTCGCCCGAGGCAATTCCAGGTCTATCTTTGGAGTATAGATAGAGCGGCCAGCCTTTGAATGTGGTCTGTTTCGATCCATTTGAACGGATTATCTCTCCAAGGTCTATCTCTCTCAGATTTTCAGGCAATAGGAGCTTTACTGCATGGAACGGTGGCCATAACTTAGCACATTCTCCTACACAAGTGCTGGCTCCAATTGTCTTGGAATCGTTTTGAAAATAGTAGAGGGCAAAGTCACTCTGGTTCACGAGATAGTTCCCCAGAAATTTGTCGGTGGCGATCATTATGGTGTAGTTTTCAGACATTTCCGACTGAGCTATGATCGAAACGACTGTAACGCTAATTATTAGAATTCCGAGATAATTGTATTTGACCAATGTATCACCTGTCTTTTTTCTATCATTATCATTAAAATGCTTTATTAGGTTGTCGAATTATCGAGCGAAATCCTAGAATATTTACGATAAATTCAGAAGAAAGCCCACGATCTTTAGTCGTGGGATGAATTCGTACACTTCCCAGTTAAGTATATATACTTGCCAAGCCTCTATATAATTGATGGCAAAAGATAGATGGACACATAGCAATACCACAGTCTATAATATAGGCTATCACCTTATATGGTGTCCAAAGTATAGACGAAAAG
>JALHSR010000061.1 GCA_022865315.1 Methanotrichaceae archaeon | reverse complement strand
TGCCAAAAGCATTGAGAAAGATGAGCTTGATTTTGATACCGTTATCTGTTTCTACTCTTAATCTCTCATCCAGTTCCCCAGCCCGCTCAACTCTGATGATTTCTCCCTTCATATGGATATATTTAGCAATACATTATTTTATGTATTTCGGTATACTATAATCGCAACTGTCTAGTTCTTATATGCCATTAATTGGGCATGAATATCAAACAACATATAAGAAAGAAAACCACATTGGGGGCCGAATTTATTAACTCCGAATTGCCAGTAAAATAAAATCCAGCTATATAAAGAAATCGATATGCTTAGGGGCAATTGAGATTCACTAAAGGGATTTCCGCACGAATCTACCAGTAAAACACAATTTGGCTATCCTGATATTAACAGATAACGATCCTCGTGAATGGCAAATGCTCGTTCTTAAGACGCAACTTGGCATTCGGTAATGAGAGGCTAGTTTTACGAACGAGATCAATTGTCTCAATTCGTGCACAACTTTCACTGCCCATATCAGGGTCAATTAAGCATCCAAAACAAATCATGTTTTACATGCTTCGGGCATGAGCAGCCGCTCATGTAGGTTTTACGGGTAAAACCTTATGACTATACCTTCCAATACTGTTTATGCAACATTCATAGATTTATCCATGTTGTTCAAGTGATTACCATTTTTCCATATGTACTATTTCTTCTATAGGCTTCCTTTTCTTGCTACTAATCAACGTTTTGAGAGTTTTTGAAAACAAACCTTCGTCCTCGGCAGGAAAGCCGATAGGAGTCAAAGCCACCACCTTGATTTCTTTTGGGATCCCTAGAAGAGTCTTTACAGTTTCTTCATCGAAAGCTCCAATCCAGCATGTTCCCAACCCTTCGTTTGTTGCTGCAAGCACGAAATGCTCAAGCGCTATAGCAACATCAACTAAATAGTAGTGCGGTTCGGTTTTGAATCCACTCTTCAAAGGGTCACCGCATGCCACTATTACTGCTGAAGCATCTTTCAGCCAGAAATTTATCATCGACGACAGCTTTTCGATTTTTTTCCTGTCTCGGACGACTATGAAATGCCAGCACTGCTTGTTCGCCCATGAAGGCGCGATCCTTGCAGCCTCTAAGCATTTCATTATTGTACCGTTATCAACTGGCTTATCCGAGTATTTCCGGACGCTTTTTCTTGCAGCAATTACTTCCGTGAAATCCATATAAACTCCAGTTCTAAATTTTAAAAAGTTAATTGCATTTAGGTTTTTGTTAAACGTCGCTCCCATGGGTGGTAGTTCTGGATCTGATCCTGTAATGAAAAAATTAGCCGAGCGTGTGTATAACTCCTAATCCATCTATCAATTAATATATCAATTTGCTAGACATAATTTGGCTCGAAAATCACTTCATTACCTTCAGGGGGTGTCCAGAATAATTGTAAGGCAATCTGGTATCTAGGTCCCTGAAAGTAATCAACTTCAATATGGTGCTGACCTTTTCTGAGGTATTCAGTTTCTTTAAAAGCATTAGGGGGATGGATACCATCGTTTTTAATGATTTCTGCACCGTCTATGAGAAGCCGAGAACCGTCGTCCGATAAAAGTCTGAACTCATAGTCCCCTTCATTAGATATAGAGAAATCACCTGTATACTTTATAGCAAACCACTCAGTTCTACCTGTGACATCTGGAAAACCCTCCGTAAAATCTCGTGCCGGTATATCAAGTTTCTTAGTATATATGGACCCTAAATAGTCATCGTTACTCAGTGCATTAAAGTCAGGAAGTTGTGAACTCCCTTCGGGAATTTTATAGATGTCACCCTTTAAGGATGCTCCAGTTGAAGTTGAGGTGCCAAAGGGTGCTGGTCCTCCCACCTGTTCGGACGGTTGTTCATTATCATTCTTGGTCGGCTCATACTTAGAGACACCCTCAGGTGTTAGAACCTCCATTACCTTCTTATCTTCGGCCCTACCACCTGTAAAGTCATCAACAACAACCGATATTGGAAACCGTCCTGCTGGAGATCTCTCTACGAGTAGCTTATTATTGAAATCGGGACCAAAAGTGCCTTCTGAAGTTGTGAACGTATATGTTAACGGATCTCCATCTTTGTCATAGCCGATTGCTTCGATAATTGCCAAAAGTGGCACACCTTGGCGATCCTTCAATGTTGGCTTTCCAGAGATTATCGTTTGAGGAGATATTACCAGTTTGACAGTAGGCTTGTGATTTTTAGTCTCCATGCTCGATTTGTCTTCTGGTCCCAACTGCAGAATATCTTCTGATATCGATGAACCTTGTTCTGGCCCTAATAGCGGAGTGTTCTTTTCGTTAAAATCCGATGTGGGCACAGGATTGATACCTAATGCGGAATTAATTCCAAGAACCAGAATAATAAACAGAAACATCAATCCATTTAGATAATTCTTGTTCATCTATTTCTTCGTTTGTCATAAGTACTATATTTGGATTATGTCATTCTAGGTGAAATGGTTCCGATCATGAACTTTTCAGGGAGATCCTGGCCGAGATATATGATATCAGATCCCACAAGTGGATGGGCTGATTCAGCAGCGTAATTATAGATTTTAGGCTAACGGGAATGAAATTTGATCTATATGATGCTGCCAGAAGATCGTATCTTTCGTAGTTTTGTTGTACGGCCAGCCTCACTATCATCGAGCATGATCCCTTGCTCTCTGGGGATGCCCAAAGAGGTGCCTAGATACATCTCCAAAGCCCTAAAGCAAGATCGCCTGGCATTGATCCCTTGCTGGAGGATCTAGCCAAGCTTGCCGATTATGTAATCTATTTCGAGGAAGGCCGGAGAAATCCGCTTAGATTGACGGCCAAGACCTGGCAGACGAAGGATCAGAGGATGCTGGAGGCGTTTTAGTAATATGGTCTAAGCGTAGTGGTTTTGGTCTTAATTGCGACACCGTCAATCCCAAAATGTTCGAGTTAGATGTATCCAAGGATCTTTGCAGAGCTATTCGATATCAAGACTCATAAAATTGATGAATGATAAGGCAGAGCATGGACGTCTTAGACGATGTATCAACAAAAAGCTTTTTTGTTAATTATGTTAATCAGACGAACATGGTGGGAGATATTAACGGAAATGCTGTTCTTGTTTTGATTGTGCAAACCTTGCTGTGCATGCCAATGTTCGGGCAGATAACAGCAGTTGACTGGGACAACGAGGGCGTTCATCTCAGGGCGCAGGGCAAGTACAATGAGGCCATACAGGCATTCGACAAGGCCATCGAGATCGATCTTCAAGATGCCGATGCATGGTACGAAAAAAGCTATGCTCTCAATAAGCTCGGTCGCACTACAGAGGCTAATGCCGCCTATGCTAAGGCCAATGAGCTAGAATTTAGCGATTCGACATCGAGGCCAGCGACGATCAGCTGGATTACACCCGGCACCATTAATGATAGCAATGATAGCATGAAATATGAATTAATGGAGTCATTCTACAGTGATACTGTAGAACGCTATACATAGCTAAACTGAGCGCATTGCCAAGAACATCGCCTTCTGGAAAAACGGGAGCAATATGTTCAGCTTGCAGGCCTGAGCACTTAGCTTCTGCACGAACTAGGCCCGCTAGGCATTTTTATAAATACCTTTCAGGGATTCTCCCAGCACTCTCAGCGATAGATTCTATTTTGCCTTCAAATTCTTATATGTCTCAAGCTAGATTAAGATATGAATCGATTATGGCTGAAAATCCATTGAAAGCTGAATTTATCGACACGGAATTGCCAGTAAGATAAAATCTATCTATATAAATAAATCGATATGCTTAGGGGTAATTGAGAATCACTCAAGGGATTTCCGCACCAATTTACCAGTAAAGATTATTAGATAAATCCAGTACCTTTGGGAATGGATCTAGCATTTGAATTGTTTATTCATATCGGAATTTTCGAGTTTATTCGGTTCATCTCCCTAGTGATTTGATCTTTCGCTATGCACTGCTCCCTGTGATAACCCTCACCGGAGAGACTTTGTGGCTGAGACTATTCAAACGGGCAATGGGAGAATAATATTATTGGAAAACATTCATCATCTTTTGATGTTTATAGATCACTAGGTTAGTTAGTTGCAGTTACATCTTAAGCAATCTTGCATTAATAGCCACAATCACAGTACTAGCGCTCATGAGGATAGCGCCTACGGCCGGGCTGAGAAGTATCCCGTAGCTGTATAGAATTCCAGCGGCCAGAGGAATCGCTAAGGCGTTGTAGCCTGCGGCCCATACCAGGTTTTGGAACATTTTCGAATACGTCTTCCTGGATAGACCAATGATGTAGGCCATGTCCCTCGGATCGTTTCTCACTAATACAATGTCGGCAGATTCGATTGCCACATCTGTACCTGCTCCAATGGCGATTCCAACATCTGCCTGAACCAATGCGGGCGCATCGTTGACCCCGTCACCAACCATGGCCACGATATACTCTTTTTGAATCTTTTTTATGGTCTCCGCCTTCTCATTAGGCAGGACTTCTGCGAAAAAATCATCAAGGCCCAATTCCTCGGCTACCCATTTGGCTACGAACTTATTATCGCCAGTGATCATTATACACCTAATGTTCATTGACTTGAGCTTGTCTATTGCCTCTCTGGACTCCGTTCTTATGATGTCAGCCAGGGCTACTGCTCCGATGGGGCGATCCTCTTCAAGGAGGAAAACGACGGTCTTTCCCTGCTGAGCAAGCGTCTCTATCTTCGCTTCATGGAGATCGATCTTTGCTTCATGCAAGTACCCTGGGCTCACAACTCGCCAGATTTTGCCTTGGACGTAGCCCTCTACGCCTTTTCCTGGAATTGCTCTGAATTCATGAACGTGAATAAGTTCGAGTCCTTTCTCTTTCGAGCCGTTGACAATCCCCGCGGCAATGGGATGTTCCGAGTTCGCTTCTAAGGATGCGATTAGTCCTAGAACATCGTTTTCATTCAGTTCTGCAAGGGATACCACGTCGGTCACGCCAAATCGGCCTTCAGTCAACGTTCCTGTTTTGTCGAAGACCACTGCTTGAAGATCCTTAGCCTTCTCAAAGGCTTGCCTGTCTCGGATCAAGAGCCCGGATTTTGCAGCCAAAGAGGTTGAGACGGCAACAACCAGCGGAACTGCCAGGCCCAAAGCATGAGGACAAGATATGACCATGACCGTGACAGCCCTCTCGACGGCGAATGCAGAGTTCTCGTCTAGGTAGAGCCAGACGACCAAGGTGATTGCGCCTACACTGAGCGAGATTATCGTGAGCAAGCGAGCGGCCTTGTCGGCCAAATCCTGAGTCTTCGACTTACTCTCCTGGGCGTGTTTGACCAGCGCAATGACCTGGCTGAGATAAGTTTCAGAGCCAATTTTTTCTACTTTCACGGATATGGAACCTTCCCCGTTGATGGAGCCTCCTATTACACCATCTCCAACTCTTTTGGCAATGGGCCTGGATTCACCCGTGAGCATCGACTCATTTACGCTCGTCTCTCCTTCAATCACGGCTCCATCTACAGGTATCTTCTCTCCGGGCTTGACCAGGACTAGGTCACCCAGATTCAAATTCTCGACCTTGACATCTGCTGTATGACCATCTTTTATCAAATGGGCTTCAGAGGGCATTATCTTGACCAGCTCTTCCAAGGCTCTTGAGGCCCCCAAGACTGAACGCATCTCGATCCAATGGCCAAGGAGCATGATGTCTATCAGCGTGGCTAGTTCCCAGAAAAAGATCTCACCCTCTAGCCCAAAGACCACGGCAGAGCTATAGAAGTAAGCGGAACTGATGGCTGTAGCGATCAAAGTCATCATGCCGATATTGTTGCTCTTGATCTCGTCGAAAAATCCTTTTAGAAAAGGATAGCCGCCGTAAAAATAAACGAATGTTGAAAGAAGGAACAAGATATAGATGGAGCCTGGAAACTCCAATTTGAATCCAAATGATTCTTGGATGAAGGGGGATAGAACAAGAATTGGAGCAGTTAGAGCTAACGATATTATAAATCTCTTCTTGAAGTCTTCGAGAGTATGGCCTTCATGCCTACCTTTGTGGATTTCATGGGGCTTACTCATCGTGGTGCTCTCAGGCTCAGGCATAGCATGTTCTTCATGTGCCCCATGAGCTTCATGCGTCTCATGGCCTCTAGCTATGCCATGCATTCTATGCTGTTCCCTGATTGTGTTGTCCTCTTCTACCATGCTCCCTGTTCCTTCATTTCTTAAAAATTACTAAAGGAAACCCATTGGATAAATTTGTCTGGATTTTCATCAAACTTCTTCTTACCGGACTCGCAGCAGAAATAGTACGTCTTCCCCATGTACTCAGATTTGTATGCCACCCATTTGTCTTCCATCTCCATCTTGCAGACTGGATCACTAACTCTCATATTACCACCTTCTTGTCTCGGAATAGTTCTATCTAATCTGAGCAATTGTAGATCGCTGAATTGCCTGAGGCTACATTAAATGGGATTAGGTTCTACGTCTCTTGCCAAAATTTATTCTTCAAACTCGTTTGCGAACTTGTTTTCATAATTTAGAGGCATTTTTTTTACCTCAAGAATTCAAGCATTTAATTCCAGGTGCCACTGATTATCTCTAATCGCTTCTATCAGCAACCAACGATGGATTCACTACATTCTGGGGCCTGCCTTCGATGAACATTTTTATATTTTCCACGCAGATAAAGGTGCATTCGTCAATCGATTCTTCAGATAAGAAAGCTATATGAGGGGTAAGCACAACATCTTGCAGCTCAAGCAGAGGACTATTCATAGCTAAAGGCTCCTTCTCAAAAACGTCGAGCCCTGCTCCCGCGATCCTCTTCTTTTCCAAGGCCTCCACAAGAGCCATCTCGTCTACTACCTTACCCCGGGAAGTATTGATCAGAATAGAAGTCGGCTTCATTTTGGCTAGCTGAGGCTCACTTATCATATGCTCAGTCTCTGGCGTTAGAGGCACATGGAGTGTTACAATATCACTCTCTTTGAGTAATGTATCCAGATCTGTGAACATTATGCCTAGGGTTTTTTCTCTTTCTGGGCTAGGGTGAGAGGTTGTAGCGAGGACATTCATATTGAATCCATGGGCTATTTGTATAACTCGCTTCCCAATATTGCCAGTCCCGACGACCCCTATTGTCTTACCCATAAGTTGGTGACCAATGTAATACTTCCAGTTGAACTTGCCTTTTCGTAAGTTTATGTCTGCTAGCCGAACTAATCTTAGCAGATCTAAAGTGAGAGCAAAGACGAACTCTGCCACAGAATCGAAAGCATAATTGGGCACATTCGATACGATTACACCTCGCTTCGTGGCCAACACCAGGTCAACATTATCAAAACCAGTTTGCCAGAGTGAGATCATCTCGAGATTGGAGGCAGACAAGAAGGCATCGGCATCAAAACCATATCTTCCTACGATTACTATTTCTGCGTCCTTCACCCTTTCTGCGAACTCTCGGTTGGAGGAGGGACTTTTTTCGTAGACAGTAAGGTCTCCCAAAGCCTCGAGTTGCTGCCGATATTCCTCAGGCAAGAATATGGGATCAGCTACTACGATCCTCATAAACCTCGCAAAAATTCTAAGTACTTCTTGGGATTTTTATCAAACTCCTTCTTGCAGGAGAGGCTGCAGAAACAGTAGGTTTTGCCGTTAAACTCGGATTTGAAGATTGCACTTTCATCATGACATTCCATTTTGCAGACGGGATCAGTAATTTTCATAGCATGGTCATCCCTTCATTCAGATTCAAAATACTTCCATTTTTTTTATCTCTTCGTTTCTATAACAGGAATAGGATTTCTCTTTATATATTGGATTTCGAGCTTAAATATATATTCGATATCGCACTAAACGATATCGTTGAACAAGGCGAAAATTGGCGGTTCTTTCACAAACTTAACAAACCTGGCATGGATTTCATCTCTTATGACCTAAACTACGCTTTCTGATCAAGAGATCCACCTAGATTAAAGGCCAAGACCTGGCAGAAGATGAAGGATCAGTCCACCTTGGAGACGTTCTCAGGAGGCTTAAGGAATGAGGTTTTCATATGATGTCGTCAATCCCAAGGCTGAAGTTTCTCTTTTCAGCTCCACCAATTTTGTTACTAATGCATCTTTCTTAATTGACACCGAACCATCCCCCTCCACCAATTTTCATGAAAATCCCCCCACAGTATTTCATATTTGGTAAGGCCTACGGGCAAATCACGGACTATCAATTGACCTTGTTTGTCCGTGTATCCTTCAAATAGAAAATCCGAATCCTGACGATATATCGACACAGTTGCATTGCCTGCTGGATATTGTCCTCCTGCCAAAGAACGGTCATTAAATGCTTCAGGCGCACCCGCTACGACTTGCAATCCCAGACTCCCATTACCATCTAGAGGATCTGCTAGGGTATTCGAAGATAGCAATCCTATTAACAACAGAAAAAGGCATATCAATCTTAGAGGCAATCTATTTCTTCACATGAATTTTTCTTTTATTGTAATTAATAATTAAATTTTTCGAGAAGTATCACAGTTATATTTGGGAGGTTCTATTCGTCTCAGGCCAACATATAAGAAAAAGAACCACATTGGAAACCGAATTTATCAGCACCCAATTGGAGGTATTATCGTGATCAGTTCAAGTTGACAATAAGACATTTCTTGATTTTCAGATTTTCGGATATTAACATTTTTCAACGTCCTAATCTACATGGATGAAAGGTTTGATAAATCTGCGACGCTTACTAAATTTTCATGAAATATTATGTCGGATTAGCCTTGACAATGCTTCTCGCATCTGTAGTAAATGCTGTACCTTATAACGTGATGAGTGGACCGTATAATGTATCTTTTGATATGGGATTCAAGTATGGCGATTATATCGTTGGTACATATCCACCGACAGAGATTATTAAGACGTTGGGTGGAGAAAAATATACACTTAATTTTATGACCATACGTAACATAAGCAGTTTGGAATTTGCATCGGTTATGTTAACCCAATACGAGAGGGCTAACGCAGATATGGGATTCAAGTATGGCAATTATATCGTTGATGCCAATCCACCGACAGATACTGAGACTTTGGATGGAGAAAAATACACACTTAATTTTGTAACCATACGTAACGTAAGCAGTTTGGAATTCGCATCTATTATGTTAGCCCAATACGAGGAGGAGCAAGCATTTCCAACTCCAAACACGGAGGCCGCTATAGATGCCGCCAGAGATATTACTGGTACAAGGATTGAAACAGCAACACGCTCAATAAACGGTGTTACTGGTGTGGCCGAATCCTACTATAAGGATGGTGCGGATGTTTACTATGCGAATTACCATCCAGCATTTTGATCCCAAACGTATGAATGTCTCAGTATTGTCCACCTTTCCATGGGACGATGGCACATTGAGTTTGCTGAAGACTATCCAAGTGCAGAAACTATATGCTATGCCAGGATGATAAAATCCACATTACCTTATTGCTTACATCCCATTATCAGTTTCCATGAAGATCTGGATATCGTATATCTCAGCCAAGATCTCTTTAGCTGCCTGTAGTTCGAACATCTTAGGATTCACAATATCACAATGGATACCCCAACCACTAAGCTTTGATCGAATCAGGAGAACGCCTCCAATAGGTAATAGGTCGTGTGAGGATAAGTAACTTGGCCAGAAAACAATATGCATCGGCCTATTTTTACAGTAATGAAAATACAATAACTATACGAACTAGTTTTATCATAATAGGTTGGTGGCAGTTCTGGAAGTGACTCGAATACCGAATCTCATTGATGTGCTGGACATGATGAAGACGGTGTACCGTTGGTACCAAGTGACAGAATTTATCTCTCGATGCTTGAGTTTTACAAGCAGAAAGCCAAGGAAATCATAAAGAGTGGTGAATAAAATGATTGAATCGGTTGAACAACTTGACAAAGTGTTTCAATATCTCGGAACGCAACTAACAAGACAGTGTTCGGTATATTTGGTAGGCGGCGCTGCTCTCATGGTTCACGGCCTAAAAGATCGCACGAGAGACATAGATATGTGTGCATACCCTCAAACAACAAACCAGGTGATATCGGATTTGAGGGAAGCAGACAATCTGTGGACGTGTAACATTGGTATGGATCAATTCTTGTTTCTGCGCGTCTTCCTAGATAACCAGAACATCACATTGGAGTTCTTCATCAACGAAGAATATAAGCGGTCAGGGGACTGCATTGCTGCAACAAGACGGTACGGAGACTTGGAAGTGAATATCCCAACGGTGAAAAAGCTGATAGCCCTCAAGGACATCCAGATAAAAGGGTTAATTAGGGAAGTGAATCGATTACAGATGGAAACACATGGCACCTAGCAGCATCATTATTTCATCCACCAATACTAGCGACATTGCTATAAATGGAACCATGATACAAACTTGCAGAGGTGTTATAGATGTCTATAGACGATGAAATGAGAGAAGCTAAGAAGAAAGTCGATGAAGAGTTGAGCAAGGCCCTAGGTGCCAATGTTCTTGACTTTATGGAATATATGGATGATACTTTCGGGATTGAAGAGGACGAAGAGGGGATTAGTGATATTAATTTCACAGATGAACAGCGGGAGCAAGCTATTGAATATTTTGTCAATGTTTTGGAAAAAAAGGGAATTGAGAAGACTTGTGCAATAATCCACCTAATGCTTAGTAGAAAGGATTTGACAATTCTTGCACTCGGACGGGCAATTTTAGATATTGATAGGCATGAAATTCACTTTAAAGAGACACGGAGTTCATCATGACAGGATAGTTAATTTAGTCCTCTTGTCGATAGGGGTAGCTTCCTATGCTCTGGTACTTATGATAAGATAGATTGAATCTCTTAGCAGGTTTACTATCATCCGAGGTCATACCAAAGCCTTGAAGCAAACATCCCATGAGGCCGCAATGCTTCTTTACTTGCCTGCAATCGATTCCTTCCTGGAAGACTTGGCCAAGCTTGCCGATCATGTGTTTACTTTGAGGAAGGCCCCAGAGACCCGCCCAGGCTGACGGCTAAAACGTGGCAGATATGAAGGATCAGATGACGTTGGAGACGTTCTCATGATATGTCTAGGCGTAGCGTTTGGGGCATCATGGGGCTATGGTTACAGCCATCGATGGATTCAAAGTAGATGTCAATCACTTCTGGATTTATTATATATTTGAGAAAAATCAAGCGGGATGGATTCTACCTATGTGTACTCCAGATTCATTTAGGATTAGAGA
>JALHSR010000060.1 GCA_022865315.1 Methanotrichaceae archaeon | reverse complement strand
ATAGTCGTATTATCGGATTGAATAGCAATTCCAATACATCTTCCAGGTGTTTGCGTTTTGAGCCACCCGGGTGTTTAGGTAATTTGGACGATATTTGCTGATCTGAAAGGGATTTCAGCAAGAATGTAGAATTGACTCCACCTACTACGCCCAAATCGTGACAGGACACATAAAACATCGGTCATTTGCGTAACCACCGCATGATTATAAGGAAGAGCGATAGATAGATCTTACCCAGGTAATATCCAACCGGGCTGATGTAATTTTGTAAGCAGATAATTGAATAAACTAAGTCGGTCATCCACTGAGGTAGGTAGATATCCATGCAAGTAATGACCATGTTGTTGGTAGCGACAACATTCAACTATTTTTTGGATTGGTGCTCCGATTTTCATGGGAAATTGGAGTAACAATCTTGAAGATCCCAGGATTATTGGAATAATTCATTTAATACAATCCATTCACCGGATTGACCATCCAACATTTCATGATTACAAATAATTCCCTGCTCTACTAAACGCCCGACTGCTTGTTCAATATCTCGGGGCATCCACCTGAATAATTTCACCAAATCGCGAGATTGAGCAGCACCAACCGAACGGAAATAAAGCTCAATGATTCTCTGGCGCGCATCCAACTCGCCCAGGAAACGCGCTTTCTCAATGACCTCTGGTTCATGTCGGGCAACGATATCATATGCAAACGAATAATGCCATGACCCTGCATCAACAACAGCGACAGGCATAATTTTAAAATCGGTTTGAAGGTCAGATAATGCCCGCGTAAAGCGGGACTCACTGTCCTTACTGGTAAGATGGGCGGATTTTCTTAAAGTGATTGAATCAAGCGGGCCGTTTTCAAGCAACGCCTCATAAACGGCTTTTGCTTCCTGGGTCATACGACCCTGTTCATACATTGTAAGGTAATCCTCTTCAGGAGAGCCGTAATTCTCGGAAAGTGCATAGAAATACGGAGCAATAGACATGGAGATTATCGTGGCCTTCTTGCGTAGAATTTTCCCATAATACCAAATATGTTTGCCAAGAATAGACTCAAATTCTTTTAATACTAATTTTATCCTTGGGATTGAAAATGGCCGATTTCCTGTACAGCTATCTCCAACGCTTTGGCCTCCAAGGGCAATGCGAAGGGCATGATCCATGGATTTGCTCTGGATAGTCCCTCCTTCCCATCTCTTAATGCTGGCAATGCCAACATTCATCCGCTTTGCAAGGGCTTCCTGAGTTAATTTTAACCTTTTTCTCTTATCAACGATTTCTTTCCCTGTTAGCAGATTGACCGCTTTACGATAAGCGTCTGAAATTGCCTTTTGGATGTCTGCCGCTTGATCGATCGTGCTTGCTTCCACACCACATACTTGGCATATGTACTGTTCTATCGGAACGATTATATTGATACCACGGAAAGCCACCTTTTTTCTCACTTTTTTAATCACGATCTTTCCATGTCCATTTGGACAGCTCATTCCTATTTCTTTCATTTTATTATTCCCCTCTCATTTTTCGGACTTGGTGCAAAGACACAAGCCACAATTGATTTTCTTTAATGGCAAACTTCAAATAAACCCTGCATCCCAATTTTCTACTTAACCATTGAAAGGCCAAAAGCTCAGAATCTTTTATTTCATCCTCATAAGAACGTTGCGGGGGATATTGCCCAGCATAATCATTTGGCGTTATTTCATTCAACAGATAGATAAGAATATTCGGTATATGTCGAATATCGATATCAAGTTCCAATGCATCAGCAGCGGTACTAATTGGATTTATGATAGAAATACGATTTTCTAATACCGCTTCTTTTGCCTGTTTTATCTTATGATTAATTTCTTTATGAGAAGGTCGGGACATATGTATTATGGTATCAATTGATACCTTTTGTCAACAAAAAATTACTAAGAGGCCTAATGTTCCAGAAAAAGAGTAATAAACCCTATTGTTGCATAAAGATCCGGTCGAATTACCCGGTTGTCCTTATAAAGAGCCGATTTAATCCCTATTGATGATACCTTTTAAAAGTCACCATTAGTGTAATCCAGCAAATGACATTGAGTTAAGGTCCACTCCTGAATTGGCAAAGGCTTTATGATTACGAACGCAGCATTTAATGCAACAACAGGGT
>JALHSR010000059.1 GCA_022865315.1 Methanotrichaceae archaeon | reverse complement strand
ATGAGCTTGATTTTGATACCGTTATCTGTTTCTACTCTTAATCTCTCATCCAGTTCCCCAGCCCTCTCAACTCTGATGATTTCTCCCTTCATATGGATAATATTTAGCAATACATTATTTTATGTATTTCGGTATACTATAATCAAATAGTTCTGACGTGATTCGACCATGTCACGTCTTTCTTGAAGGTTCTGGCTTATCAAGATGATCAAAGCGGTATAGGATGCCAGTAGGGATAGAGCCAGGTTCATCAAAATAAATGGGTAGGGATTCCAATGGTTAAGCCAACTTGTAACATTATATAATCGAAATCCAAAAACCAAATATGACGGTTTGCAAAAAAATGGATTTCCATGAACCAACCGTCTCGTCAACCCAGTCAGCAGCCTTCTGGCTAAAGGTGAGTTGTTCTTCAAAAAGCTCGATGGCATCCGCGTACAGGAGGGTGCTCATGCTTATATGGCTCAGGAAACTCAAGCTTATTCGAGCGCATAAAGGATAAAAGACCAAGAGAACGTTTATATGTATCTCTTCGATTCATTCTGCATTCTAGTTCTATGCTGATGTGCAGGGATTGCCACGGAAATTTTCCTCGTAGGTTCCTCTGCAATAATAGAACCACAATAACCATTCAATCTTTTTGATTTGAGTCAATGGAGTCTTGAAATGAGGAATAAATGTCATTTCACTTTTGACATTTTTTCCTTTGGACTGTTTACCTTTATGGGACTCAGCAGGGAGTAGTTGCTTCTAATCTCTCTCTTAGATCATTTTTAAATATGTATAAGGCATCCCTTAATATTAGGCTCTAGGTACTGCCTTCTGTGATTGAATCTTTGGGGAGAAGCAGGAAATGAAGAAAATGCAAGAAAACGCAGTGGATGAGGCTGATATCGCTTCCATGAAGAAAGATATCAACAATGCCTTGGGAGCAGACTATTACGATAGAATGCGAACGCTAGATGACAGGTTCATCGAACTGAGGCTAGGCACTCCCGAGCAGAATGACTACAAGCTCATGGAGAATGCTATAGCCAAATTGAAGGCAGAGATACGGGATAGCAATGACTTGGAGTACACGGACGATGATTACGAGGAAGTGACCAAGGAGTTCTATGAAGAGCTTCTCGATGAGGAGGCGGGCATAAACCTGCGTGGCAGGGCGGTCATTGACTTCGTGATCAATTGGCTGAAAGGCATCCTTGAAGGTTTTGAGGTGGGGGACGAAAGCGAAGAAGAATGATGCCATCCATGATTGGCATCTTTGTTACCAGGTTCAAGACTGGCTTAATCAAGGGCATGTGCACATAGACACACACGACCAAAAGTTTCGTCTATCGTGAAGGAGGGCTGAAGGACGTTCTCATGGCCTCTAAGCTGTCCGGCATCTCGCCCAACCTCAAAAAATGGAGTTGGAAATTTCCAGGCCGGCTTGGCGAATGCTATCCTTTCTGCACATTGACGAAATTTGTCTCTTTACCGATTCTTTTCCCTTCCTGGTATAAATACGCGTATATGGTGTAATGCCCCGTTTCCTTGGGTGTGAACTCAGCGGTGTAACGGGCTTCCTCTCCAATGGAAAGTTCCTTTATATTTATTTCGGCCTGCTTTTCAGACTTACCTGAGGGGGATTCCACCCAGAATTCCAGTTTCAGTCCTGTACTTTTTTGCAGGCCCTTAATGGTTGCCTCAGCCGAGAGGGTCTTTCCAATTGTTGTATACGGACGTGAAAGCACTAGTAGCCGTTCGAGTTCTGCTTTTTCCTCGATATGGATACGCGTCCAACCGGATTCCCACCAGAAGTAGTCTCCATCCTTACGTGCGATGATCGTGGCGTATACACTAGCTGGTCCGTATGCGTTGATCCGGAAAACCACTTCTCTCTCTTCATCTGGCTTAAACTCTGCGAGGTAGTGTCCTGTTCCATAACCAGCTGGAAAAGAAAGATTTAAGGTATCGAGAGAGTGCAATTGCACGTCAAGTCTTTTAAGAGTTTCACTTCCTATGTTTTTCAGTTTCAATGTTAGCCAGTGTATTCCTAGATCTATCTTCGTAGGGTTCAATTCATACTCGATAGGATACTTAGTCCAAATCACTTTTTTTGGCCTCCTTTCATCTTGTAAACTTACTCTACGCGCGTTCGCGTGAACGTATATTCAAATGCCTCACTATTGTGCCCATTTTCTTGTTGAGTTGCACTACTTCCCCAAGTTATATTATCATTATTGACTATTTAGAATTGGCGGGGGTACATTAACTTACAGACTCGCTTAAAGAAGATAGAATAAAGAGAAACTTCTTGATGCACAAAATAAATGATAGATTACTACATTCCAGCAGTTCAAACTACGAAAGGTGTAACCTACCAGCAGCATACAACTCAAATTCTCTCTCGAACAACTCCCTCTTCGTTATACGCTGCCTGATCATCTCGTTCACCTGATAGACCTGAATATCATATATCTCGGCCAGGATCTCTTTGGCAGCCTGTAATTCAAACATCCTGGGATTGACTATGTCACAATGAATACCCCATCCACTAAGCTTAGACCAGAGCATGAAAATGCCTCTAGCGTGGACATGCGATATCTGCACATCTCAGATTCGACAAAGCGTGAGAAATACAAGCGATATTTGACATTAACGTAGCTTTTTTTGAGAAGGATTCGAATACTTTCGCTTGTATGGATAGCATATTTATCAGAGTCAATGCAATGGGTTTCTTGCAGAATTCAAAGATTGCACGAGGCCCTACTCGATTCAGGGCATGGAGTGCGATCTTCCTTATACCTATTTTCGGTGGTGTTTACGATGGATTCCGGTCCCTACCTGAGGCGGTATAATTTATTCCATAAAGACATGATTAGAGTAAAGGCTTGAAAATGGGATCGGAAGAGAAAACCAAAAGAGTATATTTTACGAGTAAACTAGATTCGGAAGAGGCATTGGAGGATGCAACAGATGAACTTTGCAATGCCTGTATGGAGTTACTGGATGAAATGGTGAAAAAGAAGGCAGAACAGCATAACAAGAGCCATCCTAAGACAATTGAGGAACTCAACAAAGCACTTGATAATCAAGACCTCTGTTTGACTCCAACAAGATTTGTCCAGAATTGGGAAATAAGCGAGATTGAATGCCCGACTTGTCACAAGGCAAATTTGCGCATGATACCAGACGAAGAAGGTTATGCTGACTCATGCGCTGGCTATGCATACATTTGCCCGATATGCAACGAGTTCTTTGATGAGATTGATGATGAGTGAGGTGAAATGATACCAGGTGATGAAGAGCCAAAATTTTTGATCGAAATGCTCTCCATCCACGACACACTACCTGATCATCTCGTCCACCTGATAGACCTGAATATCGCATATCTTGGCCAGGATCTCCTTGGCAGCATGCAATTCAAACAGCCTGGGATTAACCATATCACAATGGATACCCCCCCCTCCATCCAACCTAGACCTGGTCGTGAGAATGCCTCCAATATGCTATAGGTTCATTAGGATATGAGACTTGGCCGGAAAACAATATGCAAAGGCTAATTTTTACATGAATGAAATATCAATATATATGCAAGATCTGAAATTGACAATCTGTCGATGAAAGGCCACAAAACCCTCGAGATAAAGTCCTGTGGATATTAGGAGCCAGCAACGACTGGGTCTTTTCTTTTTGTGGCGAGCATTTACACTGCAATAAAAGGATTTCAGAAACATAGAGGGCCCGGCCATATACCTCAGCCAGGATCTCTTTAGCCGCCTGCAGTTCGAACATCCTGGGATTGATCACATCACAATGGATATCCCCAATCGGTCAGCTGGACCGAAATGAGAACGCATCGAAGGTCTTTTGTTCCTTCATTTTCAGCCAGGTCTTGGCAGTTAGTCTCGGGGGCCTTCCTCAAAGTAGATCACACGATCGGCAATCTTGGCTAGGTCCTCCAGGAATGGGTCGATTCCAGGTGAGATTAAAGCGAAAATTTATTTCTCCCCGACTCGTTCTTGGCAAGCTCCCTTACTAATTCATTCATAAACTTTTTCTGCAAATGGTGCCAAGTTCGCTTATCATTGGAGGAAAAAAAAATGGAAAAATTAGCTGAGAGTTCAGGAAATATTGTTGGCTACAAAGCCATTGGAAAGATTACGGCTTCCGATTACAAGAAGTTGGAACCTTAGGTCAAGGCATTGGTGGAAAAAGAAGGCAATATACGTATGTTATTTGATCTGACTGATTTCAAATGGGAAAAAAAATTGAGGCTTAGCTGCCTGATTTAAAATTTGGACATGAATTCCGTCATCAGATCGAAAAAATGGCCGTAGTCGGGGACAAGACATGGGAAAAGCGGATGACACATATGGCCAAACCCTTCTATGCACGTGATGCCAAATTTTTCCATTCAGCAGATATCGGCAAGGCTTGGGCTTGGCTTCGGGAATGATTGTGAAATATTTTTAAGCAATTGTGTTGTCTTATCCATCTAGTGGTTGCGTTATCATAGGTTCAGTATGATTATCCCATAGAAATTGATAAGATATTAGAGGAATCCGATTAACTTAAGGTCGCCATAATTTATGAGATACATTGTCCATTATTTCCATTCAAACAATCGGATTAAGCCTTCATCACCTCCATAACACCCTCATTTTCTTGAATTCAGTCCTTTTTTTCGACAGCCAACGCTAAGCTCTAATTTTACTCCTGGCGGATTGCAGTTGATAGAGGTTGAAAACCATAGCAGCAATTATCATCCTAACCCGGACTCTTGGCACGGTTGTCACGACAACATGACCTGCTTTGCACACTCGTTTGACAAAGGCATAGGACCGTTCAATGGGCGACCGTATTCTTGAGATCCGCTTGT
>JALHSR010000058.1 GCA_022865315.1 Methanotrichaceae archaeon | reverse complement strand
TCCCAATCAGGCTTCATGAGGAAAATGCCTCAAGAAGCGTTCTTCGCCATCGGGCATCGACTATTTGGGTTGTGAAAATTCATGAATAATTTAACGAAAATAAAATCTGAACCGATGCGAAATAATTTCAGGACTATACACCAGGAAAAAAATTTCTTTAAATAACAAAAACACCCCAAAAAATTAAAATAAAAATATTAAATTTTAAGGGAGTCAATGGTCCCTGATAAATATGCTAACCCTAGGATATTTATTTTCGATGATAACTTTTACAGCTATCGATAAATTTGTCGATGTGGTGAGAATAGAAATGGGTATGCAGATACGATCCTAGAGTGTTTTGTTCAATTAAGCCATCCAGGCAATTTTTTATGCCTTTGCCTCTAACAATCCTGTATGCGAAATGAGCATCTTTATCAGGTTCAACCTGGGAGTAATGGAATTCGTGGCCTCGGATGGTTTTGCCAATATCGACAATGGGATTTGATCCAACAACTTGAGCTTCTACATAGCCTAGAGCTTGGAGCTTCTTGGTCATTAGAGTAATGCAGGGCAGGGCGTTTACCATTTCATAACTTCTTGCATTATCTGATACCAATTGACGGCTTAGGTAAATCAATCCACCACATTCGCCGTAAATAGGCATACCGTTCTCGGAGGCTTTTTTTATTTGTTTTCGTGCTATCCCTTTTTCTAAAGCCTCGACGTAGAGCTCTGGATACCCCCCGCCAATGTACAGACCATCAATATCGGGCAAATCGTCTCTTATTGGGCTAAATAAGACTAATTCGGCACCTAGCTTTTGAAGTTCTTCTAGGTTCTCTCGATAATAGAAACAGAATGCTTCATCATCAGCTATACCTATCCGCACTGACGGATTTCGAATCTCATGGCTCTCCTGATCGCTACAAAGATTGCATCTTAATTCTAGGATCGCATCTAAATCGAGATGTTTCTCGATAAAAGAAGATAAGGCGGCAATATCATGCTTTCTCTCAAAGCCCATAACTAATCCAAGGTGACGGCTCTTTGTTTCAATATCTTTACTCTTGGGCAGAGCTCCTAATATTGGACTCTTGATAGAGCCTTTGAGCATTGCCAAATGACGAGTGCTTCCCACACGGTTGAGAATAATTCCTGCAATGTTCACTTTGGAGTCAAAGCACGTGTAGCCCATTTCCACGGCACCGGCGCTTCTAGACATGCCTTGCGCATCAAGTACCAGAAGAACTGGAATGCGCAGGGCTTTGGCCACCTCTGCCGTACTTGCCTTTTCAGAGGAATTTATGCCATCATAGAGGCCCATCACACCTTCAACGATGGCTACATCTGCGTCTTTGATCCCTCGGCAGAAACATTTTTCGATGCCATCTAATCCCATCATAAAAGCGTCCAGATTTCTTGAAACACGACCACATACATCTGTATGATGAGAAGGATCAATGAAATCCGGGCCAACTTTAAAGGGTTGTACTTGCAGGCCTCTTGAGTGAAGAGCAGCCATTAGCCCTAATGCTACTGTGGTCTTGCCTACTCCACTATGTGTGCCGGCTATCAACATTGCAGGGATCATTCCTAACCTCTTAAGGTTCTCTTTTCGGCAAAAGATTTTAATTCGTCGTATAGAAGGTTTAGCATGCTAGTTGGAGTGGTCAAGAGGGGCAAATATGGCGAACGTCTAATAGAAACCATTAAAGAGAGAACAAACTTTCGAGTGATCTCGGTCGAGGTTCCCGTCTCTCTTCCTGGATTCATAGAAGATCCTGAAAGCTTTATGGAAGGCATAGTTCTGAATCCTGAGCTATTTAAAGCCGACATCTTGATCCTATACACTTTTCATCCTGATATCACGCCAGAAATTGTCAAAAAGGCTGGGGAAAGTGGAGTTAAAGCTATTATAATACCTGGGGGCATAGGACGTGCAGGATCAATTAACGAGCTTAGAAGAATTGCAGAAAAGTACGGGACATATATTGAAGTGGACGAGATCTGTTGCACGCTTGATAAATGCGGTGTCGAAGTGGTTGATGCTTTTGTAGAACGCCTAGGAATGCCTGAATTTCAGGTGAGAACAAGTGATGGTTTGATTTCCTCCATTAAGGTTTTGCGTGGCTCTCCATGTGGTGGGACCTGGCATGTTGCACAAGGCCTTCAAGGTAAGACAGTGGAAGAGGCACCTGCTTTAGCCGGTCTTTTATGTCAACAATATCCCTGCCGAGCGGTTCGCGGAACTCCCGGAGGCATCCATACCTCTGCGGATCTTCATAGGCATGCACTTGAAGAGGCGATAGGCTTGAAAACCGAACTCAATCTGCCTGGGCAATCTAGACCTATTAAGATTGATGGTAGGAAGGGAAACAGAAATGGAAAGAAATGATGTTGTGGAAGCCACAGTGCGTGCGCTGAGGGTGGCTGAGACATCTTTGCAGCCCTGGGTCTTGGAGCTAATAGAACAAGCCGCTCAGAAGGAGACCGATCCTATTGCACGATTTCATCTTTTCTGCATGCTGGAAAATGTTCGTATTTCAAAGGCCAAAGGTCTACCCCTATGCCAAGATACTGGATTGCCTATATTTTGTCTTGAAGTAGGCCGAGAGCTTCGATTAGATTTCGATTTGAGGGCTGCAGTGGCTGAAGGTGTAAGGAAGGCGACAAAGGAGATTCCCCTTCGACCAAATGTTGTAGATCCTTTGACTCGCGATAATACTGAAGATAACACCGGATATGGCATTCCAGATGTGATTTTCTATAATAAACCCGGATGTGAGTTGCACATAACAGCATTTCCGAAGGGCGCTGGTTCAGAGAATATGAGTCTTGTTGGAATGTTGAATCCAGCCGATGAACCTTTCGATTTTATTCTTGAGGCAGTAGCTGAGCGCGGCGCTAATTCTTGTCCCCCTCTATTTCTCGGCATAGGCATAGGCGGTAGTTTTGATATGGTAGCTCGAATGGCTAAGCGAGCTTTGTTGAATATGCCTGGGAATTCCGATTTCGAATTAGAACTGATGAAAAAGATCAATTCTTTAGGCATAGGCCCTATGGGTTTAGGCGGCGATACTACAGTTCTGGGCGTTAAAATTGAGAAAGCATCATGCCATACAGCATCACTTCCTGTAGCCCTAAACTTTCAATGCTGGGCTAATAGGAGCGCAACGGAAGTGCTAAAATAATGGAATATCGGCTGCAAACACCCCTGTCTGATAATGATATTAAATGTCTAAGGTCGGAAGACGTTGTTTACCTTAGCGG
The DNA here is from genome assembly GCA_022865315.1 of Methanotrichaceae archaeon. Lineage (GTDB taxonomy): Archaea > Halobacteriota > Methanosarcinia > Methanotrichales > Methanotrichaceae > JALHSR01. The sequence continues at coordinate 17,544 of JALHSR010000058.1, read as the reverse complement.
CACAGTTTACACGGCAAGGGACAAAGCTCATGCTTATATCCGCAAAGAGGGCACGCCAATCTCTTTGGAAGGAGCGGCTCTATATCATTGTGGACCATTGATTCAAAATCATCGTGTCTTATCTGCGGGTCCTACCACGAGCAGCCGCTTATCGCGATATACTGAGGAAATATTGAGCTTAGGTGTAAAGGCCATCATTGGCAAAGGAGGCATTCCGGCCGAGCCCTTTAAGGACAGAGCAATTTACTTAGCCTATCCTGGTGGGTGTGGTGCACTGGCAGCATGTCAGCTTCATGTCTGCAATAATCACTTAGTGAAATTGGGCATGGCTGAAGCGCTGTGGGAGTTCCAAACTACGGATATGGGGCCGATGATAGTTGCAGTGGATTCTTGCGGCGGTGATCTATATCGCGAAGTTAGGCGAAGAGTTCAGGCAAAGTTGAGGCAAGTATGAATGTTTAGACATGCTGCAGAAGATGTGCGATATTTGGCAAATAGAGGCTTTCCCAAGGAATCAGCAATAAGGTTCGTCTCGGATCACTATTGTCTTCCACAAGCGCAGAGACATGTTCTTTTTAGAATTATTGTTCCAGATGAGATGGCTCATTTACGTAGGTCAAAGCTTCAGCTTCTTGAAGAAATGCGCAATAGAAATGTCTATGTCGACGGCTATAATGTTCTTATCACGGTTGAGACGCTCCTTGCTGGAAAGTGCCTTTACATGAGCGATGACGGTTTCTTGCGAGATACTCAGGGTCTCTCTCGGAAATATAAGGTTTCGGAATTTACAGAGCGGTCTCTTTTCGAGATCTTGGGCATCCTAGCTTCGGTACATCCGGCTAGAGTTGAGATTCTATTTGATCAACAGGTAAGCATGAGCGGCCAGCTGGCGGTTGGAGTTCATGAAATCATGGCTAAGCGCGGTCTTATAGGCACTGCGAGGACGGTCAAGGATGTTGATAACCAGCTCAAGATATTAGATGGGGTTGTGGCTACCAGTGATGGGAGTATAATTGATTGTGCTAGAAGGGTAGTTGATTTGCCGGCCGAGGTTGTTAGGAGACGTGGATTAGAATTATTAATTATTTATGATTAAACGTAGTGCTCGACGAAAATTTTATCTGTTTTTATTGATATTTAATCTGAAAAACATATAAGTTTCAGCTTTATCGCGAGTTTATGGCGATTGTTAGTGAGTAATGATTAAGTTTATTGATCGTCATCTTTATAATTCAGTTATTAAATATTGTTATATGGGGTTGTAAATAAACTTGTAAAGTATTAGGTGAGTAGCAATGAGAACAGGAAATATAGCTCTTACTTTCTTGGTCTTGCTGTCCGTAGGGACTGTTGGGCAAGCAACCAATCCACTATTCTTCCCTCTTAGCCAGCATACCATGTGCAAGTATGTGGAGGAATTCAAACCTGTAGATCGGACTTATAGCTTCTCCGTCAATGACGAGCAAGCTGTCTCTTGGCTCCTCATTTGGAGGGATAACCGCATGCATAGCGTAGAGTGGAGATGGTATTATCCTGAGGGTCGGACTTATGCCAGGTCTTTTGGCGTAATACCGCCTATAGATGGACCATCTGGTTATTGGTGCGCCCCCATTTGGAGTTGTCTAAAGATAGATGGGTACGATCCTGCACGAATGCCAGGCACATGGAAAGTAGATGTTATCGTAGATTTTAGGAAGGTACTGACGGAGTACTTTACTATTGACGGCGAAACATCCTGCTAAAATTTTATTGAAAACTAGATAGCTAGGTTATTTCCGATTCGATCCAGCCTACCTAATCATTTTGCGGGAGACGATCTTTATAAACTTCCTGCCTTACATTGTTTGAGGTGCTTCAATTGAATAAGCTGGAATTCGGAGACAAAAAAATGGAGCCCGATATACGCATGCTTTATGATCTGAAGGACGTTATATTCGACCAGGCATGGCTTGCAGGCGCCGAAAATTTTGAGCTGTATTATATGTATCGGGACCTCTACTTAAGTCGTGCCGATAAAGAGAAGCTATTGGAACTAGGGCTCAGATATGATGTCACAATTATTCCTCCTCGTATGCTTGGTATCGAGTATGTCAAGACAGCAGGTCATTATCATCCCTTGGCGCCTCGAAGCGAAGTCACCTATCCTGAGCTATATGAGGTCTTGGGGGGGGAAGCTCTCTATTTGCTTCAGAATCAAAACCTGAGTGACATCGTCGTAGTTCATGCTAGAACTGGTGATAAGGTCGTTGTGCCTCCAGACTATGGGCATATAACCATAAATTGTTCCAATAGGACTCTGAAAATGTCCAATTTCGTAGCTAGGAATTTCTCATCTCAATACCAGCCTTTTAGGGAGAGGCGTGGTGGAGCCTATTACTGTACCAGGGAAGGATTTGTGAAGAATCCGCATTATCCAGAGGCAGTCGAATTGCGCAGGATAGCGGCACCAGATAATAGCAAGCTTAGCAAGCTAGGACTCATGAAAGGCAAGGAGATGTATCCCCAGTTTAGGGAAACTGGAAAACTGGATTATCTCTTAAAGCCCCAGGAGCATCTGGATATTTTCAGAGAGCTGATTTAGGAGCGGATCTGCGAGGAGACGGTGGACTCATCCCTAAAGGCGTATCTCGAGATGCTTAGGCCTCCTCTGGCGCCTATGGATTTAGCCATACCTGCAGCTGCGGCGCTGCTGGCAGCTTTCGTCTCCACGGGAGAATTCCCAGCGCTTTTGCCCTTAATCTTTGCTATATTGGGTGCCTACTGCGCTATCACCAGTTCTTACGTACTCAATGATTGTTGCGACATTGATGTGGATAGCGTGGCTATGCCATATAGGCCCCTTCCTTCAGCAAAGCTGAGCAAACGTAACGCTCTAGCTTGGTCCATGCTACTTTTTTTATTTGCCTCAATCATAGCTCTTTATCTCAATCCAGAGAGTTTCATGGTGCTGCTGGCCGCAACAGCTATTATTACCATCTATTCGGCTTGGGCCAAACGGAACACACCTTTTTCTTGGTTGTTTGTGGGTTTGGCCTTTGGTTTGGTGCCATTTGGGGTATGGATAGCAATTTCGCCACTCGGCATATTGAAGGAAGGTCCCGGCATGGATATTTCTTCAATTATTTTGACCTTTATGATTTGTATAACCGATTGGGGCTTCACGAACTGTGATGCATCGAGGGATGTTAAAGGTGATATAGAAAAGGGTATCCCTACGACACCAGCCACATATGGCATCCCTGTGACTGCTAAATTAGTGGCCATTTTCTGGATCATTGGAGTCGTATTATCCATATTGTTGGGACTCTTAGCAGGATTGGGAGCTATTTTTATAGCAGCAGCTTTAGCTGCAGGTACTTGGATTATTCTTCAATGCATTTACTTTGTTCGAAATCCGGTACCAAAACGAGGTGATCAGCTTTTCTACCAATCAGCTAATTATAGGGCTTTGTTATTTGCGGTTCTCATTATCGATGTGCTTCTGAGAATAGGTTACTAAAGTATTATCCATCAAGATTTCATAATTAAGGAGCAAAACCATTGCAAAATCCAGCCTTTTGAGTGTCATTATATTGTGTATTACATATTAATCAATTGATAAATATTTCTGGCCAATCGATGAAATTTGATTGCAATGCCAATAAAAAGAAAAGGATATTCGGAATAATTTCATTACATATATCCTCTTAACAAATAATCAACGTATTTTCAATTTCATCGCCTTATTTGAAGAGATGAAACTACAATCTTATCAGCGTTTGGAATTTATTAGAAAAATTTCGTGATAATTTTAGACCCTTATTTTCTACTCTTCGGACTCGGTCGCGTAAAGCCCAAATATTTTCATATCCATTTCTTTTATTTCTAAAGTCAAATTTGTATATCGGTTTATAACCTTTATTTTTTATATATTTTAAAATATGATTTCTTTTTAACTTCCCGCTATCTAAAAGTCCTAATTCTACGTAATATCTGCAAAGGCCAATCGCTCCCAATGTTTCTAGCAGCCTGGCCGAAGTCACGACTTTTCTTTTAATTATGAAGAGCGTCCTCCCCTCTCTTCTGAGCTCCCTTTCAAGAGCTGCATCTTCTAGAGCAAATTCTTTAAATCCACCAATTTTGATAAAAACATTTCGAAGTATGCAAAGGTTCATTACAATAAGACAACCATTATTTATCTTCGAATTTAACCACCAATAGCATAGTCCCAGATACCCTAATACGTGCACCTTTGGGCTTTTAGTCTCCAATTCAAATCCCATCGTTAATCCTATTACTCCTCTTTCTAGATAATTATAAACAAGATCAAGATAATCACTTTGAAGTCTTGTATCAGCGTCGATGAATACCAGATACTTTCCCTTACTGAATTTAGCACCGTAATTTCTTCCACACCAAATTCCTCTTTTCTCTGACAAAACGATGCGGTCAGCATAATTCTTGGATATATGCACTGTGTTATCAGTACTCATTCCATCGGAAACAATAATTTCGTATTTGTTGCGGGGGAAAGTCTGATTTGAAATTGATTCTAGACAATCCTCTATGAAATCTTCCTCGTTCAAAGTTGGCACAATAACAGAGAATTCCATGTGTTACCACTTTTAGATTATTATTTTGTTTATATGAGGATTTCTATTGGTATGTTCTCGCGACAAATTTATGGAATTTATATAAATTTATGCATTTCCTCGTGCTATATTTTATTTTCAATGCCATGAAACAATCTTACTCACGCTATCTTATCATGCTTCAAACAATCTCCACGATTGCTTAGTTAGATCTTGCATCGTTCACTTCGAGAAATGCCTAATGTTGCATCCAAACTTTGCTAAAATACTTATTGATTTTCCTTTGAATTGCTGGCTTTGCTTCTCAACAAACAATTTTCTGGATATATTAAGCATTTGGATAGTACGATTTTTAATGATTATAAGGTATCAATTTTTTTTAAAGTCCAAGGAAACTATGGAAGATTAAACGCAGCTATGAAGATATTATGGACTCTTCACAAAAATCTTGGTGTTTTATGCGGGGGACGGGATTCGAACCCGCGAACACCTACGTGACAGGACCCTCAATCCTGCGCCTTTGACCAAGCTTGGCAACCCCCGCATGTATGCTTAAGTATCAGAATAATTCGCCCAACTTGGTGTCAAAAGCTTTCGCTCGCTTTTTAATCTCTTGCGTGGCTCTTACAACAAGGTCTCTTGAGGATATTGATCCAGCACATTCAATAGTCAAGACAAAGCTATCTAGGATGGGTTTTACTTTAATTGCTCTTGCTTCGCAAGCGTCGATGCAAAGCTTGCAAAGAGAGCAATCTACTGGATTTACAGCTTTCACCCGGTTTTCTTCAATTGCCAAAACCTTTCTGGGACAAACTTGGACACATTTAGCACATCCATTGCATGCGTCAATTTCGATTAAAGGTAGGTTCTTATAGCCACAAAGGGTTCCAGAATTCCACTTTGAATGATCCCGACCGCGGCGCATGCTTGCAAATCCCTCGATGACTACCTTTTCTCCTTCAGAGAGAATTACAATTGGTATCTCTTCGAGGGCCGGCCTAATATCGGGGTCTTGGAACTGAATATCTCTTGAATACACCATCCTTGGCCCCTCAGCTGAAAGCATAAAGTCGACACGACAGCCAGGGCATCCGTTTTCTCCGCACTGGCACTCTTCTGGTAGGGAAAATATATCTAGGTCATTAGTTTGAATAGGGATTAGACCCATCCTCAAAGCGATTTGCTCATCAAAGAGGACCGATGTATTTTCATATATTGCCAACTCGTCTATTGCTAGTATGGGCACTTCGCTCAGGCAGGCGCGTCTAATGCCATTTGCAAAGGCGGCTGTAACGCCGCTGAGGATGAATGCAATTCGATCCTCTTTTAGTTCAAGCAAATCTACTTTCAAATTTCACACCCTTCGACCCCTCTTTCCACCCTTCGGCTTAGTTCCGTCGTGTGGGATTGGGGTCACATCTTCAATTCTCCCTATTCTCAAACCAGCACGGGCAAGGGCCCTGATGGCTGCTTGCGCACCTGGCCCTGGAGATCTTTGTTTGTTTCCGCCCGGCGCCCTTACTCTAACATGCACACCTACTATGCCCTTATCCTTCGCTGCATCTGCTACTTTCATAGCCATTTGCATTGCGGTATAGGGCGAACTCTCATCTCTAGCGGCCTTAACAACCATTCCTCCCGAGATCTTGGCCAGGGTCTCGGCACCGGTAAGGTCAGTTATCGTGATAATTGTGTTATTAAAGGACGCAAAAATATGGGCAATTCCCCATTTTTCTTCAGTCATCTATGCTTCCACCCTTGGAATTCTGGATGCCCTTTCCGGATGGCCTTCTTCAGTCATGGGCGATCCGTTATAGTAACCTATGGTCATCTCATCTCCACGCTTGACGAGGTAGCTGGGCACGGTGACTCTGCGCCCAGATATTTGAATGTGACCATGGGTAATAAACTGCCTGGATTGCTTCATTGTGCTAGCGAGACCCTGACGATAAACTTGTGTCTGTAGCCTCCTCTCCAATATATCCGTTACTTTAAGCGAGAGAATGGCGTCTAAATCTCCTTCCTCTTTGAGCATCCCTAGTTTTTTTAACCGGTTTAGAATAGCCTCAACCTCAGAACCTGCTTTGCCAATGGCTATAGTCGCTAAGAGATTTCTGCTAGCCCTTCTATACTTTCTGAGAATTGCCTGGGCCTTCCATAGTTCTCTCTTATTGCGGAGACCATATGTCTTAACAAACTCAACCTCTTGTGCAATACGATCAGCTTGGTAAGGCATGCGAGGTCTACTATACCTTTTGCGGCTCTTTCCTGGATATCCCATATAAACCACCTACTCCTTTTTTGTTGATGTAGGTGCTGGAGTACCTTCCCTTTTTCTGCTTACTCCAACAATAGCTCCTGTGCGTCCAGTGGATCTAGTGCGCTGGCCTCTTACACGCAGACCGCGCTCGTGTCTAATTCCTTTATAACTCCTTGTCTTTTTCATAATGTCAATATCTTCTCTGACGCTCATGGCAAGATCAGAAGCCATAATATGCAGATTTGCACCTGTATTTAGATCTCTCCGGTTGTTAACCATCCACTCTGGCATAATTTCGTTGGCTTTTTGTTCGATGACATCCTTCAGAGCATCTATTTGTTCATCGGATAACCTTCCAAGAATGGCGTGTGGGTTTACACCTGCCTTAGCTGCAAATATCAGGGCTACTCTTCGACCAACCCCCTTGATACCTGTCAAAGCCAATTGAACCTGTTTTTTTCCCTCCAGGTCCGTAGTCAAAATGCGCACGATATGCTTGAGTTCTTCAGCTTCTCCAGCCTTAGGCTTCTCGTCTGTTTTTTTGATTTTCTCTTTAGCCATTTATTCCTCCAGAAGTTTGCATCTGGAGCAGCCTCGGCTGTGAGCCGAAGCCACCCGATTTCCACAAAGTGGGGTGTATCTCGCTAGAACCATCAAGAAGAAATGCTGCTCATACATAAGACTTATGATATGCAATTCGCTTCTGGCTTATGTCAATTGTATTCTGGCGTCTAGACTTCTCATGTCTTCGAAGAATCCAGGATAAGAGATATCGACACTCTCAGAAGTACTTATTCGAGTGTTCCCAGCAACTAGACCTGCAATGATTAAGGCCATTACGATTCTATGATCATGATAACCATTTACCTTAGCTCCGTGCAGCTTTCCACCTAGAATTGCTAGGCCATCTGGCTTCTCCTGGATCTTGGCGCCCATTTTTGACAGCTCTACTGCCATAGCATGCAATCTATCGGTCTCTTTATAACGCACGTGCGCAGCGTTCTTAATTATTGTTAATCCTTCAGCCAAACTCCCTAGAACTGCTAGCGTTGGAACCAGATCTGGAGTCATGCTGGCATCTACTTCAACTCCTTTTAGGTTACCGCCCTTGATTTTGAGCTCTCCTTTCTCTTCGATCCATGATATCTCGGCCCCCATAGATTTGAGAATCCCAACAATTGCCGAATCGCCCTGTTTTGACGATATGAGTCCTTTGATACTTACCTCACCGCCGGTTAATGCTGCAGCAGCTATGGGATAGGATGCAGAGGAAAAATCCCCTGGTATTGTGTAGTTTGACAGGTTATATTCCTGGTTACCAGGCATGCAAAATTCTTGAGCTTGAGCATTTACATACACGCCAGCATCTTTTAGTATATCCAATGTGATCTCAGCATATGGTTTAGATTTTAGCTCTCCTTCAATAATAATACAAGTATCATTATTGGCCAAAGGAGCAGCCATGAGAAGAGCAGAAAGGAATTGAGAGCTCATGCTGCCATTCAGTTTGGCCACTCCACCTCTCATTTTTCCTTCGATAACTAGAGGAGCCATTCCATTTTTTCTGATAGAAAAGGCTCTTGCACCCAGATCGTTTAGTGCATTAAGTAATGGCCCATTTGGCCTAGTCCGAATGGAAGCATCGCCAGTTAGCACAGCACCATCCGTTAAACTGGCGATAGCTGAAAAAAAACGCAAGGTAGTGCCCGAGTTCATGACATTTATGACATCTTCCGGAGTTTGAAGCGTGCATCCTACTCCATTAATCTTTATTCCATTGTCAAACGTGACTTCAGCTCCGAAGGCCTCACATGCATGAATTGTTGCCTTTGTGTCAGCCGAGATGAGAGGCATACGAATAATACCTCCAGGACCTAACGAGGTTACTAGAATTGCTCTGTGAGTATAGCTCTTTGATGGGGGTGCATGTACTTTGCCTGAAATGACTGAACGCTCGACTGATGCAATCATGATTTGAAGACAATCAAGGAGTATAAAATTATTTTTGATCAATACGAGATGAGATGAGACAAGCTAAGTTGGCGGCTTCATCCGGCCATAATTCCTCAGGCCTTCTTTCGAGAAGGTCTGAATCAATTTTTTCTAACATTTCTCTGGAAGCTCCCAGAGACAAGAGAGATCTCTTCACTTTCTTCCTGCGGTTGCCAAATAGTTTTTCAACCAGGTTTAGGAACTGCAATTCGTTCACTTTAAGCCTATCTTTCCTGGGTTTTAATCTCAAAATGGACGATTCAACACCTGGCATTGGCTTGAAGGCTGACCGCGAAACTATCTCAACTATTTCAGCAATGCAAAAATAACCTACAATCATGCTCAATCGTCCATAACCTGCATTGCCTGGATTTGCCAGCATGCGTTGTGCGAATTCCAGTTGACACATGAGCACAGCTACTTCGAATGGTTTTGTTAATAAGCGATAGATTATTTTTGAAGAGATTTGGTAAGGCAGATTGGAGACGACTTTGTTGCAATCAGGAAAATCAATTTTGAGAGCATCGTTCTTAATCACTTTGACATTGTCAAATTTGTTTTGAAATCCCTCAGCTAACACAGGATCTACCTCTATAGCATAGACAAATCCTGCGCGTTCTGCTAGGATCTTGGTGAGATTCCCCGTTCCAGAACCGATTTCTAGAATTATATCTCGTTTATTGAGATAGGCATAATCAGCAATGCGTTCGATAATAGCATAATCCACAAGAAAATTTTGCCCTCTCCGTTTCATCATGCTAAGGAAAAAGTCTCATCTCAAACGAGGTGCGGCTGTGAATATCCTATATTTAATTCTATCATCCATTAGCTCATTTTCGACGCGTTTTGCAAATAGTTTCTCAGGATTGTGTAATCCTTTTACCCTTTCGCTAAGTTCTTTGAAACTATTAAATGCTCCCTTTTTGCGCTCATTGAGTATTGACCACATCAGCTTCTTGCCGATGCCTGGAAGAAGCTCAAGCGCATGCATTCTAGTCGTCAGGGGACCTGCTTCATTGAAGAAACATACAAACCTAGTTTCATTTTCTAGGACAATATTTTGCAGTATGAAATGTAGCTCAATTTTAGCGCCGTTGGATAATTCAGAATAATCGATGCGGCGATTAACATGGTCTATTACATCTCTCTCGCCACTGCCAATATATACTCTAGTTCCTATCTGCGGAACTATACCCTCTTTTGGTGTCATCTCCATGAGAACGAAGTTGGATTCGCCTAAGGCCTGCACAATAGGGTGTCTCTGATAACTCTTGGAATCTGGCCTGTAGTGTAGATAGTCGAGAACGCGAGCTATTTCTTCCTTCTTAGGTGGTCTCCCCTCGACCAAGCACCTCTACCCCCTAAAAACGATATCCAGAATTTTATCCAGCTCTTCTTCGCTTAAAGTGAATCTCTCTTTGGAATAAATAGCTCTCAATTCATCTTTGTTGGCTGGCTTTATATCAACTATCTTCACAGCGATATTTGGCGTTATCTTTTCTAGCTTCAGCAATTCTTCAATCAGGTTGCGGTTCTCTTCAGGCTTGCCGCGGGAGAAAAGTTCAGCATGCCGCATGGCTCGTCTGAGCTCGTAGCCCAGCTCTTCTTCTCCGGCTCTCTTTTGTTTTATTTGGTCGAGAAGCTCTTTGACCTCGGCTAAGGTCAAGACTTCCTCTTTCCGAATTGACTTTACGATCATTTAATTTTCTGCGCTGTTAAGTGTTCAGGTAATGCGATCACGGTCTTTTTAGCATTGCCATCTGTTACTTGCAGGATGAAAGCCCGACCTCTCTTGCCGATGATCTCTCCTGTCTTTCCATGAAACCTAGGGTGTGGCATTCCTTTATGCTTGCTAGGATCTATAATCACATGAACTTTTGATCCTGGTTCGAATTCCTGAATCGCCTTTATCACTGGCGAAAATCCTCTAGCTCTGACTGTCTTGCTCAGTTTGTCCCTGGTCTTTCTTCGAATTCCATGATACTTTCCCATTCAATTCTCCACCTACATCTATTACGTCCAGCTCTGAGACGACTGCTCCGATTCCAAGAGTGCCTGCAAGGCTTGGCTTGGTTCTCCCGCCGTCTCCGGATATCAACTCCTTAATGTAGAGACCACTTTCGGCTCTTATTACAATCCGAGCCTTCGTGCCTGTGAAATCGACAAGATCTATGCTATAAACTTTTCTAATCCTTACCTTATTAGCTCTTCTGTGGGCAACGCGAGTTGGTGTTTGCTGATCAACCGAACCTACCAATTCTTTTAGGACTGATTTAAGCTTTTCTTTCTCAACTTCCTTGTCAAGCTCGATTAAGGCAGAATAAATCTTTTGATATGCTGCTTCTTTGATGGTTTCGACTTGTTTAGATTTTGTTACCACAAGGTCTAAAACTTCAACTTTGCCAAAAGCTCGCCTATTAATTTCGAGTTGAAGTTTTTCCAAATCGAGCGTTCGTATCTTCGGTCGAACAACTTCTATAATAAAGGGTCTACCTCTACCCAACATGCGGGCATCGATATCTTCCCTTCCCGCACCATGAAATACAATATCCTCTGACTGAGCCGCCTCGATGATAGCAGGACGAATTAATTCATCAATAGATTCATTATACATCTTGCCAGTTCCGTTACAACGCTCGCAACCCTTACCATAACAAATTCTGCATGGCCACCTTGTTTGTGGAATTCCTCTTACGAGCTTTCTATACCTCCCATAAAGGAAGATAGGAGCTATCCATAGCTTGACTTCACCAGTCTCTAGGACAAGATGTATTAGCACATCTGGTTCCAGGAAGTCTACCTGTTTCCCTGTTCTAGCCGCAACTAGTTTGCCAACTTCCCTATTGAGTTCGGATTTGAAAGGTTCAACGTGCATGGAATGACCTTCTGCAAGGAGCAACTCCTCGTTTTCTGCCAAAAGTCCGCTCATTTTTGTTCCAACAAGAAATGTTCTGCAATTCCAATCTTTCATGGCTTGAATTGCTCTTTCCGACCACAAGTCAAGGTTCATAGGATTCATTTCTCCTAAGCAAACCCAACACTTTAGGTCATCTTCTTGGGCAATGCGGGGACTTTTGAAGCTGGAGGATAGCAATTCTTGCAGTCTTTTGTCATTCGTTCGCGACTCTTCCAATGCCAAAGCGATTTTGATGGCGCGTCCGCGCTCAGTATTTGTCATACCTGTTGAGAGCATAGCGAACTGCCGACCAAGGCAGCTATCGCAGATAGAGCCCAATTCTAATATTCCGATTGCTATATCTAGAACATTTTCTTTGATGATCTCTTTGGTCATGCCGACTCTTCTCGCCCAAAACGATCTAGCTCATTATTTATGAGGACTATGCAATGATCGGCATGCAGGCTTGTTGGACCCACAGATATGACCCGATGCTCAATTTGTTTAATCAGTTCTTCCTCCTCCGATATAAGTCCTAGATGATCTCCTAATAGGAATACGGGCTCTTTAGAAATATTGCCCAAATCAATCCTTCTAATATCAGTCCCGTCTTCACGCAAGTACAGCAGTCTAATCTCTCTCATTTGCTGTAATAATTCATTGAGCCCGCCGTTGCGTACATAGATTCCAGGCGTGGATCTTGACCATTCTGGCGTTGCAGGTAATTCCAAAGCTTTCTTAAGCAACGCAGCCGTGGTTCTCTCGTCGGGATTTAAGTACATGATTTCTGAGCCCTTTAGGCAAATTGTCTTAGGCACTAATCCACCGCAGAGCACTAAGAGAATAACGACATCTTTTCGGATTCCATGAGATAGAACAAAAGCGGCGGTAGTGCATCGGCATAGTATATCAATTCTACCAGATGTGCCAGGAATATCCTCTAATGAGAACTCAGGGGTGGTTTTGGCTTTGTGGCCTACAACAATGAAAGTACGCATGAATCTAGTGAACAGTCATTAGCTACTTGCACTTTTCGTTCAGAAGCAATAATAATAAATCTTGGACTTGATCAAGGATTTTCTTGGAGCATTAAATGATTCGTATTATCTCATTGGATATGGATGGAACCTTAATCAACTCAAAATTCGTCGATATGGTCTGGATGCAGGGAATACCTGAGCTGTGCTCTAAGGAATACGGCCTTGATTTCCATGTTGCAAAGGAGTTTGTTGTCGGAGAATATATGAAAATAGGCTCTGATAGAATTGAGTGGTATGACCTGCAATATTGGCTTGACAAGTTTCAATTAGGTGTGAGCAAAGGGGAGCTTCTGAAGAAATATGAGGATGAGATTGAACCTTATTCTGAAGTACCTGAGGCCTTGGAACTGTTATCCGAGTCCTTCAATCTTGTTGTCGCATCTAATGCTGCTCGCGAGTTCATCGATGTGGAGTTAGATGGCCTTAACCAATTCTTTTCCAAGACTTTCTCAGCGACAAGCGACTTTAATGAAGTTAAAAAATCACCATTAGTCTACCAAGCCATATGCAGAGAACTCAAGGCCGAATCATTTGAAGTTCTTCACATCGGAGATCACTACATATATGACTACGAATCTCCGCGTGAGGCCGGATTAGATGCACTTTTTTTAGACCGTAAGAACAATCGGGCTGGTCGTGAGGTTGTTTGGGATCTAAGAGAGGCATTTGAAAAAATTAGCGGCTCGATTTAGAGTTTCAACTCCTATGCTGAATTGACATTGAATTTATGAAAAGGATAAATAGCGTTGCTACTATGGCAGCCATCATGAAAAGAAAAACACGACTTATTCTGGCTCTAGATGTCATTTCTCGGGCAAAGGCCCTTTACCTAGTTCAGTTGCTAAGAGAGTATTTTGATGCCATAAAAATTGGATATCCTTTAATCCTTTCTGCTGGTCCATGGATAGTAAAAGATATATCATGTCTTGCCCCAGTAATTGCAGATCTGAAAATTGCGGATATTCCAAATACTAACAAGCTGATATGCGAAGCTATGCTTGAGAAAGGTGCATTAGCTCTTATAGCACATGCGTTTCCTGGATTTGATTCGCTGCAGGCCTGCGCTGACTGCGTTAGGAGCTATGAAGCTGAATTATTTGTTGTCACACAGATGAGCCATCCTGGAGCTGAGTTGTTTATGGCACCCTTATTCCAAGAGTTAACTAGGTTGGCATTGGAAGTCGATGCTGCGGGAGTCGTGGCACCGGCCACGAAGCCGGATAGGATCAAGTTTATTCGGTCCATGATTGGTAGTAAGACTATTATTTCGCCCGGAGTTGGTGTCCAAGGTGGATCGCCATCTGCGGCGCTGGCTGCAGGTGCAGATTACTTAATTGTTGGTAGGTCCATAATTGAGGCCGATAATCCTGTGTCAGCTGTAGAGCGGCTTCTGTCCGAAATCCAATGAATTGGATCATTTCAATAATTTATATATCCGGCCGCATTGTTATTTTCGCTAGTTGATGATCTTGCTTTTTCAACTATAAGTCTAAAGGATGAATTTATCAGAGTAGATTCGATTTTGGTTACAAGATTTTCAACAGGGGGTTTGGTAGTGTTTAAAGCGTGCCTATGTCGGACAATTCAGAAACGGACAGTTATTAAATCTCACGTATGAAGAGCTCGTTGATGTAGGTATGCATGGGATTCAATAAAGGCAATGGATACGATTTTTCTCTGCACATGATTGATATATGTGATGATTGAAGGAATAGAGTTGTTAGTCTATTCCCAGCTCGAAATAATCGATTTTTGAATGCCACTTTTCCAAACAAGAAATCCATGCTGTTGTCAAATTGCATAGAGAAATCTGTTATAAATTATTTTTATGCATACCTCTAGTAAGAACTGAAAAGTTTAAATGAATTAGTCACATCCAAATACGAAAATTGTTTGGGGATAAGCCGAGATGCCAAGAACTGATGAGACATCTACAGAAGCATTGGACCGTTCAGTTTTGGTTAGCTTGAGGGAGCTTCAGGAAAAGGGTGAACCTGACATTGTCACAGAAGTAGGCGGTCTATTTCTCAAATATGCTCCAGACAAGATATTCGCCATTGAAACTGCTGTGAAGACCAGTGATACTAAGGCATTGAGGGTAGCCGCGCATAGTTTAAAGTCAAGCAGCGCTTACGTAGGGGCATTGAGGCTTTCAGCTGTAAGCAGAGAATTGGAGGAAATGGGACGCGCAGGGATAATTGAGAATGCCGCTGAAAAAGTAGAGGAACTCAAAATTGAGTACCGAAAGGCAAAATCATCTCTTGAGAAGGAATTGGAATATCCTTGCTGATATGTTTGGCGGTCTCTCTAATACACGCTGATACCTATTGAAATAGATCATCCGTAATTTAAAGATTTTCAATCGAAAGATACAAGCAGAAATGCTTATTAATTCAATTAATTGATGCAATTTTGTGAAGAACCGTGAAGTTGCCAAAATTCTTTATGACATGGCTGAGTTATTAGAGCTTAAAGCAGAGAACAGATTCAAGATCATTGCTTATGGAAGGGCAGCTAGGGCAATAGAAGGACTAAAAGAGGATATTGTGGTCATCTGTCGAAAAGGCCAATTGGAATCCGTACCTGGCGTTGGCAAAGCAATTGCCCAGAAAATTGAGGAATACTTGCGAACCGGCAAGATACAAGCCCATCAAGGCCTATTGAGAGAAACGCCCGCAGGTCTAGCAGAATTGCTTCAGATTCCTGGCTTAGGACCCAAGACCATCTATATGCTGCATGATAGATTGGGAATAAAAGATTTAGACGAATTAGAAAAGGCAGCATTGGACCACCATATCCGTCGCTTGCCGAGGATGGGAGCAGCAAGCGAAAGAAATATTCTAAGAGCCATTGAACGTTACAAAAAAAGGAGCACTCGAATTCTTTTAAGCAATGCTGAGCCCATAGTCGAAGAAATCGTCGAATATCTTAAGGGCATAGAGGGTCTAGAGCATATTACTCCCGCGGGAAGTCTAAGGCGTGGAAAGGAGACTGTGGGAGATATCGATATTCTGGCCACTGCATCTAAGTCGGACGAGGTCATAAAAGCTTTTATACGAATGCCCATAGTTGAGGAAGTCTTAAGCAAAGGATCCACAAAAGCAAGCGTAATAGTTCAAGAAACAGTGCAGGTGGATCTAAGAATAGTTGAGCATAAGTCTTATGGAACGGTTCTTCAGTATTTTACAGGATCCAAAGAGCATAATGTAAAATTAAGACAAATTGCCCTTGATAGAGGTTACTCACTTAGTGAGTATTCGTTAAAACGTCTATCGGATGGTCAGGATCACTTCTTCGATTGGGAGGAAGACCTCTACCATATTCTTGGTATGCAATACATTCCTCCTGAACTACGTGAAGATTCAGGTGAGATCGAGGCAGCATTCCTTGGAAGGCTCCCTGAGTTAGTGGATTTGAAGGATATTCGGGGAGATCTGCATGTACATAGTGAATGGTCTGATGGCAGAGGTACTCTGGAAGCACTTGCATTAGAAGCCAAGAATCTTGGTTATGAATACATAGCAGTAAGCGATCATTCGCCAAGCATTGGCATTGCTGGTGGACTACAAGGAGACCAGCTCGAGAGAAAGATCGAGGCTATTCATGCAATAAATGAGACCATTGAAGGGATAACTCTTCTTGTAGGGACAGAAGTGGACATCAAGGCTGATGGTAAGCTTGATTATAGAGATGAACTATTGGAGAAATGCGATGTAGTTGTTGCTTCCGTTCATATGGCCCAGCGACAAAAGGAGCGGGCAATAACAGGAAGGCTTATAACAGCAATAGAGAATGATCATGTTGACATCATAGGGCATCCTTCAGGTCGAATTATTGGGAAGCGCGACCCATATGATGTTGATATGCAGGCAGTACTTGAGTCAGCTGCTAGTACAGGTACGGCTATGGAGATCAACTCTTATCCAAACAGGCTGGACTTGAACGATGTCTGGGCCAAGACAGCCAAAGAATTCGGGGTTAAAATTGCTATAAATTCCGATGCGCACGATCCCTCTCAATTAAAAGTGATTCGATATGGTGTAAAGGTGGCCAGAAGAGGTTGGTTAGAAAAAAAGGATGTGTTGAACAGTTTGAGTTTGCAGGGATTATTCAGCTATTTAAAGCATTAATTACTTTTAATTTCAAATAGTATTAAAAATCATATATATTTGATACGGAACAAACATATTATAATACTAACTGAGAGAAACAATCAGCTCACCGGATTTTTTAATCTGAGCATCAGAGTTTTTAATTGAAAAATCGAAGAATCTTTCATGCGCTTGAACAATCAATCAAAAGTAGGCCTTGCGACTGTTATTTGTTTACTGGTTCAGGGATACATTTTCACTTATATAATGAATGTGGAACCTTTTTTTATCATTCCAATTGCTCCCCTCTTTCCCTACATTTTTTACATCTATGCTAAGAATAAGAGATCTTGGTACAATGATCGTCCTTATTATTGGATATTAGCGATAATATGCTTGACCATTTCGGATTTAGCAGCCTATTCTCTGATACTGCAATAATTTTACGCGATCAGACTCTCTAAAAACAACTTTAATTTATTCAATTAATGATTTCTAAAAGATAGGTAGTGATCATTTAATTGGTTGATGTTATGTAACATGGATAAGTGACTATAGTATACCGAAATACATAAAATAATGTATTGCTAAATATTATCCATATGAAGGGAGAAATCATCAGAGTTGAGAGGGCTGGGGAACTGGATGAGAGATTAAGAGTAGAAACAGATAACGGTATCAAAATCAAGCTCAT
>JALHSR010000057.1 GCA_022865315.1 Methanotrichaceae archaeon | reverse complement strand
GGACTTGCCTTTGCGAAGAAATTGGATTAGATCGCTCCGCTCTTCTCCCTTGAGCTTAACCACATGTACCCTCTTCATTGCCATAGTCTTTATTGTATGGCAAACTATAAAATTTAAAACTTTTGTTATGCAGCACTAGATTGGTGAACGACAACTTAATTGACTATCTATTGCATAATGCTTTAGAGAAAGACATTTTTCCGTTTACAATCAAGGTTTATTTTAATCCTCGACCAAACTCTTTTCGGGCCCGACCGTGACATTTCTTGAACTTTTGACCGCTTCCGCAGGGGCAAGGGTCATTTCTTCCGATTCTTGTGACTTTTGCCTTTGATCGTACCTCTGCATCTTCCCAAATATTCATGATGCCATCTGCATTTTGACCCCTCCGCAGGAGATCGGCCATGATTCGCATATTTTGTTCGGCATGGGAATAAAAAGCCCGATAGCCAGCACAAAGGTAGTTATGACCAGGCTCACCATCAGGCGTTTTTATGAAACGATTCTTGGGACATTCACCATTGCAGGCAAAGAGGAACCGACATTGCCGGCAATAGCGGGGTAAGGTATCCCGTTTGTTTCTTCCAAACTTTCGCTGTTTTTCTCCTGCAACCAGCTCAATCATGGGCGTTTGCAGGATATTTCCCAAGAAGTAGTCCGGCTCGACGAAGTGGTCGCAGGAATAGAGGTCGCCGTTATGCTCAAGAGCCATCCCCAGGCCACAAGTGGGACCAAAGATGCACAGCGTTCCAGCCATTCCTAGCCAGCCGGCCAACATTCCGTCAAAATTAAGAACAAACGTACTACCTACATCTCTTTTCACCCACTCATCGAAGATTTCTATCAATAAGCGGCCCCACTGTCTCGGCCTTATGGAGCGATCTGTGACCTTGCTTCCTATTTGATAGCCGTTCTCATTATCTCGCTCAACGATAGGGATGAACTGCAAGAAATGGGCGTCAAGCTCATCCCTTAAGAAGCGGTAGACCTCCAACGGATTATCTGCATTTTTAGAGTTGATGCTGAACAAGATGTTGAACTCAACTTTGTGCTTCTGCAACAACCGGGCCGCCTGCATCACCCGATCAAAGGTGCCCTGACCGCCTTTGTCCTTTCTGTAATAATCGTGAAGCTTCTTTGGCCCATCGATGCTCAGGCCGATTAGGAAATTGTTCTGATGAAAAAAATGGCACCACTCATCGTTAAGGAGAATGCCGTTTGTCTGAAAAGTGTTCTCGACAGTGAGGCCGGGCCTCTGATACTTTTTCTGAAGCTCTAAAGAGCGACGATAGAAATCAAGCCCCATGAGTGTCGGCTCTCCCCCCTGCCAGGCTACCGTTACTTTAGGGACCTGGTGAGCTTCGAAGAGCTGCCTGATGTAAGCTTCATTTACCTCAGCTGACATCCGGAAATTGCTTCCCGGATAAAGTCTTTCTTTTCTCAGAAAAAAGCAGTAAGTGCAGTTTAGGTTGCACGCTGAGCCTGTGGGCTTGACCATAATATGAAATGCCAATTGAGGGTCAGTTGCAATCATGATTCCTTCCTTTGCAGGACCATCTTAATAGCTGATGAAGACCATCTCCTGAAATAGATTTTCATTCAGGACTTAATGCTCATTGCAATATTATTGGGTAATAAAACGAAAACATGCAATCTTGCCATCCTTTATAGAAACCGGTATATAGTATTAATTGAGAATCTTAGTTTCAAAGGTTGATTCACATCTCCCACCTTTTAATAGAAAAAATTTTTTGATGAAAATCAAAAGGGAGTGAAATAAGATATGAGGGGAGTAGCAATAGCAGTATTAATAGTTGTTCTTGTGGCGTTTTGCGGCATTGCGGCATCAATGCCACCGCTTAGTTCCATGAAAATCTATTGCTTGATAAGAGACAAGCTAATTGCAAAGCCATTGACTGGTGAGGGGTAAATCCCCCAAAATTTTTCTTTTTTTTATTTTAACAGGGGGTTTGAATGAAATTAGCGCATATAGTATTGATATCGATATTGATGGCTTTCCAGGCTACTGCCACAGTCCAGGATCAGGCAAGTAGTAGCGGAGGACCGGTTACAGGAGCTGTCTGGCCACCTTTAGTGCCTTCTCTGCCAACCTCGATTCCTTGTCCCTATAATCAGGGATTGCTTATTGTATCGAACTGTCACTAACAATGGTCCAACCCAGGTCGAAAGTGAGCTTTGCGTCCTGCCAGGCAATTGTCCTCCTCAATGGTTCAGCTGGATCTCAAGAACTCTCAATATTCCCGCAGGAGCCTCCAGGTCGGAAAGTCTTCAAGTCATGCCAGACAGCAGTGCCGTGGCTGGCGAATACGAGTTCAAGGTCGATGCATCAGCTAAATGTGTTAAGACTGGATCAGACAATGGAAAGTTCAGAGTCCCGGACTATGATTATGGTTCTGAGACATCTGTAAGCGGCACCGGCCAATTCACCATAAGCAAGGATGTCAGGTCAATGAATTCGGGAATAAGATCAGATAAGGATCTGAATTTCGTTGGCAGCGTCGATGCACTCATAAAGAACGAATACCTGGTCGAGCAAGCCCGCGGGCGTACGCCCAACTTCCAGGAACAGGATGCAGTAGACAATTACAATTTAGAGCAGATGGAATTCAAGAATCAGGAATACAATCTGCATCAAACGGGAAGCTTAAAGAAGATGGCCGATTTCAGGACGGGCAACAACTTTACAGGCTATCTGGCATTGGATGCCAGGCAATCCCTGCCGGGCCAAAGAAGCTCTCGAGAGCAGGAAGTCTTTATGGGATCCTTCGAGATCGCCAGAAGGTTCGTCTTCCGTGACCAATCCACCTTCGAACCGGTGTGTTTCGACGGCTTATGTGGCAGCAAGCCCGATTCTGAAAAACATTGTTCAGGTGAGTCGTGTTCGACCAATCCGCCATCCTATAATCCGCCTTGTTTTGGCGGACAGTGCACCGGAAATGCTATCTTAAGCACTTCGTGTCCAAGCGGGTTTTGCGCCGATTTTGTCAAAAATCTGAATAATTTTGTCAAATTGGTCTGAACCATCTTTCCTTTTTTAGTCGATATATTGTCTTGAGCTATCATAATGCGCAGGGATCCCTTCGAGCGGGCAGACGAGAACTCAAATACCTACTGGGATTGGATGATCGACCATGCTTTCCTTCGCATGCCTGCACAATCGCTGGTCGGAACGCAGATCCAATCCTTCAAGGACTTCCCGCCGCGCCAGAAGCCAGCGTCGTTCAACTTAGATAGGGTGCTAGAGCAACTGCAGGATGCTTCCGGTGGCAGAGCACGCTCGGTTCGCAAGGCATATTTTCGATGTGGCCCGTTAGACTTTATTGTTCAGTCACAACCGCAGAGCAGAAAAAAGAAACAATTAATCGCCAGCCACTGCACAGCGGGTTGTCTATCAAGTTAGGGGAAATTAAGGGCAGCCGGACTTCGGCTTTCAATCTAGATGAGTATCTCAATCGTAACATCAATCAGGGCACCATTGTAAACGATATAAGCCTTAATGAGATGATTCATATTCTCATAAAAGCAGGTTATACTGTTGAGAAGCTGATTAGTGCGGAGGATAAGCTCCGTTCGGCTAAATTCAATTCCTTTTTTTTATGGCAATCATTCGAGCAAAATTTATATCTAATTGTCACCAAAATCGAATCTGCAATTTTATATTGCCTTATCAAGGAGGAAATTGAATGGGAATAAAAGAGACTTTTACAGCAGATGAATGGAAAAATCTGCTGTGTTTGCCATATGCAGTAGGAATGACGATAATTGTTGTGTCACCACAAGGCCCAATCGGAATGTGGAAGGAGTCTAAAGAGATGGCAGTTGAGCCAGCAAAGCTGGCGAGTGAGAGCGGATCTGGATTGGTCAATACGCTTTCGGTTGAACTACAACAGAAGGCAAAGGATTTGATGAAAGAGCAGCAGAACTTATTCAAACAGAACCAGGCAAATTTCATGAATATGACTATCGAAGCCTGCAAGTCTGCAGCAGCCGCCCTCTCCAAGACAACGCCCGAAGAGGCCAAAGCCTATAAAGAGTGGGTATTACATTTGGGTCAGAAAGTGGCCGAGGCTGCCAAAGAACATGGTGTAGTAGTTACCGATCAAGAAAAAGCAGCTCTAACTGAGATATCCAAGGCTTTAGGCATGACAGCTTAAAAGCTGGTCTCTAAGTCATAAATTTTTTTGAGTTTATCCCGCAGGAGCGGAGAGGGCGGAGCGGGAAGACCCCAGCTTTCAGGCTGGGGATGAAAGCGGAGTCCTCCTTCTCTAGTATAACACTCTTACAGATAGCTATTTATGCGATTAGGGCATTCAGTCTAGTAATGCATAAGGCATTACAAATTCAGGCTCTATCCAACAAAATATCAAAGAACTATGATGGAGCGAACGCTGGATTTATGTCGCTGGACTTACAATCAAACCTTAGCATACCGAAAGAACGCTT
>JALHSR010000056.1 GCA_022865315.1 Methanotrichaceae archaeon | reverse complement strand
TGAGCTTGATTTTGATACCGTTATCTGTTTCTACTCTTAATCTCTCATCCAGTTCCCAAGCCCTCTCAACTCTGATGATTTCCCCCTTCATATGGATATATTTAGCAATACATTATTTTATGTATTTCGGTATACTATAATCATATATATCATAATGCTCTGCTAGGGAAAGGAGCTAAAAAACTCCTAGTGCAGAGGAGGCGTTTTGAGTGAAAAGGTTTGATAATCTCCTAGAGGAAGACATCTCGGAATATGAAGGCAAGTTTAGCGATCTGATCCGCGAAGCTCCAGCATTTTTTAGACTGATGACTAGACTCTTGGACGATCCTTTACTACCAGGAAGGCTATCACAATTGGTGATTGCATCTATAGCTTATTTCATCAAGCCCTCTGATATCATACCGGAGGCGGATCTGGGTCCAGAGGGTTATGTGGATGATATATTCCTCTGTGCTTTTGTGGCTGAGAAAGTCATGACCGAGACAGGCTCTGAGGGTATTTTGGCAAATAATTGGGATGGAAAGAGACCTGTAATCCCTCTAATAAAGGAAATCCTGAAACGCGAGAAAGAGTTAATTGGCAATGATAGGGATTGCATAATGGAATTCATCGGATATGATCAACTCAATTCATCATAATATCATGGTATTAATGCAAAATTGTATACATGATACGATAGATGAGCCTCAGTTTGGATCTAAGGATTAGTTTTCTCCAAGACTAGCATGGTACTTTCGCCTGCTTTGTGCTCCACAGTGAACGCATGTGATAGTCAGAACGCCCTTTTTCAATCGGACACGAGCTTTAGATGCGGGAAGAAAACGACCACAGCTCTTACAAAATTGCCTCTTAACACGAGCAGGCATCTTAACCCTAATTCGAGTGCTAATCTTCCGCGCGATTTGTACATATCTATCGCTGCGCTCTGGATGTTGCTTGTGTTCCTCATTTGCTAATGCAAAAAGCAACTCAATGCGCTCCAAGGCGATCTTTCTAGAATTCTGCACTTGTTTTTTATATCTCACAATAACAAGATTTAATTCCAAGATTAAAGCTTATTTCACCAAAAACAAGATTTTGAGTCCAGAAAAGATTTCCCTGAGGATCGACCACGAGATGGAAAAATATATCCGCCTGAAAACAACCGATCTCAGAATCGCTACCACTTGTGAAGGCCCGTTGATATTCTCCGTTAGGATAAGTCCATCCAAACCCACAGACTTGGTCATGGAGGTGGGAAAGCGAAAGATTTACATTTCGGCTATACAGGCACCGTTTCTTAAAATCTTAGATTCAAAAATGCTCACAAGATGCGCCCTCGAAAAGAGGCGTTACTGATCTATGGCTTCATCTATCTGTAAGCCATTGCTTAAATAGTGCCAAAGATTTTCCTCGATGTGAGATCATATTCTTTTCTGCTATATTCATCTCTGCAAGACTTTTATTTCCAACATAAAAAATAGGATCGTAACCGAAACCCATGGAGCCACATGCTTTGAAACCAATCGTTCCATGCACCTCACCTCTAAATATCACCGGTTCCAAGCCCGGCTCGACATATCCGACTACTGAGCGAAAAAAAGCCCGACGGTCTACTCGGTTTTGCATAAGTCCCAATATACCATCGTTGCCGATTGTTCTCTGCACATAGGCAGAATAAACGCCAGGAAAACCATTTAGGGAAGTGATGAATACACCTGCATCCTCGATCATGATAGGCGCAGTAATTTTGGCTTGAACCTCTCTTAGGCCAAACTGCACTACTTCCTCAAGCGTATCGGCTTGGACCTCTGTATATCCTATATTTTTCATCTCTAATTCACCTAAAATATATCGGGCCTCCTCGAATTTTCCCAGGTTACTCGTCACAAAGTATATCATAGCTCAAACCATTCAAGCATTTAATAAGTATTAACCCCTAAAGATCAGAGGATAACATTTTTTTTAAGGGTCGCCTTTGAGTAACTGAAGCTCTGATTGTGGAGGATATCGATGCTGGAATTAGGCGATAAAGTGCGCATAGAGAGAGGCGAAGCGACCTACGAGGGCATAATCATGCCGTCTCGCCGTGACGATCACATGGTTATAAAATTGGAGAGTGGGTATAACATCGGACTTCGAATTTCTGAATCTAGAGTTATACTCATAGAGAATGGAGGTGAACCCACAATACAATTGCACAAGCCTCCGGAAAAAAGAGAT
>JALHSR010000055.1 GCA_022865315.1 Methanotrichaceae archaeon | reverse complement strand
TGAGGAAAATACCATTGTTGGATTCCTCGACGAAACCTCTCCGCAAACTACTGCTAATACGCAGCGGCCATTATCGTTTGATAAGCCTATCATCTATAAGAACACCGCGAAATTGAGATCAAATACGTTTGGCTTCTATACACTCAATGGAACTTCAGTCATTGATTTCAAAGAACATTCCAAGAAAGAAGGTGTATGTGATTTCTTGAAGAGAATAAGGTCTGCCAATCCAGATCATGAAATAGTGATAATTCTGGACAATTTTAGATCGCATAGAGCCAAAGAAACGATTGCGTGCGCCATTGAATGCAAGGTTCAGCCGGCATTCCTGCCACCCTAGTCTCCTGATTTGAATCCGATAGAGTTCATTTGGAAAAGCATAAAAAGAGTTGTCTCGAGTTCATTTATAAGAGATGTAAAGCATATGAGAGATTTGATTGGGGAGTATTTTATGGCTTTCTCGTCGCATCTGACTTATGCAAAAAGATGGATGGAAGTATTTCCGAAGGATAAAAATATAAGTTTAAAATGTTAGGTTCTCAACTATAATTAGTCCAACATGCACGTTTCCAGTTCTTAAAAAAATAGGATCCAAGATATCTATGCTCAAGTCTTCTGAAGCTATTTTATCTAAAATCGAAGAAAAGTGGTAATCATATTGATTCTATAAGAATTTTTATTGGAAATCGTTAAAGAACTTTTCAAGTGCTTTAAAACAACATAATTATCCAATAAAATATAGAAAAACATATTTAAAAATATTTAATTTTAAAACATTCAATATTTACAGTTATTTGTGATGTTGGATTTGCGATTGGCGCACGTAGTAGTCTATGATGTGCACCTGCCGTGAACTCTCATTATTCTAATTGGTTGCAGCCGATGTCTGGGCATCGCCAAGCAATTGGTTTGCATTAGTAGATTCTATGCTGATGTCAAATCCCGTGCATAGACATTGGCCATTAATCCAATTGCAATTAGGATTCAGTTCACATCTCTCCCTTTGATGATCGTCGGGCGTAAATCCGGTACAGAGACACTGGTCGTTTACCCAGTTGCATAGGAAGTTCTCTTCACATTTCTTCTTATCCGGATTCTCTGGAGGGATTGGATATGGAGTGGGTTCTGGATTGGGTATTGGATTCACCCAATTACCTGGACCATGGACATAAATGTAGGCGTAGTTGCTCCAGCCGCTACAATAATACTGGAGAATGTGCCAGCCCGGAACGTCGGCAAAGAACCATCTCTTGCACCAGCCAGGATTATCGACATACCCTGCGTATTGCGTATCAAGCATTCCGTTGGGATACCATTCATAGAACTAGATATCGCCCGAACTAGAGGTCTGCATCCATAAGGGTAAATTGGCATAGATATTGCAGCCTACTGCCGTTTGGGGTGCATAAGAAACAAATAGGCTATTAGGAGCAGAGCGGCTGGGCGGGACAATTACCTGGGTATAGGTTGAGCTAGTTCCTTTCAATCCAGGAGAACCGGAATAAGCAGACTGCTGATCGGTCTTCATCAGTCCTTGAGATGCCTCTTGCGGTATGGGAGCCTGTTGGCCAGAAGTAGCCGGGGGCGTTTGCAGCCCGATGGCGTTCGGGCTAGTCGGAGCCGGCGGAGTTGGTTATCCTCCGGGGGTGTTCGTTGAGAATTGATCTGGCTTGGATTCAGCACAAATAGAAAGCAGCATGATAGATGCTATCAGTATCACAGTCAATTTCATTTTACTACACCACAATTTCGAACTATTCGACCAAATAATATTTATAATTTGTTTCACGAACCTACTTGTTGAGAAATATCGATTAATAATGCCTGAACTTCCCGAGGCTGAAATTCTCAGAAGGTATTTAGAGGCCAACTCTCTGCACAAGGGAATAAGGAGATTGGATATTAGGGATCGACGTATTCTAGAAAATATTTCAACGAAGCGGCTTAAAAAGAACCGTGAAGGTTAAAAATTTCTTTTGACTGAAAGATACGGAAAACGGATTTTCCTTCAGCTAAAAAATAACCATTGGCTAACGATACATCTAGGCATGAGCGGATGGCTTGAACACCTAAAACTGGGAAAAAGCGAACCCTCTCATACCCGCATGCTGATCTATTTTTATGATGGAGATTGCCTAGCCTATAGCGATCCCAGAATGTTTGGAAGAATTGGGCTCACGAATAGCATTCGGAGTTTTATAAAGCAGAAGAATTTGGGTCCAGATGCTCTTGAAATGGATCTGCAAACTTACTTAAGTGTTCTCATTAATCGAAAAGGAGCTATTAAGGCATCAATCTTAGATCAGAGCATTGTGGCTGGGCTAGACAATCTTTACTCCGATGAGTCCATATTCCATGCTAGGATTCGCCCAGACGCTCACGGACTAACTGAGGCACGTTTTAAGATACTTTTTAAATGCACCCATTGGTACTTATGACTGCCATCTTCAGCGGAGCGAATTTTCAGATTCTTCCCGAATCATTCTTGTTGCCGCATCGCTATCCTGGAGGTATTTGCCCGGTAGATGGAACAACTCTGATGCATATGAAAATCGCAGGGCGAACTAGCTACTATTGCCCTTATCACCAGAAATTATGACTCTATCGATTTGAATTTGCTCGCTAAAGCGTAGCTTTCATCGCTCGTTATCCAATGCTTTGGGCTTTGCCGGTATAAAATGCCAATGAATGTATTATTCCGCTGCAAAAATCATTTGAATATCCTATTGTGAAAAAAAATGTTCCAATGGGCATTTCAGATTCATCTCTTGTCATTTAGAAACAAGGGATTTTAATTTTAGAGTCATGAAAGGACAATTCTTATACCTTAAATAGATGCGATTCATTGATTCAATGGTGTTTTCATGACTTCAGATCCCTTAAAATCTTATCGCGCAAAAAGGGACTTCAGCATTACGTCCGAGCCACTCCCAAAAGTTGCAGGAGAAATAATGGATTCCAAAAACGCTATTTTTGTGGTGCAAAAACATTATTCTCGCAATCTCCATTATGATTTGCGGCTGGAGGTAGATGGAGTATTAAAGTCCTGGGCGATTCCAAAGAGGCTTTCATTGGACCCCAAGCAAAAAAGGCTTGCTATTGAGACTGAAGACCATCCACTGGAGTATGCTGGGTTCGAAGGTATCATACCTGAAGGTCAATATGGTGCTGGAACGGTAATTGTTTGGGATATTGGAATATATGAGAACATCACCGAAAAAGATGGGAGGATTATGCACATCTCTCAAGCACTTGAAAATGGTCATGCAGCCATTTTGCTAAACGGAAAGAAACTAAGTGGGGGTTTCGCTCTGACCAGAACCAAACGCGGATGGATATTAGTAAAGATGAAGGATGAGCTGGCCGATTCAAGCAAAGATATTCTCAAAGCTCAGCCAGAATCGGTATTATTCACAGCATCCAAGGAAATTTCCAAAAAAAAAATGAAGGGATTTTCAAAGATTTTTTTTACACTTTAAATAATAAAAAAATAAAATAACATTATATATTTATCCTATTTTTGTATGTATTGCTTCCAGTGCTAAAGCCTTTGACATATCTTTCAATCCCAGCTCTTCATCAATTTCCAAAATTTTATCAACATTGGCTTTTGTCATTGGTTTATGAGGTACGGCGATGCAGGATTTCGTCTTTTCTGTAACCTCATAAGTCCCTATTTTCCTAGCCAATTCAACAATCTCTGTCTTATCCATGCCAATAAGAGGATGATAGATGGGTGCATTAATTCCTGATTGTTCAGCGACAATATTTTCAGTTGTTTGAGAGGCTACTTGTCCTAACGAGTAACCGGTTACTATGCCAAGGGCGCCTTCGCTTCTTATAATTTCAGTAGCAATCCTGTACATAAGACGCCGACATAGAATACATGTGGCTCTCGGGTAGTGAGTAGCAATCTTTTCAATACCCTTGCTAATAGGTACCTGAATAAAGTTGATTTTACGACCTGACATCCACTTAACAAGAATCTCTGCGCTTCTCTTGGACTGCATTTGCGAATCTGCATAAGGTTGGGCGTTGAAGTGTAACAAAGATATTGGACATCCTCTTTTCATCATCATCCAAGCTGCCACGGGCGAATCGATACCACCTGATATAAGTGTTAACATTTTGCCCTGAGATCCCACTGGCAAGCCTCCCATGCCCTTAATTATTTCTGTAAAAATGTAGGCTTTGTCACGCCTGGCTTCTACAAAAATTTCTAGATCGGGATTATCTAGGTCTACACTAGAACATGTCGCATTTCTCACGGCCTCGCCAACTATCCGACCAATTTCCTCGCTAGCTAAGGTGCCACCCGATCGCCGAGGCCTTATAGCAAAAGAAGAAGGCTTAATATTTGAAGCAATACTCACCGCAGACTTCGATATCTCTGATAGATCAGGATTTACAGATTGGGCTGGACTAATTGAGACGACACCAAAAACGCGTGAAGCGATTTTCCCAGCTTGCGGATCGGAAGTATGGATGAAGATCCTTCCCTCCTTCCGTGATATTTTGGCTTTTATTCCTTCGCTACGAATATTAAAAGATATATTCCCAGCCAGAATTTTTTCCCAGTTTTGCCTTGTCCATTTGTCTTTCAGGGCGATCTCGCCATAACGCACAAGAACTATATCTGGAAAGATCATGTCCTGACGACGGTGGCTTTCTCTGACCTTCTCATTTTCTTGACTTTTGAACCGGATGATGTGTATCTTTGCATAGGGCCAGGTTTCTTGTAAATTGTCTCAGCTTTGGGCACCTGTCTTACTTTCCCGGATCTACCTTTTATTTTTACCCATTCAACGCTTCCTGTCTTTCCCATGGATCGGACTAAGCAGATCCCTGCATTAAAAGCTTTCGAAGTATAATTTGAGGAAAACTTTTAACTTCTACAAATATAACTTGATACTGTGAGTCGTGAGCTAGAGCTACCTACTATAAATCCAGGAAAATCAATAGCTCTAATTGCCCTGGGCATGGGCATTTACTTTATTTATCTCTATTATGTGGGCTTCCAAAATGTTATAGCGAGTCTCAAAGATGTGGATTTATTTTTCGTCTTTGTTGGTGCATTTCTGGCCATATTTGGCATTCTATTTGACTCTCTAGCTTGGAAAGAATTAGCAAGTAAATTTGATTATAAAGTGCATTTAGCCGATTTTTTTATGATTTACCTTTCAAGTATTTTTATGAATAACCTTATACCTTCTGCCAGTTTCTCGGGAGAGACTGCACGAATCTATTTCTTAGAGAAGCTAGAGGGAGGCTCACGCATAGACATGCCCTCAGCAACCGTGGCAGCTAGCAGAATTATCACTGCTATACCATTTATCATTGGCACCATGATTGGCCTATCGTACCTCGTTTTGGCCACGAATGCTCCAGTATGGGCCTTGGCCACCTGTTCCTGCATAACTGTATTCCTTCTTTTTGTGAACGCCATCTTTATAGGAGTCTGTTTTGCGGATGGCTGGCTGGAAAGAATCATTTTTGCATTACTGGATCAACTCGAAAAAATTTTTAAAGTTAATATCGACAGATATGAGTGCAGCAGCATCATGAGCCGATTTCACCATGCGATGAATATGTTGGCTGATCGCAAGCGCACTCTCTTTATAAGCACACTTTGGGCTGTAGCAGGCTGGTTTTTCATGATAATGGTGGCTGTAGTTATCTTCAGATCAATGGGAATATCCGTCCCGCTGCGGGGCCTATTTGCGGTTTATGCAGTAATAATTTTTTTGCAGATGCTTCCATTGTTCCTGCCAGGTGGAGTTGGATTAGTGGATATCGTCATGGCCACACTATTTACCGCTATCGGCGTACCTACAAATGCCGCCGTAGCTGCCACAATTTTGATCCGGTTGATACAACTTTGGATGTTAACAGCCATTGGTGCCATATCTACAGCCTATCTGGTGAAGAAAATAAATCAAACATCATCAAAGCCTACGCTCAGAAATAGCGTAGCAAAAAGCTTTTAAAGAATTTCGATACAATACGATACGCCCCGCGGGACAGTGGGGTAGCCTGGTCTAT
The DNA here is from genome assembly GCA_022865315.1 of Methanotrichaceae archaeon. Classification (GTDB taxonomy): domain Archaea; phylum Halobacteriota; class Methanosarcinia; order Methanotrichales; family Methanotrichaceae; genus JALHSR01. The sequence continues at coordinate 3,380 of JALHSR010000055.1, read as the reverse complement.
CCTCGAGGGTTTGGGACTCTTGGACCGCGGTTCGAATCCGCGCTGTCCCACTTGCTGTTGCTGAACTCACAATAATTTTGTCTGTTTTATTAAAAATAAATCAGACTTTTACGATCCTATCACAGCAGCTACAGGCGTTCTCAAGTTCCAAGGTCTCAGCTTTTGGAAAATGGTCTATCAGACATAAGTTGCCAGGTTTGGCACGGGAGAAGAGAAGGCCAAGATCCCCTTGGTAGACCTCAATTTCGCAAGCTCCTGAGGCACGGGCAACTAACACGGGTTCACTTGCAATGCCAGGTGTTGTGCTCTCAATATATTCGATTTTGTCAATTTTCAGTTGATCCTTGTTGGCCTCTAAATTGAGAATGACATTTTCTATTGCAGGCTGCCAAATATCGTTGAGTACTACTCGCTCAGCACCAGCAAGGGCGCACATCAAGCCTAAGGTTCCTGGTCCGCATAAACCATCCACGACCTGTTTGAGCTCACCTTCCATGTAGAGCTTTTCTAACAATCTTATCTTGGGAGCGCTCTGTCTGGGAAATTCGATGTGGATCTTGGATTGGGTCTTATAGATGATTAGATCGCCAAAAAGGCTTTGTAATATATCGCAACGAAGGTCGCAGCCGGCCAATAAAACATTCTCCATAGCTCCTTTATGTGGATCAACTACTCCGGGGACACATCTGTCCAGGATTACTCCCTTCACCTCAGGTACACGCTTTAAAATGTCCTCTGCTGCTGCTTCTGTGAAGCGTTTTCCCAAAATTATCAGAGCTCTTTGACCAAGGCGGGGCGCGTAGGCGAGTGGGTAGCCAACTGCGATAAGCGGAGATCCCACGCTTCGAAGATCGTCATCTTTATTGCGAAGGCCGTGCTCTACTAAGACTTGGAGTATATCAAGCATTACTGCATCTAATGGAGCCGTCCTACATTCTTTGCACCTCTCGATTTGGATTGGCAAATCTCCAAAAGGCTTATCTTTTGCCAAGTCGGGGTCTGGCGCGCAATGTCGACAAGCCATATAATAGCTATCCAATTTTGGTATGATCTCATCTGCTGGCTTATAGCAATCTTTTCCGCAGCGGGGACAATTCATTATTCTCGTCTGGTTCGCCTTGAATATTTCAACCTTTTCCCAAAATAAAAGACCGGAAGGTTATTTCACTAGAAAGATTTGTAAATGAGGAGCTCTTTGGGGTGGCGAAGGAGGTTTTGGATATGGCACAAAGGGGCATCAGGGAATATGATGCAAAACGCATGATTTCTAGGTTCCTGCCAGAATATCTGCCTGAGTTCTCCTACAAAGGAAATGTTATCTTAGTAGGCCCGGAGACAGATCTAGAAAAGATGGCCGAAAAGAATCTTTGGCTTAAATCAGAGAAGCTTGTGGTAAAGCCTGACCAGCTTTTCGGAAAGAGAGGTAAGCACAGATTGGTGCTTTTGGATGCTACTTGGGATCAGGCAAAAAATTACATCAAAGAGAATATGGGCGTAGAGATGGTTGTGGGAGGTGTTGCGGGAAGGTTGAGCTACTTCCTTGTGGAGCCTTTTGTTCCTCACATGAATGAGTTCTATGTAGCTATTAACTCCGATAATGGGGGCGAAAATATCTTCTTTTCAATGGAGGGTGGAGTCTGTGTTGAGGAGAATTGGGATAAAGTATTGCAGGTGCATGTGGATATTCTTGAAGGGATAGAAAAAGCGGATTTGAAATCCAAGATGCCTGCAGCGTTGGGCGATAAGCTTTCCGGAATTGAGAAATTCATTAAAGCTCTATATAGGTTTTATACAGAATTCGGTTTTTCTTATCTTGAGATAAATCCTTTTACATTCCACGATGGCACAATCGTTCCTCTAGATCTTGTCGCCAAGCTGGACGATGCAGAAGAATACTGGCAGAGGAAGCATTGGGAAGGATTGGTTTTCCCAGAGCCCTTCGGTCGGTCATTAACAAAAGAGGAATTATTCATAAGGGATTTGGATTCAAAGACTGGTGCTTCTCTAAAACTTACCATACTCAATCCTAAAGGTCGCGTTTGGACAATGGTGGCTGGCGGTGGAGCCTCAGTTATCTATGCAGACACTATATGTGATATTGGATTTGCCAAAGAGATGTCAAATTATGGGGAATATAGCGGTGATCCGAGCACACAGGATACATATTTTTACACTAAGATCATTCTAGACCTGATGACCCGCGAGAAAGATCCAAAAGGAAAGGTTTTGATGATTGGGGGAGCCATTGCCAATTTCACGGATGTCGCCAGTACCTTCAAAGGTGTTGTCATGGCCTTGGAGGAGTACCAGGAGAAATTACACGATGCCGGGGTAAGGATCTATGTGCGCAGAGGTGGGCCAAATTACGAGGTTGGATTGAAACTCATGCGTGATTTGGGAGAAAGGTTGGGAATACAAATAGATGTTCATGGACCAGAGACTCATATGACTCGAATAGTTCCCCTGGCTCTAAAAGAAGGTGCTTTCTAAATGAACAAGAAAGATTACACGCTCTTTGATAGGAACACCAAGACCTTTGTCTACGGTTATCAGACAAATGCCATACAGAGGATGCTAGATTTCGATAATATCTGCAAGCGTGATACACCAAGCATTGCAGCCATAATCAATCCCAATAGAGCTGGCATTCATATGGCATTCTGGGGTAAAGAAGAGATTATATTGCCCATGTATAAGACGATTGCAGACGCTATCAAGTCTCATCCAGATGCTGATGTAATGGTTAATTTTGCCTCATATCGTTCGGCTTTTGAGACAACTATGGAAGCATTAGCGACGGAGAAGATCCGTGTTGTTGCAGTCATAGCCGAAGGTGTTCCCGAGCGTCAGGCCCGGATTATGGGTGCAACAGCCCGTCAAAAGGGAAAAGTAATCATTGGACCAGCCACAGTTGGAGGCATGACGGCGGGAGCATTAAGGATTGGAAATACGGCAGGAACTATTGAAAATATCATAGCTTCTAAGCTTTATCGTCCTGGTTGTGTTGGCTTCGTATCTAAGTCGGGAGGAATGCTCAACGAGGCTTTCAACATAATCTCTCGTAACTCGAATGGAATCTATGAAGGAATCGCCATAGGCGGAGATAGGTATCCTGGCTCTACAATGTTTGATCATATCTTACGCTATGAGGCAAATCCTGATATCAAGATAATAGCATGTTTAGGCGAATTAGGTGGCGAAGATGAATACAGGATCATCAAAGCCTTGCATGAGGGTAAAATTACCAAGCCTCTGGTAGCATGGGTAACTGGAACCTGTGCGTCAGTACTCCCTGCCAGCGTCCAGTTTGGTCATGCAGGTGCTAGAGCTGATACTCAGATGGAGACAGCTCAGGCCAAAAATGACGCTTTCAGGGCAGC
>JALHSR010000054.1 GCA_022865315.1 Methanotrichaceae archaeon | reverse complement strand
GCCCATTGAACGGTCCTATGCCTTTGTCAAACGAGTGTGCAAAGCAGGTCATGTTGTCGTGACAACCGTGCCAAGAGTCCGGGTTAGGATGATCATTACTGGTATGGTTTTCAATCTTTATCATTTGAATTCCGCCAGGCGTAAAATTAGTGCTTAGCGTGAGCTATCGAAAAAAAGGACTGAATTCAAGAAAATGAGGGTGTTATGGAGGTGATGAAGGCTTAATCCGATTGTTTGAATGGAAATAATGGACAATGTATCTCATGAACTCTAGCAACCTTAAGTTAATCGGAATCCTCTAAGGTCTTTGCGGCAATCCTCTACATACAGTCTTGCCTGTGGCAATAACGCCGCGCAGACCCGAAACAGTGACCATATAGGTGCCGTTCTTCAAGGGGATCATAAACTGCTTTTTATGCAGCGCTGCCTCGATATACCCAGCCATCGGGCATAGGAGGTTCATCAAGCTGGAAATAAGAAGATGCTTTCATTGCCGGTAAACTGACCAAAAAAATCCTGGAAGATATGACCCAACTAGCCGATCGTTGTTCTACTTTGAGGAAGGCCCATCTGATGAAAGATGAAGTATCAACCAACTTGGGTAGGTTTTTTATGATAAGGTCTGGCATTATCGAGCGCCCCTCAAAATCCTATGCAGTAAACCAAGCTGACATAAAAAATCGCGTCCCATCTTTTGAATACCTGAGTCAAAGGAAAATCTTGAGATCACAATAGTATTGTATTATGCGAAATTAGGATATTGTATAGGCACCAAATAAAACTGTGAGGAAGAACTATGATCCCAAAAATCTCTGCTTGTATTGTTCTTGTAATCCTTCTTTTAACCGGACTGTCGGTGGGAGGATTTGATCTTGCTGGAGAAACGCAATCGAAAAATCTGAGCATCTCTGACCCGGCCAATCTGGGGCTGGAGAGCCAAACCGAAAATGCTGATCCGAATGCCGATGCACCACAAGCCGCGGCAACTGATGCAGGAACTGAGCTGGCAATCTATAGCGATCAGCCTCCACCTGCAGCCGATCAGGGGAAGCTGCTTTCTGCCGACACTTCAACCAGCGCTCCCCAGTATGTCTATTACGACGGAAATTATTTAGGGTGGAATGATTTTTCTGCCACTTTTCCCACCAATTCGCCCGGTCTGTGGATCGAGCGAGCTGCTGGGTGGTCGTGGTACGCCACATTGCCGTTAGGCGGATGGACACGCGAGCTGATGTATGTGCCTAAGCCTTCACCTCTCACCATGTATGAGATCTATCCCAACGGGTATGTGATGAGCTATAAGCTGGGATCCGTCAAATCGGGCTACTACTATATTTGGTTCTACGCTGATACCCCTGGGCGGCATCGCAATGTGTTTGCCACCAAAAATGGCTACAGCAATACCGTCATCATCGATGTTTATTCGCCGCTGCCCCCCAGACCGACACCTCCCAGCCCAAAAGAACAATGTGAACAGAACCCAATCTGCAGTTGGGCGAACGGACATTGCTACTGTCGTGGCTTTGATCCCGATAATCCAGAGAAAGAAAAATGCGAGCAGAATCCTCAGTGCGATTGGGTAAACGAACAATGCTACTGCCGCGGGATACCTCCTGATCCAGAAAAGGAGAAATGCGAGCAGAACCCCACCTGCAATTGGGCCAACGGCCGGTGTCTCTGTACCGGATTTATCCCGGATGATAATCCTGAGAAACAGAGATGCGAGCAAAATCCAACCTGCAGCTGGGCAAACGGTCAGTGTTTGTGCACCGGATTTAATCCGCCTGAACCCGGACCCGGACCTATGCCGGAGCCGATGCCCGGACCTATGCCGGAACCGATGCCCGGACCGGATCCGGCAAGAGATTCGTGTGAACAAAACCCCAGTTGTCAGTTGTCTGGCAGCAAATGCTACTGCATGGGGCTTGGAGAAAGCAATTCGGGAGATTTGGGCGTTACAGAAAATCTCGGAGGCGCTGTGAATTTGGGTTCCAACGCCAATGAGGCCTAGCTATCCGTTTTGGAATAAATCTGCGCGGTCGCAATTCCTTGCCAAGGGCGCCTAAAAAGCGGTTCATGAGGCTGCGGACCGGTTATGCTCGTCTGGGCATCGACCAGTCTGTCCGGCCTCATCTCTGCGTCTCTACTAGGAGCTTCTCAATCCGTTCGATGAACCTCTTCGCCAGGTCCAAGCAAGCCCTCATCTCTTCTTCAGTGGGCTTGGGCTCCAAAGAATACTGATCCGCATGGCGCACGCTTCTCATTCGGTCAAAAAGCATAGGCCACTCCTCTTCAAAAGAGCCTTCGTCCACATACCTCTGCATGTAGAGGCCAATGCAATAGTGGCTCTTTTCCCGCACCCCATCTCGGAAGAGAACTGCACGAGCAGCATGAAATACTGCCAAGTAAGATGAGGAGATGGCGGACCTGTTAGCCTCTGCCGCCAGGTTCTTCTCGGCCTCGGAGAGCCACTCCCTGGCCTGCATAAGAGATTGCTCGCTTTTAATTCGAGAAGGTTCAACTCTTCTCAGCAGTCCGCGCTCAAAGCAATCATCGATACTTTTCAAGGGGCTCACCTGCCAAAGTCACCGAATTCATCCTCAGTGAGTCGTAGAAGGGAGTATCTTCTTGTTTTAGCCTTTCCAGCTTTTCAGGGGTTAGCACCAGCAGATTGACCTCTGCGCCCACTTGCCGCCCTAGATCCCTCTGCAGCCTGGCCAGCTCGCTCTCTGAAGGAAGACTGTTCACCCTTATCCATACGTCTAGGTCGCTCTCTAAATGGTTCGTGCCTCCCGCCCAGCTTCCGTAAAGCCCTAAGCCCTCTGCAAAATCCAGGCTCAAAGTTGACAGATCTATCATCTCGAGGTTAATGAGCAGCCTGACAATCCTAGAAGGAGCTTCATCCGTGGGAGAATACTTGCGGTCCTTCCTAACCAGTAGCTTGAGCGCTTCTAGATAACGAAGATATCGTGAGACCAACCCCTTGTTAACACCCGTAGCTCTGGAAACTTCGGCCACCGTGGAGGTATTG
>JALHSR010000053.1 GCA_022865315.1 Methanotrichaceae archaeon | reverse complement strand
TGATGGGCGTCAAGCCGAGGTATATGACTTATACCCTTTTGATGCCTCCCGAGACGCTGGATGAAGATTTCAAAGCCATAGTGAATGCCATTCACAGAGCTGCCCTAGAGCTGGATATAGCGATAGTTGGCGGGCATACAGGTTACTACCCAGGCTTTGCTGCGCCTACCATCGGTGGAATAACGGTGTTTGCCATAGCGGATAAAGGCAGCTATGTCACGCCAGCAGGAGCGAAGCCTGGAGATGAGGTTATCCTGACCAAGGGGCCAGCAATAGAGACAGCAGGTATCTTGGCAGTAATACGGGAAAAGGAGTTGCTTGAAACATATCCATCATCTCTAGTAGAGAAGGCAAAGGCACTCTGCAAGCAAATGACCGTGGTGAAAGATGCCTTGATAGCAGCGGATTCAGGCGGGGTAACTGCGATGCACGATGCAACAGAAGGAGGGGTAATTGGAGGTCTCTTCGAGATTGCCAACGCAAGCGGCGTGGGCATGCTAATCGATGAATCCCTGTTTGTATATCCTGAGGAGGTAAAGATTGTCTGCGAGGCTTTCAAGATCGATCCCGTTGCAGCGATAGCTGAGGGCTCCTTGCTAATCACAGCCAGGCCGACCCACTCGGAGGATATTCTGCGCAAGCTGAGGGCGGAAGGCATAACTGCTTCTGTAATTGGGAAGGTCACCGAAGATCTAAAAGCGAGGACCTTGAAGAGGCTGGATGGAAGCATCGTCCCTCTAGAGATACCCAAGCAAGATCCCTTTTGGCCAGTCTTCTTCGAGGGACTGAGCAAGGTTTAAGCTGAATCAATAAGATGTACAACCTGCAATGCCTATGCAAGCAGCAATTCCTGCTAAAACTCAGGAGGTTGACCTTAAGAAACACGAAGGCAAAGCAATTATGGTTGCGGGTCGACGCAGTAGCGATTGGATTTTCTCGGCTGAGATTATTGATTTGACAAGTCCGATAGTGACTGCATTGGTTAAGAGAGTATTTGGTGTTTGAGATAAGTCGAAGTTGATAGGGCGGATAGGTTTTGACGTATTAGAGTTATATTTTGATCATTGTAGCAAAGTGATTGCTATCATCATCACGAAAAATCCGCCAATTATTCCCATACTTGTAAGGTGCTCATTACCATAATTATTGGCTACAGGAATAAGTTCGTCGAGACATATAAAGACCATAATTCCTGCCACAAATGCTATCGATGCCGCTAACACAGAAGCATTTAGGAACGGATAGAGTATTAGGATGGCTATGATCGCGCCAAGAGGTTCAGTCAGTCCTGCCAATAGAGAATAAAGGCATGATTTTGTTCTATCCCCGGTGGCATAATAGAGGGGAACACAACACGCGATTCCTTCCGGGATGTTGTGAATGGCAATTGCAATTGCTATGGGTATTCCAAGTTTTATATCAACTAAAGAAACTAAGGCTACGGTCATGCCCTCGGGCAGGTTATGGATCGCAATCCCAACGGTCGTCATGATCCCGCTTCGACACAGACCCCTTGCTCTGAGAATCAATAAGTCCGTCTATATGGATGTGAGGAACGAAGCGATCAATGATGAACATGAAAACCACGCCAATAAGAAAGAAGAGATTTGCATAATTCAGCCCTATAACGTCTCTGGCTCCGTAGAATAGGTCTACAAAAGCTACAAAGATCATAACGCCTGCGGCAAACCCCAAGCTAACCGATAGATATCGCAAGTCCTGCTTCGGTATAAAGTAAGATATTAGGCTCCCTAAACCAGTAGCGAGACCTGCAAATGTCGTGAGTATCAGTGCTGCAAGGATATCATTTGTCACTTTATCGCCATATCACAACATGTATTTTCAATTTATCGATCATTGAGAGGAATGATCAAGGCAAATGTTTGATTCTTGAATACTTTCGCCTCGCTTGCATCGCATATTTATGAATGCCAAAGCCAATAGTCTCCGTGTAGAAGTTCGAAGATTGCACGAGACCCTACCTGATCCTGGGCAAAGTGCGATCTTCCGCACCCCCTATTTTTTGAGAGCTATCTTATGGCGAGCGAATTTGTAATTTCACTGGAACAATCTGTCGAGAAATACAGGAGCCTAGCCAAAGCAAAAAAGATCTGTGTAGATGTTGAGGATGGACATGTCCGTTTGGGCTTGGACGACCTGCTCCGTATATGTCGGCCAGAATCTCCTTTACTGCTGCAATACTCGGCTGGCTGGCTGCCCTTGGGATCATAAGCACACAGTTGTATTTCTTAGGCAAATCTCGACTAAGACTTCAGATGCAAAGCGATTTGATGTCTAGTAGATCCTCTTTATCGCCGGGCACTCCCACTTGGCATCAATAATTTCCTTTTGCGGGATATATAGGCGCAGAATGACAAACCACGGTCCGCTGCCGGTTGGAAGCCAGTTTGACTCTTTTTCGGTGCCGGGAGACTCGTTTTGGAAGTAAAAGGTTGTACCTCCGTCCGCATTCTTCTTGACTCCTGGCTTCCGATCACCGATTGAGTAGCGGTTGATCGGATTGGGAATCAGATTCATGTCGGTGCCATAGGCAATCATCGACCAGAATGCGTTTACCGGCGGCTCCAGATCCTTGGGAAACGTTATCTGGTACTTATGGGCGCCTGTCAGCGGCTCGCCCCCATCGTCCGTGATATTTACCAAGTAGACCGCTTCAACCGGGTCGTTGGCAGCGATGCCGGCCATAGACTGGCAGGCAGCACGCAAAAGGAACTCGTCCCCAAACCGGCCCTCATTGGATGGAGGGTAGCGCCAACCATTGACGACCTTCGCCCAGGACCCGCCCATAAAATACTGCCTGAGCAGCAGCATCCCTGCGCTTGCCGCACGCTGCAACGCCTTCTTCACAATATCCGGCTGTTGATCTACGTCCAAGCCCGGTCCGATGCCGATAGTTGCAAATTGCCTGAGCAGGACCTCATGGTGAGCCGGCGGCGGGTTCTCAACTAACATGGCATTGAGCGTTTTCCACGGCCCCAAGGGATCATCGGTAACTGCTGCGGGCTTGTAGACGCCTCGCCGTTCGGGCAGTTGGGTGTCGGGTTTGCCCCAGAAACTTAGCGGTGTTAACTTGTATTGTGCCTGCAGAGCATGCACTGCGGGCAAGTCCTGAACTCCATTCACCAAGGTGCGGCCAAGTATCAAGATCCATGGCGTAGGTGAACACGGCGTCACGGCAATCACGTCCTTGGGCAGATCACCATGCCAGCCAGGGCCGATAATAGCGTAGTTGCCGGCCTCGGAACCGACACGCTGTCCAACATATGAAAAGTTGTCCGAGGTAAAACCCATAAGCTCAAACGTCCAGTAGCGTTCCGGTGAAATCTTGGGCACGGTAAGAATTATCGGCTCTTTGCTGAGGTCGACCCAGGCAAGCGAGTATAAAGCGTCGTTATTGGGGCAGCCTCCGTCACGGTATGTGGCATCCATTAACAAAGGGGCATGCCAGAAATGGTTGACGGGTGCATAAGGAACGTGCTTTGGATCTTGGGGGATGTTCGTCCACTTGTAGCGTGTTTGAGCATTATAGACATACGGGAAACCATAGATGAACGCCTGCAAAGCCAAAGAGTAGGCGTTCTCCGCCTGCCAGTCGAAGACCGCGGCCGGAGCAGGTGCCGATGCTTGAGGAGCTACACCTGCCTTAGCTCCGAGGTCATTAGTTCCCTGAGCAGCACCCAAACCGCTACCTATGCGCTTCAGATCATCGACAGTGAGTATCTGGGCACCCATCTTTCTGATGCCTTCC
>JALHSR010000052.1 GCA_022865315.1 Methanotrichaceae archaeon | reverse complement strand
CTTCTCGTCATGTTTTTCTAATCGCCTCTCGATGACTGGCAGATCCACAAAAGGCAAAATTTGATTGATAACCACAGGATCGCCAGCTAGAACGACCATCTGGGCCAAGGAACGATAGTTGCCCAGGAATTCCTTTAGTCTTTCGATCACGACTTCTGCATGATTCTTAATATCTTCTTCTCGCAGCCGCTCAAACCTCTTCTGGCTCCATCCTCCTTTGGAGTGCTTTTCCTTTATCGGACTGCGTATCAATTCTTGCGCCTGAAAATTATCCTTACTCAAGGCAAAGCCCAGGAAAGAGTCCCCTGCATGCGAAGATACGATCAGAAGTGGAGTATCCAACATGGCTCCCATGAAATCGATATCGAAGCTGCTGCTATCACATACATAGTCCTCTTTAACAGGTAGTGGAGGAACAATAAGCAAACTAAAGAGTTGCGGGCATTGCAGAAATATCCATCCTCTACTTGATTTGATTGACTTAGATAGTTTAGATGCTTCCACAGGTAGATTTACATTATTGGCGAACCGAGCAGTGATCAAATCGTTTGCAGGAGATTTGATACCCTGGAGTTTCGAAATAAGCTGTTCCATCTCACGAGGTTTTAGCCTTATAGCTTGAGCCGAATCGATCGACTCATTCAAGCGTGGCTCGATTAGAGCCTGCTCTGAGGCAGATTTTTGTTTAGTTGCCTTGAGAGCTATGCTAGCGTCTTGGCAAGCACGACTTAGCTTGCGGATCTTCCCATCACGTTTCTCAAGAGTACGAATGAGATCTTCATTCTCTTTCTGAATTTCAGCTAATCTAGACTCTAGATCCTTTATCCGCTCCTCCTGCTTCTTCTTCCCGAATATATCAACCAAGAAAAACACACCTTTAGATTGATTGCAGCTATGAAGTGTAAACTGTTACTAAGGGATTATACCCATAATTAATAATAATTAATAATAATTATGTATTGATTTACAGTTGAATCTTACAGAGCGAATCTCGGTGATGTGAGGGCATACAATATCTAGAACCTAAATTGAGAGATCCTTGCAGCCCCAAATTGAACGGACTCGCTGGGAATCGAACCCAGGTCAGCGGGTTTCTCCGAGAGCTCTCCGAAGCCCACTAGGATATCCTCTACCCTACGAGCCCACAAAGAAACCTTACTAGTTTCGATCCTATTAACCTTTCCTGCGGCTGAGGATTATCTAATGAAACAAAGCTTATTAGGATATTATTTGGATTACGGCTTCATTCCTTCTCATAAATGGCGGCGTCCAAGGCTCATTATATTGAAACAGATATGGTGGCTCGCTCCATGTAATTCCATTCTTCCTGAGTATCTCCTGTAACAACCGCAAATTCATATCGAAGGAGTCTGGAGTCACCGAACCAGAAAAAGCGATGGCGGCCACCATTCTAGAAGCTATTGATTCAAGCTTTATTTCATCCCTGTACGGCTTGGGAAGAGTTCTCAGTTTATACCTACACGGCATGATAAAAGCAAAAACATGACCTTCATTACTGTTAAAAGCAACAACAGGGAAGATTATCCCGATCTTCTCCTGCTTTTCATTTTTCCCAAAAACAAAATCGTTCAAGATCTTGAAAGCATCGGCCTGTTTCAAATCCCTAACCATGGCCCAAACCTGAGAAGGATAATCTCTGATCTCCACACTGTTCTCGAACTTTTGAATTACTGCGTATGGTACCTCAAGCGTCGAATCTGACATAATCTTTCCCAATTGATGCGAATATGCTCGATCTTAAGACTTGATCAGCACAACGAACGAGCTAAGCATATTTGGCCAATTCTCATAGATGAAATATTCCTGTCGATTGCCTTGGTTGTTTTAGTCATTACGATGAATGTTATGGCTAACAACAACTGATTGGAGTATTGAAAAATATTAAATTCATATTTTTGCGCTCTATCTGGATGATGAGATGAAAAGAAAAGCTTTGCTTTACAAGAAGCTGGCTGACAAGAAAGTGAGATGCAATGTATGCCAAAGAAAATGCTTCATAAATGATGGTGAAACGGGCTGGTGCCAAACTAGATTAAATGATAAAGGCGATCTCTATACTCTTAACTACGGTGAGATCTCTTCCATATCGATCAATCCCATTGAAAAGAAACCGGTTTTGTGGCTAAAATACAGATCGGAACCGCCTATAATAATGGCGAGTACACTAATTGTTCCTGGATATATTGAGGAGCAGGAAGTAAGATCTATAGCGAAATTCATTGCCACAATAGACCCTCAAATACCATATAGCCGGCTAGCATTCTACCCGCATTTTTATATGCAAAACTTACCTTTAATTGAAAAGTCACTAGCTCGAAGATGTTTGGCCGAGGCGCATGATGCTGGTCTCGATAAAGTCCGATTAGGTAACAAACAACTTCTAATTTGAACTCCCAATACAATATATGGGTCTATTGCTTTATCAAAAGAATAATATGCCGAGAATCACATAATCTTAGATAAACAATTGATCATAGAAAAGAGATTCAGGAGGATTTTGCAGATATCTAATCGCGCCAACGAAAAGGCTTGCCCATTTGTTGCAGGGAGATTTTGTCTAGCAGATTGCTGCATGGCTTGGGAGGCCGAGCACTGCCGTTTAATATGCTCGATGACTCCGGAAAATGTCAGTCCCTTCGAGCAGAAACTTCAGGATGCTGCGCCCCTAATGTATCGCTCCTTATTAGATCTTGTCAAAATAATGGAGGAAGCCCGCAAAGACTGCCAAAAGTGCGGGCCAGATCTTTGGAATTATGCTCAAGAGATCAGGAATAACCTGCTAGATGAGCTAACCAAAGCTGAACTGGCTGAGGTCGGGATTAGGGCGGATAAAGATAGGAAATGACCACAACTTCAACTAAATTCCTCACAAACTGCCCTAGATGCGGATACATAGCGGAGGCTCAAACGCAAGATGGAGTAGTGGTTACGGTAAAATGTAAAATGTGCGGCTACGAAGGAGAATTACCTAGCCCAGACTTAAAAGATAAACCCTGGAGAGTCTTATAACGCCTTATATCAAAGATCTACGTTTCAATTAAAGCTTAGTTTGATGAGAACAAGTCACAACCTGCTGTTGCGTTTGCGTCACGATCCTCTATTCGAATTCAATAAGGTCAGGATCGAATACATTAATCGCGGTGCTCCGGGCGATAGAGCGGAAATTCAGGGCAGCGAAATAATTAATCTAGTCCAATTCGGAATGGAACTAAAATCAAATCAAACTTCCATTCTTATTCCCTATCACCGCATACGCAGAATAATCTATGAAGATAAAATGCTTTGGGAAAAAACCTCCTAGAATTTTGATACATTTTGCCTAATAATTAGGGTCAACCAAAAGCCGAAAAAACAGCTTTAAAAAGGATACTCAGGTGATCAAGAGATATCATTCTCAGTATTGCAGTTAGAGAAGGCTGACATCCTTATTTGACTATTAATTAAGAACAACCACCTCAATACAATCAAGAGATCTCATAATAAATTTCCAAAAATTTGTCTAAGACAAAATGTTATTTTGAGAATCGCCATAATTTATATTTATAATAATATATTTTATTTCCAATAATACATTAATGGCCCCAGCCTAAACAACTATGCCTCGATAAAGAGCAAAAGTAATTTTATAATAAAACAAAAAATCTTGACTTATAATACATGACTAAAGTTAATTTCATGCTTAATATGTTCCTCGAATTAAATAAACGCCGAGGGTGAGATAATCGCTTCATTTTACGGGTAATGTTTAAATACCTTAAGGCCATATCCATATCTGGTGAGTACTTGGTTAAACCCGACAAGTCACGATATGTTTGGCTCTATCTGCCTTCGAAGGCGGATAAAGAGCGCTGGCAGGACGAGGCGAATAAGGCCAAGACCCCACTCTCCAAATTCTGCATAGAGATAATCGAGTCCGCACTAGCCGAAAACGAGGAGTTCAAGCCCCGACACAAGATGATCAAGGAGCTTGAAGACATTAAGATAGAGTGCAAAGCCCTCCGTGACGATCTTAGACAAAAAAGTATAGTTCTCGAGAGGTATGAGTCAGAATTGAAACGTTACCGCTCCCAGGCCTTCATTGGAGAGGACTTCCAGGGTGTTCGACGCTACTCCCGCGAGTTGGTTGAAATCCTCAAGGAGGGGGCTGCGGACAGTTACAGGTTACTTGAGAAGCTATGCATAGATCCGAAGGAATCCGAGTTGATTAAGGCTGTATCTAAGCAGCTAGAAGAGCTCGAGGAGTACGGCTTGGTCAAGATAGAAGGGAGGGTCTGGCGGTGGATCGGCTAATTGAGGACTTCCTCCAGGATTGTGGGCTCCGAGGCATGGCCAAGATAACCGTTCTGCATTACGGCTATTGCCTGAAGAATTTCGGATTTTACCTAACCAGCATAGGCACCGATCCCTTGCGTGTGGACAAAGAGGACCTAAGAGGTTTCATAGAGTACCTAAAGCTCCAAGGCAAATCACAGAAGACCATTGAAAACTATTTCTCTGTCCTGTCAACCTTCTATGAGTTCCTTGTATTCGAGGACCAAATAGCAACAAATCCTGTTCTGTCGGTGAGAAAACGATACCTAAGGCGCTACAAGGATAATAATGATGGCCAGACAAGGAAACTTATCAGCATCGAGGAGATGGGCAAATTGATTAACTCAACGCTGGATATCAGAGATAAAGCGGTGATAACTCTCCTGGCAAAGACCGGGATAAGGAGACATGAGCTCATCACGCTTGATCTAACCGACGTTGACTTTGTTGAGCAGCGGATCCGATTGAAACCTACAGCGAAGAGGACCAATAGAACCGTGTTCTTTGACGATGAGGCGGCATTCATCCTTCGGCGGTGGCTGAAAATTCGGGAAGGCATAAATAAGAAAGGCAACTCAGCTCTCTTCTTGAACGCCGATGGAGAGAGGCTAGATAGGTCTGGCATTTATAACTTAGTAGTTCAGGCAGCTGAGCGCGTGGGGCTGCATAATTCTGAATCGAAGAGTCTTGAAGATCACTTCGGGCCGCATTGTTGTAGACATTGGTTTGTAACTCATCTCATAAGAGCTGGGATGTCAAGGGATTTCGTTAAAGAATTGCGCGGCGATTCAAGGAGGGAAGCTATAGATATATATAACCATATAGATTTGAAAGAATTAAAAGAAGCATATTTAGCATCAATGCCGTTATTAGGAATCTAAATTGCTCAGGGATAAATTTACCTAGATTTTCGCTGCCGCAACTCATTTCTCTCAAGTCCTGCAATGAAGTGCCGAATAAATTGAATTTGCTGCAGATGATGCGGGTGTCATGAACTGACAAGATCACACCATAACCCGGATACGAGCTGGCATGCCACGAGAGTTCATCCAAGAGCTAAGGGGCGATGTGAGAAAGGAAGCTATCGATATCTATGACCACATCGACAAAAAGGAGCTGAAAGAGAGCTATCTGGCGCATATTCCGCAGCTGGGGATTTGATTTGGATAATCACATCTATATTACCAATCAATTTCTATGGGCATGCCCCTTTCTTTTTCTTTAATGAGCTCAGATCTTAATTTAGATAATATATCCTCAAGTTTTATGAGATTGGACTCTTTTGATTCAATGTTAAATATCTTACAGGGTCTCAAGCGCGTTAGCGGATTTCTTTTCTCAGCAGGATAAACGCATCTCATAATCGATTCAGACTGATCCGGATCCAACATATTCATATTGTTTTCAAGATTAATTATATTAAATTTGAAGCCGTCGCTTCTCAAATGATAATTTCCCGAGCCAGTTTCATAAATATGTCCGAGATGCCACATGATGGTATCAAATTTAGTGACAGACACATTCCAATAAAAAATTAATGTACTGATCTCCGCTTTGAGATTTTCATATGATACTCTGTGATAATCAGAATGTTCCTCGAACATAAAACGCATTTGAGCTCTCTGAAAGTCCAAGAGCAAATCGGCAAAATTATCGTAGATCACTCGGGCTCTCTTGATACAGAGATTATAATCATTTTTATCTAATATATATACGTCTTCATATATTCGTTGAAAAGGTTGGGAAAACAATAGACTTTCATAATTATTGAAAGGATAAGACGTAAGCGGGCTAAGATGTGTGTCGTACTCAAGAAACATTTGTGTACCGCAGCTGATAAGATTTCTATTCGCCAGATCATTATATAGTTGAATCAGCGTCTTGGATATATTGTTTCTATTAAAACAAACTGCGGAAAGCTGATCAAATTTGCTCAGCACCTCATATCTCACATTCTTCCGAGAGGTAGCAGCACATATCATATCTCCCATCCAGCTTTCAATGCGGTTTATGTTCGCCTCTATGTCAATTCCTTTTTGTTCCATTTCGATAATAGTTGGAAAAGGACGATCTAAATTCGGAACTAGATCGGATCTGAATTGAGGGAAGAAATCAGCGTATTTAATTTTTGATTTATCCTCCAATTCAGATGGAGTAGAATTTTGTGTGATTTGAGAAAAATATTGAATCGAAAGACTTTTTTCTATTTCAAATATATTCTGGAATTCTTCACAAACAGCTGATAAATCTAATAATCCAGAAGATGCGTCTCTAAACGGCTCATGAACAAAATGCCTTTTGATGATTTGATAGAGTGAGAAGAAACCATCCTCACCAATTATATTATTTATATAATTTGAGCTGAAAAACTTATTAAGTTCCACATACATCTCTTTTTCGACGAGGTAGTCTATGAATTCAGAGAATACATGAACTGTAGCTCTTTTCCTAAGACAATGCGGGAATGCATCTTCCATGAGCAAGCGATTGAAAAGCAGTCTATCAATTCCGTCCGAACGATTTCTAATTAATTTCTTGGTTTTGTCCCTGAATATGACGTCCTGAAAAAGTCGGTCATCAAAAAGATCTTCGCTCTGAATGAGGCGGTTCAATTCG
>JALHSR010000051.1 GCA_022865315.1 Methanotrichaceae archaeon | reverse complement strand
GGTCAGGGTGGCGGAGAAGGTAAGACTCAACAGGCAACAAGTTGAGCGTATCCATGACTTTGCTGAAACATTCGGAACAAGTGCAGGGAAGAGAGTGCTTGAGGATTTGGAAAAGTCTTTTGGTGGGGAGTGTTATGTCAGGGGAGACCTGTATGAAACTTTACATAGAAGTTCAAACAGGGATTTGCTTGTAAGAATCCAAACCATGATTAAGATGTCCGAAGAAGGGAACATCGAGATCGAAGAAGAGGAGGAGAGAGATGCTTAGAACAGACATGAATAGAATTGCGGATTACATTAAACACACCAGAAGGGTTTTGCAGTTAACACCAGCGATTAATGAACTTCCAAGAGGTTTTATGGATATGGATTCGGCGGGATTTGTCGGGTCTGGATACGCCTTTGCCGACAATGCTCTTGTTGGCACAGTTATGGGTTTTAGGGTCTATCGATCGGCAGCACTCGCCGATAATCACATTGATTATCTTGACCCATTAGGAACAACCACATATCACTCCACTATTCTGATTGCTGCTGCGGGTGCATTCACGGCAGTAGATCAGACCTACACGGAAGCAGGTGCTTGCGGAGTGTTTTCGGCAGGAGGTGGAGAGCTTATACATATAGACGGAAGCACTGTTAATGGAAACAACGGTACTTTCCTATCAACAAGTGCAACTGCCAACACTTTAGTTTTAGCAGCAATACCTGGGGATTCAACGGCAATCGTTAATGAAGCGGCAGTAGCAACATCAGTCTTTATCTAAAAGGAGGTTTTATGCCAGATGAAGGAGCAGGAGCAGGGAGTCAGGGCGACGTTGGAAGTCAGGCCGGATCTGCTGGTAGTATTGACTGGTCTAAAGGGGGAGTTGAACATTTTGCAGGGTTCAAGGAATCTCTTGGGGACTTGGCAAAAGATAAGTCTCTTGAACCCATCAAGGATTTTCATGGGTTGACAAAGAGTTTTGTTGAATCGCAGAAGATGATTGGTAGTTCTATCAGACTTCCTCCAAAGGACATGAAGCCGGAGGATAGACAAAAGGCAGTAGGGGAACTTGTTGGTAGACTTAGGAAAGAGGGGGTTCTTGAAAGTGTTCCAGAAAGTCCAGACAAGTATGAGATCAAGATGCCAGAAATAGAGGGATGGAAAGTTAACGAATCTCTGTTCAATTCCTTCAGGGAATCGGCTCATAAGTTAGGCGTTACACCTTCTCATGCACAAGGGCTATTCGACTGGTATCTGAACATTCAAGAAGAGTCTAATGCAAAGAGTCAGGTAGAATTTGAAACTATGAAACGTGGTTTAAAAAAGGAGTTCGGGGGTTTATATCCCCGCAAGATGGAGGCGGCAAGAAGGGCGGTAGCAAAATACTTCGGGGAAGATGGAGATAACATCATCAGTCAACTTCCCCCTGCGGTAGGCAGGAAAATGGTTTTAGCCTTTTCCGAGATAGGCGATCCCATGCTTGAAGATAGTTTGATGAGTGGGGGAATCCCTGGAGTGGTTACAAAGGAACAAATAAAGGCAAAGATTGATTCCATGTTTGATCCCAAGCATCCATTGCAGGATATTAGCAACAGGGGACATAAGGAAGCGGTAGAAGAGTATTCAAAACTCCAGCAGCAATACATTGGCTTAGGAGGTAAATAATTTATGTCACTAATGCAAGAAGCTATGACAAAGAATGATTGGGAAAGAAGGGAAAAAGGACTACCGCCATTAAAGGTAAAAGTAATTCCGAGACCTGAACCTGCAAAACCAGACATCGAGAATGAGATAAAATTTAAAGATATTCCTGCGGATGACTTTGTAGAACTTGAATATGCCAAAAGGAATACACTAAAGAACAGGGAAGGTTTAAGGTTCATTGGATACGATGTCAGTATGATTCTAAACTCTGTTGCCAAGAGGAAACCTGGCAGACCAAAGGAATCAGAAAGAGAAGAAGTTTTGACAGAATCTAAAACTTTGGTTGGATGGATGCAGGAAGGAGAATTTCTTACTTTAGTTAGAAACTTTAGAAAGAAGATTAATCCACAGGTTATAAATTGGTGATTATATTAATAGCGGGTAGCACGAAAGTGTCCGCTACGGTGGGTAAGACCACTGATGTAAGCCAGCGTTAAAGGCTTAGGAGAATCCGCAAAGGGCGGGTAGTTTTCCGACTAAACTTTAAGTTTAATATACTAAGTTTAAAAGGAGAACTACCATGCCAGAAACAATTACCGAAGCCTTTGTAAACCAATATCAAAATACGATGCGTATCCTCTGCCAGCAAAGTGATTCAAGGCTGGAGGGGACAACCATCCCTCCCGTAAAGATGGAAGGTGAGTATCTTTACTGGGAACGACTGGGAGCAACCGAAGCTGTTGAACTTCCTGGCCGCCACTCAGACACACCTAACATCGAACCCGACCATTCCAGAAGGCGATCAACGGCACAACCTTATGTTTGGGCTACTCTGCTTGACAGAGTGGATGCAGCGAGGATGCTCGTTGACCCTAAAGGCCCTTATCAGCAAGTTGCTAAGAATGCCATGAACAGAAGGAAAGACAGGGTTATCCTTGCTGCTCTTGGTGGGAATGCCTTTGGCGGCCATGCTGGTGCTACGACTGTTGCTCTTCCGGCAGCACAGCATATTGCTGCAGGTGGGGTTGGAATGACCATTGGTAAACTTTTAAACGCCAAGCAGTTGCTTGATGAGGCTGAAGCTCCGCAAGAAGGAAGAGTTTTTGTTCATACATCCGAAGACCTTATAGACTTGTTAGGCACGACAGAAGTCACAAGTGCAGATTACAATACAGTCCGTGCCCTTGTTTCAGGTCAAGTTGATACCTTCCTGGGATTCAAATTCATCCAGACAGAATTAATTTATCTGGAAAACGCTTCTACGGCAGCAGCCTGGTTCTCTTATGCCTACGTCAAAGGAGCAGTAGGTTATGGGAATATCGAGGAAATTACGGTAAGGTTGACTGAGAGAGCAGACAAGAATTATTCTTGGCAGCCCTACGTAAGTATGGACATGGGAGCAACTCGTGTCGAAGACGCATTAGTGGTTGAAATCGCAGCGGTGTAAAGGTAGTTAAACAATAGCCTTCGGGTCATCCCCAGTATCTTTTGGGGAACCCCGAAGCCTAAGTCCTTCGGGTTAGTGAGGACAAAAAAGGAGAAAAGCAATGAGAGATTTTAATGTAAATGGTGAGATTGTTGGAAGACCTGGACAGGCTGTAAACGTTCAGAGTTCAACCCAGAAATACCCCATCGGTATGAAATTTGAGACTTGGGGTAAAACCTACAGATATTGTAGGGCCAATGCTGCCATTGCCGTAGCCCACAGATGTGCCTTTAATTTGGCTACTGCTCCTTGGACGGGTGCGGATGATGGTTTCTCCATTGGTTCTGGTG
>JALHSR010000050.1 GCA_022865315.1 Methanotrichaceae archaeon | reverse complement strand
TAAGGGAAGTTCCCCGATTGAAACCCCATAGGATAATCTTTTTCATTCGCGCAGCGGCTCTGTTCTTCATGCGTCAATCCAAAATTGAATTAACACCGTGAATTCACATGTTTGTCAACTTTATCACAACTTCGGATTGACACTTATTCGAAATGTGGATAACGTTCAAGGCCATAAGGAGTGCGATAGCATTTGGATGTCAATCTTTAACCTGGCGTTATCTGACCGTTGTTGGCATTCCAGATAAATGATTTTTAAAGGTCTGACTATCACCACTTACACTCGCGAATTTGATGTTTGATAGTAATTCTCTTTTTTATACAGTGAGGAGACCGGGGGGCAACTGTCTGTCAAATGAAGTCAAGTGTCAACGGCATATATCAGCTTTTTTCACCGGAATGCTCATTTGTTGACAACAGAAGAGGCTTAGAGGCTGCGCGCTGATCCAATCGAATAACTCTTTCTCGAACCAACTCAATATGCTCTCTCAGTGTGTAGAGTTCTCCGTAGAACCCAAGCGGTACTTTGATTTTTTTGACTGAAGTTTCGATGTGGTCAAGTGTTGCATAGTAATCAGCAATACGGTTAGTTTGCGGCTGTTCCGATAGTTCTACCTCGAGATATTTCAATTCGCCATACCAACGGTAGAGCTTCGACCTATTTCGCCTTGAGTAAAGCCATGGCAACATTCTCATCAGTGGAAATAAAACCACAACCACAGGACCCAATATCTTGATTACACGGTCTAAAAATACCGCAACCCAGAAGGGCAGGTAATCGAGCAAAAAGGGACGGCCCGTTTTATAGAAACGCTCCGCCTGGTCGCTTAGGGCAAAATCCTGAACCTTGGGTGCAGGGAATTCCCCCGCTTTATTTACCCAGCTAGGCGTCCCATGAATCTCGGCCGCAGCATCAAGGAGGAGATACATCAAGGCCGGATGCATCGTATCACGTACAATGAGATTGGTCGTCGGTGACAGGAGATGGATATCCGATGCTGGTAGTCTTTTCGCGAGGTTTACTACGCCCTTCGGCAATATCACATGAGACAAAGCCGGGAAAACCCGCGCATAGGCTTCGGCCTGGCTTAAACTCATTAGTTTCACGTTCTGAGAATGCAGTAGGTCCTGCACAAAAATGTTATCTGCTGCACCGAGGGTGATAACAACATCGACTCGGCCCTCCTTAAGTGCCTTATTAGCGGCTTCATCTGCAAGATCAAATAAAACAGTCGGCATATCTACTACTTGACTGGATGTTAGCAAATCGAGCGAGAATTTCCGTGAACTACTGCCTTCCGGCCCGATGGCGATCCTTTTTGCTTTGAGTTGTGAAGGATCGTCGAAGGTCTCATCGCTTCTATAAAAAATCCACAGGGGGGTGTATAAGATACTGCCCAAAGAAAGCAGGTTCGGTGCTTCACTGCTGGAACTCGTTCCGCCCTGTAAAAATCCAACATCAACTCCTGACGATTTATCCATCAGCCGCCTTAAATTTTCAACTGCTCCCGAAGAAGGGAGTAGCTTGAGATGAACATGTGAGCGCGCTAAGATTTGCTGGTATCGTTCACCCAACGCTGTATAGGTACGCCCTTCTACTCCAGTCGTCATCACCAATGTACCTGGGGGTGTGGGCTGGACGAAGTGATAGGTAATCCCAAATATAATAAGGGCCACTAATAGCAAAGGGCCAACAGTTGTGAGAAACTCGTGGATTAGAATTTTAGTAATTTTTCTTCTCATGTATGATTTTCTATTATTAATTAATGTTTGTAAAATACACAATTTTAGACTTTTTTAAAAGTGTAGATTACACGAAGGAGTCTCTATTTGCAACGATCTACCTTTTCGGCTTCTTCCCCGAAACATGGGCTCTGCTCTTGCTTCTCTTCATTCTCTTTGCCGTCTGTGCTGCGGGGGTAAAGAGGTCCCCTGTAAGACGATTGTCTATAATTCTCCTCACCAAGAAACTTACGACACTCTTGAAATCTCCAGGTTCGATCTTCCCATGAACTTTTGCTACACCTAAAGCGTTCCGGGTAATCCCAGCAAGTTCTGCAATGTCGTTTATGGTGTATTTATATTCTACCTT
>JALHSR010000049.1 GCA_022865315.1 Methanotrichaceae archaeon | reverse complement strand
TCAACTTAAGATTGCCAAAAACGCTTGCTACCTTAATGTTCAAGTAGAACAACCTAATCCAGAACCGATTACAGGAGCTAAGAGGATTGGCGTAGATCTTGGAATCAACAATAGTGCGATATGTAGCGATAATACATTTTGGAAATCTGGTCCTGTAAAGGCAGTAAAAGGCAAATATCAATATTTGAGATCAAAGCTTCAGTCCAAAGGCACTCGATCAGCAAAAAGAAAGCTTTGTCAGCTTTCGGGTCGAGAGAGACGATTTCAAAGGGACGTGAATCATACCATTGCTAACTGGATAGTATCGAAACCATACGACTTAATCGTTCTGGAAGACTTGACCAATATCGGGAACGATAGGAAGAACAAGAAGCTTGGAAAGTGGAGCTTTGCAGAACTAAGAAGCATCATAGAATATAAGGCTACTGCAATCGGTAAGAAAGTGATGGTCATAGATCCAAGATATACTTCTCGCACCTGTTCCAGATGTGGATTTCAGAAGAAGGAAAACCGCAACGGTAGAACTTTCAAATGCAAAAGATGTGGCTTCCAGATCGACGCGGATTTGAATGCATCCAGAAACATCGCCACCTTCAGTAGATCTGATCGTAGCAGGCGGCCTGTCAACCAGCCAATCGTAGCGGGCTAACCACTAGCTACAAGCCACGGCCTTCAGGCCGTGGTAGTTGACTTATCTAATCTCTGTTCCCACCTTCGTGAATTATTTGAGAATTTGAAAACCATTGCTGAAAAGCTTTACAAACTTCATTCAAACTCAAGTTCTATGCTTTTAGGTTGAAGGATGATGTAGTACAATCATTTTTGAGGCATTCGAATTTTCGCGTTTATCTGCAAAGTGGTATTTGTTTTGGGATCTTTAAAGCGATAATTATTTCTGGACAGAATTGTATCTAAGTAATAATTAATGGACCAAGATGCAGCCCCCTCGAAATGATCTAATCGGTATTTCATATTAATTTAATAGTCTTTTGTTTAAATCCCAAAAGTTTCATCTCCTGGTCGCGGTACAACAATCCTTTTTCGATATCAAATATAGCGCATGTCAAAATGTAATATCCTTTTTCCCAGCTAGGATCCGTCAATAAATATAATTCAGCCATTTCTTGGTCGGATTCCATGGCTGCTATGGCATTGTTGGTCGGAAGCACGCTAGTCAAGCTCATAACAAAATCCGGGGTTATCACAGGAAGTCCCTCCACATTCATGGATTTATTCCCGATTTTGATAGTCAAGAATATGTCGTTTGTCGAGCTATTTTTAGAAGCGATTAGATTAGACTCTTTGAAATCCCTTTCCGGAACCAAAATGGCTACATATAGCCTTTTGCGGCCGACTGGTTTAAGAGTAGTTCTGATAGTCACTGATGTTGGGCTGCCTACATTAATTTCATTAGGGGTATCAATAATCATGTCCAAGTAATTTACCATTAATGGTTCGATCAATAGGATGGTAGAATTTTTCTCATCTAAGACCAAAAATGTATAGAAACCGCCTTCGATTTTCTGTATCTTGAAATTGGCAATGGCTGAGCTGTTCATTCTTGTCGTCCATCGGCATCTTACGGCTCTGGGAAGCTCAAACTCATTCAGGAAACTGTTTATGTCAAAACTCACAATGCATAACTTTATTTCTGAGCCGGAGAGGTTGCTTGGACCCGCAATAATGCCGTTCAATTTCTGTTTATCCAGAAAGATCGGATATTCTTTGTTTTTGAGAGCCCAGGCAGATTCTGAACTATAGAAGCTAATATTGGGTAAATCGATCGTGTCATTACCATTAAGCGAGATATTTATGGTTCCCCCTTCTTCCGGGTATCTGAAATTCTCGTCTTGAGATGCGACAGCATAAGACGGTGATAAAAGAAGAAAAACCAGTGCTAACCATCTCTTCATGCGCGTCATAGGCATTATAACTTATTTAGGGGTTTCTTTCAAGGCCAAATATAAATCATATTAAACTCTTTCTAGATTGAGGATTGAGAATTCTGCGAGATTAATCTGGTTTCAAAATTGATTTAGATATGGTCCAAAAGAATATTCTTAATCCAGATAAATTAACCAAAAATTTAAGACTAAATAGACTTCAGGTTATGCGGTGGCAATAGTTGATTGAAATGATCCTAAAAGGATGATTTGGGAAGGATTTTGCCTAGAGGTTTTAATGATTAGACGTCCACTTGCAATGGTATGCTTGGTTCTAATCCTATCTTTTGTTTATTCATGGGCCGCCTTTGCGAATGGGGAGATTGTGCTTGAAGGGCCTTCTGAGATCTTGCCTCGAGAGGTAGTTGCGGTTCAGGGTAGCGGAGTAGGTCCTAATGAAACTGTTTTGCTTACTCTTGAGGTTAATTGGCACTTCACTTCTGAGCTTATGGATTTTGGCGACGCTCCCGATTCGGGTTACCCTACTATGATGGATAGCAACGGGGCACGGCACTTCATTCGTAATGATTTATTCTTGGGCGAGAAGGTAGACCCGGAACCCTATGGTCAGCCTTCACCAGGAGCCTCTTGTGACGATTTTGATTGTAGCGATGATGAAGATGGAGTCAGGTTCCTAACGCCGCTAAAACCAGGTGAAGAGGCTGAGATAGAAGTCGACGCTTCGAAAGCAGGTTATCTGAATGCTTGGATTGACGTTAATGGCAACCAGAATTGGAGCGATCCCGACGAGCAGATATTTGCCGGGCTTGCGCTAAATCCTGGAAAGAACGTTCTGAATTTCTTAATTCCTAATGGATCTCCGAGCATAGCAACTTTTGCTCGGTTCAGATTCAGTTCGCAGCAAGATCTACCTTTTTATGGGCAAGCTCCAGACGGAGAGGTCGAAGATTATCAAATAGCAATAGGCAGTGCAGAAGTACCCAAAAATGAAGGAGGATGCAATGCAACCGCCCTTATTCCGATTTGGGGAGCTAGACATTGTGTACAATCTAGAGATGTTATGAGAACGAAAATCATTCCAGCCTGCTATGGCATAGCTGCTTGGCAACATGATCCTGACCTTGAAGAAGAATGTGGACATCTCGAAGTTCATTACAGAAATCCTTATTATTACTGGTTTAACGGTACGAATTGTGAAGCAGAGCAGAGTCGCATTTTTCATAGCGAGATGCATTGTGAATGCTGGAAGGTTGTGTTTGCAGCGAAGCTGTGCAATGGTTCGACTTTCAATGTGACAAATACGGCCAAAAGAATTGTTGTGGCGGATAAAAATGGAGAGTTTTCTTCCTCGGTTCGTGTTCCAATTACAAAGCTCATGGGTGGAGAACATATCCTATTGGCATCTTCTGCCAATAAGACAGGCAAATTGAACCTGAACGTTAATATCTCGAGTATTGAGAATGAACCTCCATTAGCCTTTATATATGCTCGAGATTTGTTCGTAAAGAATTGGAAAATAGGAATAGGAGAGGTTATCACTTTAGATGGTAGGTCGCTTTCTATTGCCAATCTTGGAAATATAGCATCTTATCTTTGGGATTTAGGAGATGGTACAACTTCCACAGAGCCTATTGTAAGCCATTCTTATGCAGTTCCAGGGGAGAAGATAGTAACTCTTACAGTTCAGGATGATAAGGGCATCTCTGATACTATGGAAGTATACATATTGGTGGAATAAACTCTCGACTTGCAGTTGTGAAACAAAGTACCAATTGGATCCTGGAACTGTTCCAAAATAATGGATCTATTATAGCAGAAAAAGCGCATCTCGTAATTCTGTCAAGTTTTCGGTTTGAAACAAAAGCGGAAACTTAATTATTGAATTAGGTAGCTATTCACAATATTAGTCTGATAGCTAAAGGATAATCGAAATGAGATGGGGAATAATAGAACGATATAGATTAGATATTGTCGTGCCAGTAGCTCTCATTATCTTATCAGAGATTTTGATATTCAGAGGCAATATGAAGGAAGCTATGTTAATTGACGCGCTCAATCTTGCTATGCTCGTTTTATCCGCCATCTATACAGTGAACAGATTGTATGTGGCGTTGATGCTTCTGCCTCTGTTCAGGCTGCTTAATGTTGCTATGCCAGTATTTTTTCATTTAACCCTTTACAGTTACATGTTTGTATACCTCCCAATGTTCTTGCCTATTTATTTGATAATGAAGGATGGAATCTTTAGCAGGCAAGAGGCAGGTATAACAGCTAAAAATTTTTGGCTCTTTATACCTATAGCCCTCGCCCTTGGCTTTGCCATAGGTTGGGGAGAATATCAGATATTGCGTCCAGAAATGTTAATCCCTGATTTGAGCTTGATAAATATCTTGATTCTTTCTTTGATCATGATTGTATGTGTTGGCGTAGTGGAAGAATTCATGTTTCGTTCAGCTTTGCAGACGGCAATGGAGGAGAAGCTGGGTGCTTTAACCGGTCTCATTTTCACCAGTCTCATATTTGGGTTAATGCATAGCGGTTATCATTTAACTGGTGAAATCATTTACGTCTCCCTAGCTGGATTGGCATTTGGTCTGCTTTTTTGGGCGTCAAGAAGTCTTCCCGTCATCGCTCTGGCACATGGTGTGACCAATATATCATTGTTTGTCATAACGCCTGCGCTAGCTAGCTTTTCGATATATTTCGTTAGTTTCATCGTCTTTATCGTTCTCTTCGTGGAAGCTATAAGGTGGAGAAAACCACTAATTGCGCTTAGCCGATAAAGAATTCAACGCTTTCAAAGTCAATATTTAAAGAGATTCTCGTACTTTAAAAAGCACTATTAGAAGGAAAGTTAATAGCATTGGTGATATGGCTAGGTTTAACAGTGCTGCTAATCGCTTATTCCATAAATCCGATCCCGAAAGGACCTCAAAAATGCCTAAAAGTACCACTAAGCTTGCTATTGTTACGACGCCGATTTCTGGCACACCAACAGTTGTAAACATGCCCATGACCGCAGATGACGTGACCGCAGATGACGTGACCAATGACGAGGTAATAGACGATGTCGTGCTCAATGTACTACTGACCATTGTTGTACTACTGAGTGTGCTGCTTAGTGATGATAGCAACTTTGACCTCACAACGCTCAGATAACGCGCTACTCTTTCTTGATGAGAGAAGTATAACAGAGTTTCTTTCATATAGAGTTTCTTTCATATAGAGTTTCTGTCACAAACGCTTTGTTAACAAATCATAATAAAAATATTAAATTATATATTTATATTGGTTGCATACTAGACTTGATCTTCAAATCATAGTAACTAGACAATAGAGGATTATGCCTTGCACCAGTAATCTAGCAATCGATTAGCAATATCTTATGGCCATGAGGGGTTCAGAAGGCAATCCGGAAAGCCTTCTCGGAGCATCTTGGCAATGAGTAATGTTCATTTCATGCGTGGTCGTTCTTGATAACTTCCAAGAACGATAAAGCAGAGAGATTATCGATTAGTCTCGAGAAAGTCTAGAGATGAGAGCAAGAGAAGAGCTTGCGATTGCTCATGATGACGGAGGATCATCTAAATCTGCTGAATCATTGAGCGATTCCGTTTCTATCTCTGGAATTACAGAGAATTTCCTGGAAACCATTGGAGAAAAATCAGGGACGACTAATGGTCAAGAGAGAACCAACAAGGAACTGAAACGAAAAAGTCGAGTGTAGGGACTTTTCCGATGAAATGATCTTGAGATTGACTGTTTGCATCATGATGAATATCAAAGAGCAGTGAATAACTGGAATAGATAATTTTCCTTTAGAGGAGCGAGTCGAGTAATTATACAAAGCTAAGGAGAATTTTATGGCAATCCCGGCACGTTGTCTTACTCATTAAGATTCAGAGAGGTTGAATAATCTTCCATTTTAACTTTCTTCCTTGGTATGTATCCATGAATTGGTGACAATCTTTATAAATGAAATCAATCCAAATTACAAATACCCTTCAGGAAAGCATATTAAAAAATAATATAAAAATAAAAAACCTTATAAAAATCCATAAATCCTACTAATGAGAACTTTAAGTACGTATCAGAAATTCCAATCACATTTATGCAAATAAAAGAATAAGCAAGCAAGGCCTTGGGTGGAGGTTCTATGGATGGCATAGGTAGGTGGGCAACTAAGTTAAAATTTTTATCTATTCCAGCCATCCTTCCTTTAATTCTCGTTATTGGAGTTGCCCAAGATGAAGATTTGACCATTGAAAATGTGACCGAGTCCAGATTTGCATTCAATTTGGCTGAGGTTGTTCGAGGTATAGGATTTCACAACATTAACCAAGATTTTAATTTTTTAACTGGTGAACCCGAGAATAGATACAATGGCCTTCATTTCAAGAATTCGGGCCATGGTAGCGGAAGCTATGACTATGAAGAAAGCCTTATCGCAAATAAGGGGGCTAGGTTTTCTCAAATAGGTGGCGAGTCGGTAGCCACAGGAAATTTCGGAATAGAATTCAATGAAAGCGAAGATCACGTATATTCATCTACATATTTTTATTCTGGAAAAAATTTTAAATTTGACGGATTCCAATCCAAGGGAAGGTCGAAAACGCTATTAGCAAATTATTTAAGAAATAGAGGTGGTGGTGCCACCTTGGATGCATTTTTTGATAATGCCGAGGTCATGAGCAAGGATGTATCTGCAAGTCTATATCATACTACTGAAACTCATGGCACAACAGATGAGAACAGGACATATAGATTTATAGGCGTGGCCAGATTAGAATTAGATGCAGCTTTCACCGGCAACCTGCATATAGGCGGTCTAACGGTAGGAGACGAAAGATATCGATTCCTTGGGAGCGCTTTGCAATTGCAAGGTAATCCCGCGATCGGGTCCATGTTATTTGATGAAGATTATTCTGGAACATATTCGATAACAAGCAAATTATATTATGAATTCATTTATGGATCTGGGATTAATTCAGAAGAAAACTGGTTGCCCTGTTGTTATGGTGGTTGGGGTACAATGCCCAGAATATATCAAACCTATTTTGGCAATGATAGTAAAGCCATTTTCGATTGCACTTGTTCCAAGAAGCAAATTTATTAGCAGCACCGGTGATATTTTGGGATCTTGGGGTGCTTCAATATTTAAGGCCTTTTTCAGCGTAGAAATACGCGCAGCTTCTGGGATCAAGAATAGGTCTTGAAAAAGCAACTGCCCAATTTCGAGCAACAATATTTTTTACTATATATTTAACAGGATTAGTCTATTGTAACGATCATCAATCCATAATTGCTTTGAAATAGCGACAAAAAATAGCCAGAAACGAAGATATTAAATGATCTGGCGCTTCATATATATGATGGAGTAATTCAGGAATAGAGGTCAAGTGTGCAGTAAAGCCCTTTCCGGATTCTGAATTGATGCCATGATAAGAGGGATTGGTAAGGATAGCGGAGTTTTTTGCTAAAATCAAAATTAAGTGGTCATGTTTGTTCTTTGCGTGAAGATATGAATGCAAAATAGGTTTAATTAATAAATTAGAGTTAATTAAGTTCATTTGTCTCTTGATTTAAATAGTAAGATTGGCACCTTGACATAATATTCTTCGCGCATCAGAGCACACGAGCTCGAAAGGATAAAATTTAATGTGCGGATTAATCAGTAACTAGTTTCAAAATTTTCGAGAAAGGTATATTGATACGTATGTCAATTGCAAAAATAAGCACTAAAGTAATTCTATTCCCTATTTTTAAATTTGAATCTTCTCGCTTAGAAATTAAAATAGACTTTTAGAAGCGAAGTAAGTTTGATTTTATTTATGGGTAATATTTCAAATTGTATGAGATATATAAGATATTGGAGTACATATGGCTTTAACAATTGCTGCACTGCCTGCATATAATGAGGAACGTTCCATAGCCAAAATCATCATGGGTTGTAGACGATATGTCGATAAAATCGTAGTCGTAGATGATGGCAGCTCAGATTCTACAGGGGATATAGCTAAAGCACTCGGTGCTATTGTGGTAAGACACGAAAAAAATCTAGGCTACGGAGCAGCAATACGAAGCTGCTTTCAGGCGGCAAGAGAATTAGGCGCAGACCAAATGGTTATTCTCGATGCAGACGGGCAGCATAATCCAGAAGACATACCGAGTCTTCTCAAACCTTTGAGAGACGGAGTCCATATCGTTATAGGTTCTAGATTTTGCAATGGAAACGGTCAGTATATACCATTTTATAGGAAATTGGGGCTGAGAATTCTTGATGTGGCTACTAATTTTGTAGGAAACCTGGATATCTCTGACAGCCAGAGTGGCTTTAGAGCTTATGGAACCAAAGCAATAGAGAAAATAAAAATTAGCCATGATGGCATGTCCGCTGGGACAGAGATTTTGTTTCAAGCAAAGGACTACAATTTCTTTGTCAGCGAGGTTGAGATCAACTGTCGATACGATGTTGAAAATCCTTCTAAAGAAAACCCTCTGAGCCATGGCGCTAAAGTCTTATGGATCATTTTGAATGATATGGAATCTCGAAGACCTCTTTATTATTTTACCTTTCCAGGAATCGCATTGATGGCAATTGGTTTGACTTTAGGAATAGAACTGATCGGAATTTTCTATAGGTATGGATCTCTCCCATTTGGGCCTACTCTACTGATGATATTTCTAAGTATTGTTGGATCATTTATGGCCCTTTCCGGAATAATATTGCATTCGATATCAAGAACAAACAGGGATAAATTTTTATAAATCTGATTGTAACTATTTTGAAAATTTTTTATGCGGATTTATCTCACAGGTGAGCAAAGAACACATGTCAAATCAGATTTTTGTGACTGATTCACAAATGAGGAACTCTTTGGCTGTAATTCGCAGCCTGGGCAAGAAAGGATTAAAGGTTACAGCTGGCGAAGTAACAAGATTTTCGACCGGAAGATTTTCAAAATACTGTACAAGAAGTGTAGTGTATCCCTCTCCCGAGATCCGACCTGATAGTTTCATAAAATATCTCAAGGCATATATTAAAGAAAATAGGTTTGATGCGATTTTTCCAATTACGGATCTATCAATAAGACCCATTATCGATAATGAGGATGAATTGTCAAGATACACAACAATTGCTTTACCCTCTCGAGATATCTTTTTAAAAGGATATGATAAGGGGATAACTCTCAAAATAGCCAGAGAAAATGACATTCCAACACCAAAGACCTTTCAAATCGAAAGTTTAGATGACGTACATAAATATAATTTCGAATTTCCCGTGATCATAAAACCAAGATTGGGGTTCGGAAAGAGAGGATTTTCGATTTGTAGGTCTCTTGAAGATTTAATTAATAAAATAAATAATAACTATGATATTTATGGAAAATTTTTAATACAAGAATTTATCCCAAATGGGGGCGAATTTGGCATATACACACTTTTCAACTATGAATCAGAGCCAAGAGCCTTATCTGTTCAGAGGAGGATTCGATCTTACCCCGTTTCTGGAGGCCCAAGTACACTAAGGGAGACCTTTAGAAGTGATCTTTCTGAAAAGGCTTTACGCTATTCTATCGATCTCTTAAAAGCCATGAAGTGGTTTGGGGTGGCCATGGTCGAATTCAGAATAGATCCAAGAGATGGTCTACCGAAGCTGATGGAAGTAAATCCCAGATTTTGGGGGTCACTGCATCTTTCGATTTTGGCTGGAATCGATTTCCCATATTTGCTGTATAAAATGATTATTGATGGCGACGTTGAACCGGAAATGGAATATGCAGAAGGAATAAAATGTAGATGGATTCTCCCGGGAGATATCCTATGGTATCTAAGTGAAAAGAATAAGGTTAAGAACCTGCCTCAATTATTGGATTTAGCTACCCCAGATGATATACTTTCATGGAATGATCCAGGTCCAACTTTCGGTTTTGCAATTGCTTCATTGAGATATATTTTCGATGTTGATATGTGGAAATTTATTTTAAAAAATAATTGATATATAATTTATAAATTAACTATGATAAATGCATTGAGTATAGATCTTGAGTATTGGTGGTCCGCAGAGTTCTTTAAGAGGATGTGTGACCATGGTAATAAGAAGGACTTGATATACGAGTCTGTAGATCCTATTCTGGATTTGCTCGACAAATACGGCATTCATGCTACTTTCTTTATTCAGGGTCTTGTGGCAGAGAACTACCCTGAACTAATTGAGCAGATATTTGATCAAGGTCACGAGATAGCCTATCATGGATACTCTCATAAGCCCTTGTATGAGATGAATGAAATGGATTTTGAAAGAGAAATCGAGATTTCCATGAGGTCTCTTTCAAGGTTTCGTCCAGTAGGCTTTAGAGCACCATCCTTTTCTTTAACTAATGATACAAAGTGGGCTCTCAAAATTCTCGCTGACCATGGCTTTAAGTATGATTCAAGCGTGTTCCCAGTTAGGGTGGGCCTTTATGGTATCCCCAATGCTCCTTTAGGTTGTTATAAACCATCAGATTACGATATCGTAGTCAACGATCCAAAAGGAGATATCAAAGAAATCCCATTGTCAGTTTTGCGATTATGCAAATTTAATATCCCTGTTGCAGGTGGATTTTATCTGCGGATTTTTCCTGTATGGTTTCTCAAAAGGGCTATAGATTTGATTAACAAAGAGAGACCTGCTGTGCTTTACCTCCATCCTTGGGAGACGTTTGCCGACCTACCTCGTCACAAAGATAATTATTTTTTTAATTTTGTAAATTATTATGGGTTATCCTCAGCTTTATATAAATTAGAATATTTATTGAAATGTTTTCAATTTCAACCCATAAAGGAAATATTTTTATGATTTATGACTTGCATGTTCATTCAAAATACTCGTATGACTCAATTTTGAGTCTTGAAAAAATAATAAATTTATCTAGGAAGAAAGGTCTGGATGGTATAGCTATCACAGATCATGCTACAATAAAAGGTGGTCTCGAGGCTCTAAGGATCAATAAGCATAAAGACTTTCAGACCATTATTGGCATGGAGGTAAAGACCGAATTTGGTGATATTATTGGCATTTTCCTCAATAGCGAAATATCATCTAATGAGATTAATCATGTATTTGAAGATATAAAATCACAAGGCGGTTTAGTTATCTTGCCTCACCCCTTTAGAAATCATAAAAATATAGAAAGTATAATGCATAAAGTGGATCTTGTTGAGGGATTCAACGCTAGGTCTAAATGTATTGAGAATATGAATTCTCAAGAATTGGCAAAAGGATTCAATAAATCTATGACCGCTGGTAGTGACGCCCACTTTTCATATGAGTTAGGCAATGGAAAGACCATTGTATATGGCGATTTAGAGACTGAACTGAGAAAGGGCCGAATGAAGATAACGGGAAAAGAATCTAGCTATTATCTATCTCACGGATCAAGTGTTATTATTAGTGAATTGAAGAAATGGATTGAATGATTGTGCATGTTTTGAATACTTCTTTCAAAGTCTCAAAAAATGGAAGATTCAATATTCTGTAATTTTAATGATTTCCTAAAGTCTTAATTTCAAATGATGTCCCCATATGCTTTAAGATCTGGATCAGACGAGAGTTTGAAAGGATACCTCTCCTTTAGATATCCTCTAATTTGGTTGGCATTAAGGTGATTGGTTAAATGCCGGGCAGGAGAAACGTTTAATGAAATTTCATCTTTCCGTAAACTACACAATTACGATTCTCTTTGCAGTTTTAGTAGCCTATATATATTTTGCGAAATTTGAAATCACTCCATTAAGTCAAATATTCGGGCTATTTATATTCTTGCTCGTCCCAGGCTGGGCGTTTCTTAGCTTTTGCCAATTAGACTACATGGGTCTTTTCGAAAAAATTCCAATTTATGTAGGTTTAAGCGCAGCCTATCTTATGTTTCTTGGTATCTTTGTCAATCGGTTTCTCTATTCGATGGGAGAAAAACAACCTCTATCTTTTTACCCAATATTTATTGCATTCTTGATGACCATCATACCTATTGCTATTATATCTTGGTGGGGCAATCACAAGCGTATCAATTCACCTTATCGTATTATAGATGTAGATTTAATATTTCGAGAACCTTTTTTATTATTATCATTTTTATTTCCAGTGCTTGCAGTACTGGGTGCGGAACTTATGAATAATGAACACAATAACCGACTTTTGTTCAGTATTTATATAATTATTCCAATATATATTATTATTCTAATTTTACTAAAATCAAGGGCAACTTATGTTTATGCTGGATCGATTTGGGCAATCGGGCTGGCCTTTATCCTGATGTATTCCTTGAGATCGAGCCATATGCTAGGCTACGATGTCCATTTTGAATATTTCTTATCGCAACGGGTTTTTCAAAACTCCTATTGGAATCTGGCTTTATCTAATAATCCAAGCAATGCATGCACGAGTGTGGTCATTCTTCCTCCCATGCTCCAGGGCTTGTTAAATATTAATGGCGAATACATTTACAAGACAATTTATGCTTTTTTATTCTCACTAATTATTTTGTCAATTTTTTATTCATCTAGAAAGTATTTATCTGATAAATATGATTTTTTAGCATCTTTCTTTTATATTTCACAAATGTCTATTATTCTGGCTTCCCAATCAAATCCAAGAACCTCTCTGGCCCTATTGTTTTTCTCTTTATTTATTGTAGTCTTGATAAACGAAAATATTTCGTATAAACTTAAAAGATTATTGTTGATTATCTTTTCATTGGGATTGATCTTAAGCCATTACACGTCTGGCGTGATTTTCTTTTTCATTGTTGCTTTTGGTTATTTAGCTGGGAATATGGAAAGGACCTATAAGCAGACGTCCCGGATTGAGATCCAGAAAAGCTTTTTGGCTCTGATATTAGTCGTGATTTTTTTATGGTATGTTCAGATATGTGAAACTAGATTCGATCAAGGAGCCGTTTATGCTACAAAAAATGTTATCGAAAATTTTGGGAATTTTTTTGTTGAGGAAACTAGGCCAGAAGGAACACTTCAAATAATGGGAATTGGGATCAGAAGTTTAGGGGATTCAATTTATTCTTTTAGCCACTACTTAATATCTCTCTTAATAGCCTTGGGAACATGTTTTATTTTATATGAAAATGTTCGAGGAACTGAAAAAAAGTGGGTGTCCAATGAATTGACATCTGCACATTTGGGCATGGTAGCAGGTGCAGTAATTGTTCTTACCTCGATGGTCCTATTACCGCATTTATCCAATGTATATACACTTGATCGAATGTGGAGTCAAGCCATGATCTTGCTTAGTCTTTCTTACATTTTTGGTGGAGTCATGCTTGCTGGACGAAAAGAGAGTAGGAAGGCTTTGATTTTTATCCTGATAATGACACTCTTTTTGTATGCAAATAATTCCTATTTGATTTATCAATTCCTAGGCGAACAACGTTCGCTTGTTCTTAATTCAGTTGGCCCCGATTTCGCTCATTTTTATGTCCATGACCCTGAAATCGCGGGCGCATTGTGGTTGGCGAATATGACAAAAAATGAATCCTTGGTTTATTCAGATGCAAGCGGTGGCGTTAGGCTAAGTTACGGGAACCTTCGGGATAGATGGAATACCGTGACATTCTTTCGACTAAATAAACCTTTAGATAAAGGAAATTATTTATATCTAAATTATGTTAATGTAATTTTGAATATAGTATATATGGGTAACAATTACGTGCCTTTAGGGGATTATTCTCATTTGTTTGCAAAGAGTAAAAAAACATATGATAATGGGAATGCAATTGTATTCTTTGATTGATCTTTATCTTAGTCAAATATTTAATTAATCTTCGGTTAAAAAAATGGATCATAAAAAGTTAAAGATAGGTATTGTATCATTAAGTAGTGGTGTTCTTGGGGATGTAGTTAGGATTGATCAATTTTGCCAGCAATTAGAAGATTTTGGCTACGAAGTGAGACTCATGAATCCGTATATAGAATCGCTTCCCTTCACGGCTGGTATAAATAATCATAAGTTTCGCTTTGCCACACTAATACCGAAAGCATGGAATTTCTTATCAAAGTTACCTGTAGTCAATAGCTATCTCATAGAAAGGTTGGCGTATGATATCTTACAAACAATTTTATCGAGGGCCCTTTATCAAATGGCAAAGCAAGAGAACCTCAATTTGCTGCAAGCTGAGACATTTCTTGCTGCAGATGTAGCTCTTCCAATTAAGAGGTCTCTAAATCTACCGATGATTTTTGACTTGCACAGCGGGTTGCTCACCGATGAAATGCGAATTTCTGCTAAATTATCTCCAAAATTTTTACATTATATGGCAAAAAAAGAAAAAAAGATTTTGAGATCATCTGATCACGTTATAGTCACATCTAAAGTCATGAAAGACCGGCTCAAATCTGAGTATGGAATGGAAAATCTGAGTATAGTTCCTAATGCCGCTATACCATGGCAAGGATACCGGGCGCCTCATGGGAGTCCTTTAAATGTCATATATTCTGGCATATTTGCTAAGTGGGAACGTATTCATGATTACCTTGATGCAGCAAAGATGATTGGGAATAATGGTTTTAATTTCTATTTAACAGGGGACGGTTATCAAAAGAATGAGCTTCTCGCAAAAATATCTAAAGAAAAGATACCTGTAAAATACTTGGGATGCTTACCAAGGGATAAATTCCGAGAGCACATGTCTAATATGCATATTGGAGTGGCACCATGGACTAAAGATGAAGCCTTCAAATATTATTCGTCCACAAAAACATATGAATATCTCTCTATGGGAGTGCCAGTGGTCTGTGCTAACGCAGGGGAATGGGCAATAGCTGTCAAAGATAATGAATGCGGTTTTGTTGTACCCCCCGAAGATCCTCTGGCGTTTGCCGAGGCTATATTGGCCTATAAAGATAAGACTATATGGGAAAAGCATTCGGTTAATGGACTGAAATTTATTACTGAAAAATGGTCCTGGAATAAGATTCTGGGTGGGATAATGCCCATTTATGAATCATTAAAATATTATGATAACAAAATAAATTTATGAAAATTTTATTTTTAAATCCTAACTGGAACTCAATATCTCCCAGGATTTTTCCTGGATGCAAGCGTCCACATCATCCCCTAGAATTATTATATCCAGCGACGATATTG
This sequence comes from Methanotrichaceae archaeon, assembly GCA_022865315.1. Taxonomy (GTDB): domain Archaea; phylum Halobacteriota; class Methanosarcinia; order Methanotrichales; family Methanotrichaceae; genus JALHSR01. The sequence continues at coordinate 5,439 of JALHSR010000049.1, read as the reverse complement.
TCCAAAAATCATGAAATTTTGGTGATTGATGCATTTCTTGAGCGGTTAAATAATAAAGATTTACAGCTAAGGCTTAGGTCTTTTGAGCCTGAGGTGGTAGTTATGTCTACTGCACCTAGCTACCTATTTTGGAGGTGTTGTCCTCTTGACATTTCCCTTCCAAAGAAAGTATCCCATATCGTAAGATCGAGCAGCAAAGCTATTTCGATTATTATCGGACCCCATCCTACAGTATCTCCGAAATGGGTTCTTAAGGAATGCCAATGCGATGATTTGGTTAGAGGGGAAGCTGAATTATCTGTCGCTGAATTCATAAACAGTGGTCTTGGGAATCTGCATGTGAGAGGATTATGTTCAGGAGAATTGGATAACGGTGTTGCCTTCGTAGAGGATTTGAATTTATTGCCTAAGATAAATTTTGACTTCTTGCCGCTGGGACCTTACCATTCGCACTCATTTCGATTCAGGGAAGGAGCGAGTGTTGAATTTTCACGGGGGTGTACTTTTCAATGTTCCTTCTGTTTCAAGCAGTGGTTTCGAAATAAATATCGAATGCGACCAATTGACAAAGTGATTGAAGAGATTGAAGAGCTCAAAAATCTGGGATATCGATACATTTACTTTATTGATGAGCTTTTCAACCGCGACTCAAAATCCCTTAGAAAATTATTGGAAGAATTGAAAAAAGTCGGAATTGCCTGGGGATGCCAATGTCGCCCAGATATCATGACTCCAGATCTGCTTTTGCTTATGAAAAATGCCGGTTGTTATACCATCGAATATGGTCTGGAATCTTTGAGCCAGAAAATCTCCCAATCAATGAAAAAGGGGATGGATCGTGAAAAATCCTTAGATAGTATCAACTTAACGGCAAAACTCGGAATAGAGACAATAGTGTTTTTTCTTTATGGAGCCCCTAATGAAGCCAATCATACATTGAGCGAAACCGTCGATATGCTGTGCAATCTAGATAAACAGGTTTCTTTCTCTAGTGGATTGATTATACCCTATCCTACAACCCAAATTTTCTCGGAGATGATTGGGGGAAAGGATTTTTTTGAAAAAGAAGACTGGGAAATATGCGCGAAAATGGTAGGCAATACAAATGAGATACCTCGAAAAAACCTAGAAAAGATCATAATATTAAGCCATCTCACCAATCATCTTAGGAGTTTGCAGATACCCAAATTCCTGATCAGGAGTTCGGCAAATATTGCAGATGTTTTGCCAGCAGCTGCGTATAGCAAGATTTTCGCACTCCTCCTGACGATTCGCAAGCAACGTGATATTCGATGAAAATATTGCAGGTAATTCAGAGATTTCCTCCCGCCGTCGGTGGTGGAGAGGAAGTGGTCTTCCAACTTTGCAGAGCTTTGGTCCGAAGGGGGCATGAGATTACTGTTGTCACTTCTAACTGGCTATACGATGCCGACATTCCTGGAGTCTCTTTCTCGCGTATTAATTTTGCATTTCCGAAACATCCTCTGGCATCCGAAGAGTATATGGATGGAGTTGATATAAGGCGATTTAGGCCGTGGGTCAGATTTTGGAGTTATGCCATGAATCCAGAACTGATTGCTTTTCTTATCCGATATTCAAGCGATTATGATATAATTCATGCTCATCATTATATGTTTGTCGAATCAGATATAGCAGCTTTAGTATCAGCGTTGAGACATAAACCGTTTGTTCTGACCCACCATAGGGGTCTTGAGGCTGTCGATAACGTTGGACTTCCCTATCGCTTTGCCAGATCTCTATATAACGGAACAATTGGAAAACTTACATTGGGGGCTGTCAATAAATTAATAGTGCTGACTGAAATAATGAAAAAAGAATTTGAACGGATTGGTGTCCCTCAAGAAAGCCTCAGAGTAATTCCCAATGGTGTCGATTTTCATCGGTTTAGGCCAAAAAGTATTTCTGAAGATTTAATGAGAAGTCTCGGCAATCCGGAACGGATTGTTTTATTCGTTGGCAGGCTTGAGAAAGTTAAAGGACCACAATATTTGATTGAAGCTGCGCCAGCGATAAGAAAATATTATCCTGACACCAAGTTTGTTTTTATCGGGGAAGATTGGGGTTATGGGCGTTTTTTGCATGAACTAGGAGAGAAACTAACTGTTGAAAAAGATCTTTTTTTTGCGGGAAGGGTGGATGACGATCAGATGGCAGATTTCTATAATATTGCTGATGTTCTAGTTTTTCCATCTATTGGCGAAGGATTTGGGTTGGTTGTCGCGGAGTGTATGGCTTGTGGAACTCCAGCAGTTTTTGCAGACTCAGATGGACTGAAGTATATCTTAAGCCAGATTGGAGGTCATGGTTTAGACATGGAAGAAAATGTAGTAGCCCAAATTATTCAGGCAGTGAATAACATTTTTGCCAACCCAAATATAAAAAAAGATCTTGATCGTAAGAGAAAAATGCTCAAAAGGATCCTGGACTGGTCTGTAATAGCGAGAAAAACGGAAGAAGTTTATTTGGAGGCTTTAGAAAAGTGAAAATTTGCCTCGTGATTGAGGGGTATCCTCCTAATGCGACAGGGGGTGTGAGTATTTATGGGCAGAGTCTGGCCCATGGTCTAGCAAGGCAAGGAAATCAGGTTTTGGTTCTAACTCCAGGTCCTCTTCGTGGCATATCTTCCTTTAAGCCTTCCATGGAAATGGATGGGCCTGTCAGAGTATTCCATATCCCGCTTGTCAATATATACGATTCATACCGCAGCAAGGGTATTCCTTTATTTCTGAAACCAATTTATCATGGAATTAACTTATGGAATCCTGCTCAATTTATATTATTCAGGAAATTTTTGCAGGAAGAGCTTCCGGATGTTTTGCACATACATGACATATACAGCATGTCACTATCTTTATTGGATGCGGCGAAGTGTCTAGGTATACCAGTTATTCTCACTCTCCATTCCCTTTTATTGCTTTGTCGGAAGGTCACCTTGTTTAGGAGTGATGGATCATTTTGCAGGAGACGCAGCATCTTTTGTAGATTATATAGCAGAGCGATTCAAGAAATTATGAGCAACAAGCCAAATATCGTAACGGCCCCGTCGCAGTTCCTGCTCGACTTATATTCCCAACACGGATTTTTTTTAAAATCTCGAAAAATAAAATTAATCAATGGAATTGATATAGATCATAAAAAATATGAAAAAAAGAATAATAAAAATTTCAATATACTATTTGTTGGTCGTCTTGGAAAGCATAAGGGAGTTCATACACTAATTGAAGCAGTGCGAAGAATACAAGGTGATGAGGTTCGCCTTCATATAGTTGGTGGAGGTGACTATAAAAACGATCTGGAGCGTTTAGCTACAAATGATGAAAGGATAAAATTTTATGGTGTCATGCCAAATAGTGAGCTACCCTTTTTATATGGCATGTCAGATGTTACTGTGGTTCCCTCGATTGGATTTGAAATAGCTCCAGTAGTGATTACAGAAAGCTTTAGAGCTGGCACTCCAGTCATTGCTAGTCGTATTGGCGGTATACCAGAGATGGTTGAAGAGGGACATAATGGTCTGCTATTCAGTCCTGGAAGTGTCGATGAATTGGAATATGTTTTGAGGAACCTCATTTCAGATCGATCTATGCTTGAGCAAATGGGCAGAAATGCTTATGACTCTGCAAAAGTTTATTCGATGAAGTCCCACATAGAGCAAGTTCTCAATATATATAAGTCTGCAAGAGAATCTATTTGCTATATCTAGTTTGATGGATTTGATCCCGGTTGGATCTTATGCAAATAGGAAAATTGCTAATTATTATCCAAAATCCATCTTTTCTTAATTGCAGCATTTTTACTTTCTCATCAGGATTTCAGCATTAATACAGAGTGTAAGCACTTTCCAAGAAAATCTTTGATCCTACATAGATTGTGTTTTGGTGTTTTTTTAAAAATATACAAATGAAAATGGGGTCGGAGAAAGGTTGAATAAACAGTTTGCTAAAAAAGGCATTTTTTCAAGGGTGGAGATGGAAAAATGAAGGATAATCTCATGAAGATTAAAATAAATTATTCGGAAGACGAATTACTTAGAAGAGAAGAATTTTATAGCGATTTTAGGAATTGTCCGATTCCAGATAACGAATTTCTATCGAATTTAGGTCTCTTTATTAGAAGACAAGACCTATCTAGAATATTATTTATGGATCATATATACAAAAAAATTCTAAACACACACGGAGTTGTTATGGAGTTTGGCGTTAGATGGGGGCTAAATCTTGCATTATTTGAATCATTTCGTGGCATGTATGAACCCTTTAACCACAACCGCAAGATTATCGGTTTTGATACTTTTGAGGGTTTTCCGTCTGTTCATCCGATGGAGAATAAATCTGATATCGTTTCTGTTGGAGCTTATTCTGTTACAAAGGATTACGAAAAATATTTGAAAAGGATTCTAGAGTACCATGAGAAAGAAAGTCCAATATCTCACATAACGAAATATCAATTAATTAAAGGAGATGTCACGGTAGAGATTGAGAAGTACTTCAAAGAAAATCCGGAGACAATCGTTGCGCTTGCATATTTTGATTTAGATATATATGTTCCTACTAAGAAATGTCTAGAAGAAATTAAGTCGCATATCACAAAGGGAAGTTTGATAGGATTTGATGAGCTTAATGTGCATGATTTTCCTGGCGAGACTATAGCTCTAAAAGAGGTATTCGGATTGGATAAATATAGAATTAATCGATCTCCATATTATAGCTCGGCTCAGTCTTATATCGTTATTAAATGAATTATATTATTTTTTATTTCTTAAACAATCTAGAATATCAAGTATATTTATGGAAGTGTAAGTTTTATTAATTTTTGCGCAATTTTGGATTTATGTAGAGAACGTATGTGTTTCGAGGCGCATTTAATCGCAAACGGCTAATTTGCGCTCGTGAAAGCTGCAACATCCTTCAATTAATCGGAAATAAAGAATTTTAGGGCAATATTAGGTAAGGAACCAGCAAAAGTCGAGCTTTCTAATTGATATTCTGGATATAGAGCTATCAGTATAAATATGCTATTATCTGATATTTTCAAATAGCTCTTAAAACTTCTATTTCGATTTAAGAGCAAGTTTCAGATAAAGGTTATCAAATTTCTTCCTTAAGTACAATAGCCAGATTGAATTACTAATCAGAAAAATCCCAGGATATAGTTTAATTGAACATTTCAATTATTTCGATTATAGTTCACCGAAATACATAAAATAATGCGTTGCTTAATATATCCATATGTAGGGGAATATCATCAGAGTAGAGCGGGCTGAGGAACTGGAGGAGAGCTTAGCAGCAGTGAGTGATAACGATATCAAGATCAAGCTCATCTTTCTCAATGCCTTTGGCAACTGCAACATACCATATGAAACTGCATGTGTGCTTTGTGGAATACATACTTCGACCGGATACGTGTGGGTAAGGAGAT
>JALHSR010000048.1 GCA_022865315.1 Methanotrichaceae archaeon | reverse complement strand
TGAAACAACCATCGCGGCACAAAAAAGCTCCTCCGAAAAATGCCAGCGCTGCTGGAACTACTGGCCCACCGTAGGAACCGACGCCGAGCACCCCGACCTGTGCAAACGCTGCATTGAAGTAATTTCCGGATAGCAAATCATCATTTCGGACAAAGCGTCTCTGTACCTTTGTCATTTCGACCGAGCGCAGCGAGCGGAGAAACCTGCTTCTTTCTACGTATCTCCTCTATCTCCTCAGCACTGAGATCTTTACCACACTGCGTACACACCTTGTCCCCACTATCACATCCGAGAACGATTTCCCTGTCGTAATCAGGATGATCGCATGGCCTATCTCCCCATGCCTCTCTTAGTATCTGTGCCTTTTTCGCCTGCATTGTATTCGTAATCCATGTAATAATCAATTTGAGCAGAAGTGGTGCGATTCATCGCATTCTACAGATTGAATAACCTCTACTTTTTCTGCGCGAAGTGCCTTGTTGAAACCGGTCACATGAAAACGCTTGAAGAAGTTAAACAATTCTTGTATAGGAATTTTTTTGGAGAAGCATGTGACCAGCAATACACCGTCTTTGCTCAAAACACTTTTGTTAATAGCATCTATTGCTGCTCCGTACACATTGGAATCAACTGCATAAATAGAGACGTTTATTTCGGGACGTTCTATAGATAAACCTGTTTCATCTATGGAGAAATCGAATCCGACCGGCCAAAAATCTTTGTCTATATTAAGTCGTTGTGCAAGATCTGTAAGATTCATCCTGTCAGCTATGTCAGCCGCAACCTCGCCTCTATAATCGTTATATTGTGTGTGTGCTTTTCTTGGATCAGACATATTTGATCTCCCAAGGAATTTTATTTGTATGCTTTGATATCCTCATCATCTTTGTTTAGCAACTCCAGCAGCTCTCCGTCTGAAATAGCCTCTAAAGGGCATTTGCCAGTCCTTCTATCTCTGGTTTCGCCGATATTTGACTCAAATAACAAGGTCATAAAAGATATGCGTTCAGATAATGGTTCGCCCGCTGCCAAACTGAATTTTGGACCGTAAATAGAAACTGTCCATTTTGTTCCGTTTTGATCAGTAACCAATCTCATTATTTTCCCTTTCGATGAGTTCCGTTGCACTTCGGATAGTGCTCACAAAGTCCATCAATCCAAGACAGTCGTATCAGGTTTATTATACTAACTCGCTTAATATCCAAAAAATGCTCATGATCCTTTTCTCCCCCTGTGTGAAACCATTGATCAGGCGTTACCCGACACATCAACCTTCGGTAACTTCGAGAACAAAAAGATTATTTTGCCCTCTGCAGGCTCGTGAATAGTCTGAGACGGGTTCATCTCGTCGATAGGGTAGGCCACATAACGGTCACTGAAGAAGCGAGCTCGAGTGCGTGGGACGTCGGCGGAAGAGAATTCAAGCCGAGCGTAGATGTCGACGGGCTTATCGATGGGTAGGTCCAGCAGTTCTTGAACTCGCGTTCCCGGCGAATACAATTCAGTGAGCGTTTTTGACAATTCAATTTTGGGTTCGAGAACTGTAATGGAGACACCCACAGTCGCGCCATATTGTAGGTTGAAGGCATCACATAGCCCTCTGGCAGCAGCGAAACGATTCCTGCTAAGTTGCACTCTCAACCGAACTTCCGAGCCCGAAAGGAGTTTCGGCGTTAGCATGAATTTACCAATAGTCTGTTTAGAAATTTCATATTCGCCCATTTCTGACGGCGTGGTCTGCCCGACCTTCAATGAGAGATACTTGTGAAAGTCTCGCTCAAGTTTTGTCACAAGATCTTTGGAGGTTGTGAAAGTTTCAACAGTGTGCCGCTCGCGCAGCGTGCGCTTGAAACTAAGGAGCCGTTGCCAGAGTGAGGGATCATCAATGTCGATTTGTTTAAGTTGAAACTGAGCTTCTTCTTCATTGATCAAATATATGAGGATTTTCTTCCGTAATTCTAACGCACGCTCGTATTCAACCTGCGTGAACGATTTTCCCGTGGTCTCATTGATAGATCCCAGCCGAAAGCCTATGATACCCACATAGACATCAGCTTGCTCGACCTCTGCAAGACATGTTTGCAGGGGAGCCTCGGTCCTTGCGCCAAACTCCTCCATACCTCGGACGGCCACATCAAATTTCTCAAGCATCTCCCATACAGATCGTCGGTATTCTATTAGATCGCGGTACGTTGATGATATAAAAACAGTTCGCTTCATATTAACGGTCCTAATATGACTTTTGTAATCTGTTAGTCATGCAGGGTGGGCTTCAGCCCACCGGTCGATGTCGTTGATCTTATTTAAGGTGGGACAAGCCCCACCTTAAACCTACCGTTTCGCTGAAATTGGTGCGATTTATTGCACCTTGCAAACTTGTGAACACAATTTTCCGTCCATGTTAGCCTCCGTAATAATCTTTCCATTCCTTTGAATTCTTCCCATTCTTTTTCGTCGTCTTTTAAGGCCTGTTCCCCGCGCTTGATTTTCATCATTATATCCTGACCGAAAAATATCCACGCGAAAAATAATACCCCGAAAATCCACATAATTCTTGCCCCCAAAAATGCCCATGAATTCTTGCCCAAAACCTACGTAAAGCATACAACCCCAGAGAGCCTCACCCTGCACCTACTGTTTTTCCTCTGACGAGTGTTCTTTAGGATTTGCTGCAAGGTAATCGTTGATGAATTCGTCAACCTTGTCTCTGAGACATTCTCTGACATAGTCTTTGAGACGGCTTGATGAACAAGTACCGACGCTACTTTTTTCCCAGATTGGAGCAGCATAAGTTGCACTATTTCTGCATAGATATGCCGCATCCTGGAGTTCCACTTCAATTGAGAACGCAACACGTCGACTTTCTTCAAACACAATCGTATTGACATTGACGTGCAGTATGGGTAGTAGTCCGGAGAGTTGATATGTCTCGAAGATGTCACGTCTGACCCACTCATTTGTGGACTGCAAGAAATCCTCGCCAGACTTGGCGTCAATCTCATGCTGCCAGAGTCGGAGGAGACCGTCAGCGGAAGTTTGTTCGACCAGTTTCTCGTCTTGAGGCAGTACGTCTGCAGCTACCTTGATCCCGTGTGTACGAAGCCGCAGCTCGGTGTCGGTCTGCAAAAGCTGTTGGGTTAAACCGTATTTTTCCGCCTCTAGGTTCACGCCTTCTACTGCAACGCTGACACCTTCAAGTCCGCTCAGAATCCCCTTCGGATCACGCAGAGCACGGAGACTGAGGAGAGCTCCCTCATTTCTGATACGTCCTATTGCCCGCTGGGCAAAAAACACTCCTTCCAGAAAGGCGCGGCGATCTGTGATTTTGCCGATCGTGGATACCTCTTTACTACATGTCTGCACAAGAGCTTCTTCAAACGACTGAATCTCATCTGAGGTTGCAGACCCCTGTTTACTATTTGCCTGCACAAGAAGCCCAGCACCAATGATGAGTGCGACTAAGACCAAAATGAAATACTTTCTCGTTTTCATAAGTTCTCGCCTTTCTTTTGAAGTTCCTCAAATATTACCGCCCACTTCGACAATATTATATCGGCATGATTTTGTGGAAAAACAAGGGAAAAAAGGTAGAATTTAGAAGACAGGACACAGAACACAGAATACAGTAGCTCGAGGGGATTAGGGAATTTGTTTCGGTCAATTCAGTTTTGATGATTTTAGGCCATTTTGGGGCCAGATTCCTCCACTTCGCCCCGAAAGACATAGGGGCTCCGGTCGGAATGACGGGGGGCTCCGGTCGAATGACGAACCACTTTTTCCGGCCGGGAGGCCGTCGGGGCCTGTTGGCGGTAACATCGGTTAAATTTGTAAATCTATGCAATAAAAATTATGCTAATTACGTCTTTATCGGAGGTGATATTGTATATTACAAACTGAAGGACCAATTTCATTAACGTTTTAAGACTTCTGCAAAATAAGTGATTTTTAGCATGAGCCAAAGTGGACACGAGATGAGTTTTACAGCAAGCACTGATTTTCGCAACGTGAGTATGAGTTTTGATGTATTTTAAGGCAAAAAGGCCTTTTGATAGGCAGGGCATCTCTGATGCACCTGTCGATGCTCTTTAAAAAGTTAATCGTTCAGCGTCAATCGTAACAACTCAGCCGGTCATACGTTGCTGCGGTGGCTGAGCAAATGTCCGGTAGCACCGCATCTTTTCGGGCTGCTTAAGCAGGATGGCGGCGGCAACACCGATCAAGCTTGCGGTCAGATGAGCGATGGTCATCTGATTGCGTACTGTTTTCAAAGCGTAGTGCGTGGTCTGCTCGGCCTCACGGTCTCCCAGCCGGGCGAAATACTGCTCGACGAATTCTCTGTCTTTAAACGTTTTCTTGAATTCCTTTGAATCTCTTGGAACGCGAGAACGTGCATCATCGGTGACATCAAGGTATTTGGTACAGCCGTAGCAGGCCCCGGTAGTAAAGGATGGATGATTTGCCGGACAGGCATTGTTATGTGCGGCAGCTTTCTTTTTGCCGGTCTTTAAGGGGCAGCGGAACTTGAGACGTTCACGATTGCCTTCGGCCCATCTG
>JALHSR010000047.1 GCA_022865315.1 Methanotrichaceae archaeon | reverse complement strand
GTGAGCTATCGAAATTAGCTGAATAAAGTTGGAAAGATGGCAAGAATGGCCAAAATCAAGCTCATTTAAGATCGTTGAACAAAAAAACTTGGACAATTGATCCCACAAACTTTCTGCATTTAAGTTGATCGTAATCCTCGATCATAAACTTGTTCTGCTCGATCGCCCGCAGAGTCAAATTTTTATCGCACGAAAAGCATATTAATTCAAATTGGTCACACCGCTTTCGTGGTTTAAGGAGGCTAATAGCTCATGATCATTCGCAGAAGAGTTATTGCTGAGCCAAAGCTGTCTGCAATTCGAACAGCATTGGATTGACCACATCACAATGGATGCCCCAACAGCTACGCCGAGACCAGATCACGAAAACGCCTCAAGAGTGACCTGGTCCTTCATCTTCTGCCTGGCCTTGGCAGTCAGCCTCGGCGTTTCCCTTGGCCCTTCTTCGAAGTAGAAGACTCGGTTATCACCTTTGGCTAGGTCTTCCATTCCTAGCCCAAACATAATTTCTCTACTTCTTCGCATTCTCCAAAATCATCGAAGCAGAGGCAAATCCGGAGCCTAAGCGAACGAGTCCTCCCACTGCGGCTGCCTCGAGCATTTCTTCCTTGGTGGCTCCTGCAGACATGGCTACTTCTTTATGAAATTCTACACAATAGTCACATTGAAGGGCTACAACACTCGCCAATGCGATAAGTGCCTTCTCCTTAGTGGATAGAGCACCGTTTTTCATAATCTCAGATCTTAGGTTAATAAAGGCTGAGTTGATACCTGTGCCTAGGGCTTCTCCAAACTTGAAATGTCTGGGCGTTTCTCCGGTCATTTTCAGCCACCTCCTAACTCTTGGTTATGTTTTTATCGGAATGCAGAACAATTGCCATAACAACTCTGGCTCTCTCAGTGTATTGGCTGCGCTTCTGCGCCCACCTCTGCCTAGCCTTCGTATCCTATGATACCGGAAATTACAGCTTGGGCGTGTCGTTGCACATTGTAGAACATGGTCTATATATTTTATGACTGCAAGTATGGGTATCTTAGCGCAGATCCTGCCGCTCGTTTGTTCTTTAATGCTATGATCGATTCATTTTTGCTGCGGATGCTAGATAATTAGCCTAAATCAATTGCCAGTAGATAAACGGGGCCAGAGCTAATAGCGTGATTCCCGTTATCAACCGGATGGCAACTCTGTGTTTGTACCGGAAATGGTCCACTTGCTCTGGGCTCATGCCTAATGCGATGATTCCTCCCAGAAGCAGCACGGGAAGCGCGATGCCTAGGTTGTAAATCATCAGATAAAATAGCCCTGATGAGGCATATCCCTGGCTGGAGATTATGCCGATGATAGCGATATAGACCCCTCCTACACAGGGGGCCCTTACCAGCGAGAAGAGCGCTCCTAAGAGGAAATAAGAGCTGAGCCTCCGGCTGGCAATGATACCATGGACATACTTCTTAGTCCAGTCCGTGCTGAAGAGTGACGTGCCTCCACTTTGCAGCCTTCTGGCGTCCTCCAGCTGCATTAGCCCCAAAACCAAAAGGACAGCTGCCAGAACAAAGCGAAACATAGCGGCAGTGGACTTTTCCTGTAGAGCGCTAAATAAGCCCACTCCAAAAATAATGTAGACCACGAATATACCCAGGGAAAAGAAGGCCACCATAGTCAAGATATCCCTTCTGCGGCCCGTACTGGCCAGCATTGTGCTTGCCAGAAAGGCCAGTATGGCCAGGAGACAAGGATTGAAGCCCGCTAAAAGGCCGGCTGCAAAGACGGTAGCAGCGGACGAAATTGTAAGATTTTTGAGTGCATATTCTGTAGGCCATGCCGGAGAGGTAATTATGGTGCTCAGAGAGTTATCACTGGCTAAGGCAGACGACAAAATCGTCACTAATGCTACTGTCAGCAAAATTGCTGTGATCCAATATCGTACGACCCGCATTCTGCTTATCCTTTTTGTCCCTGGATTCGCAATCTACATCAGTTGTCGGCGATATTTATAAGCGCTTATAATGAATATGATGATATTAGGTGTAATAGAGGCTGGATCATGAAATATTCATTAGTATTGATGCTTCTAATGGCATTTGCAGGTATTTGCATTGGGCAAGGATGTTGTTCACCGGAGAAGACATGTTATACTAACTCTGTGCCAGAGGACGGCAACGTTACTCCAGATTATTTGATGAACGCGGAAGCATTCCTGAATGGGGCCATGAGCAATCAATTCTACATGATGACTGTCCAGGAATTTCTCAACAAGAGCAAAAAGGATACTAACTGGGTAATTGTGGATATCAGACAACCTCAGGATTACTTACAGGGTCACATCAAAGGTGCCATGAACATTCCATTCCACGACCTGATTGCCAATATGAAAAATATCCCGGTGGGCAAGAAGGTAGCTGTCCATTGCGCCACAAACAAAAGATCTCCATATGGCGTCATGGCTCTAAGGGTCTTCGATGATAGGGACGCATGGGTACTATTAGATGGTTTTTCTGCATGGAAAGCGGCTGGCCAACCAATAGAGTTGCCATCTGGCTCTGCCTGAATGGAGACGCGCATTGCTCAATTCTGAATGAAAACTGTCAAAGAAAAGCGAAAGTTTGAAAAAAAAGAGACGAGATCCGAGTCTCGACTTTTAACAAGGGATATCATGAAAGACCAAAGTACAGATACGACAAAAGTGCTGTTGGATGCCTAACAAGATCACTGGGAAAGGATGTTTGTAAAAAACACCAACATGTTTGGGATAGAACCGAGTTATCCTGCCCGCAAAGCGATCGAACTCCTCAAAAAGGAGGACAAAAGGAAAATTCTTGAGCTTGGTGGTGGCCAGGGACGTGATACGCTGTTTTTCGCCCAAGAAGGATTTCAAATCTACACGCTTGATTACAGCGAGGAAGGCATAGAGGAGATAATAGCCAAGGCCAATAAATTCGGCCGGTCTCAATTCGTTGTGGCGCTTCAGCATGATGTAAGAAAACCCCTTCCTTTTGATGATGACTTTTTTGAAGGATGTTACTCTCACATGCTCTATTGCATGGCGCTCACCACATCAGAACTTGAGTTCCTATCAAAAGAAAAATGGCGTGTACTGAAGCCTCAAGGGCTTAACATCTATACGGTTCGCAACACAACTGACGCGCATTACCAGACGGGAATCCATCGCGGCGAGGACATGTGGGAAATCGGTGGAGGGTTCGTTGTCCACTTTTTCAGTAAGGATAAGGTCGAACGCTTAGCAAAGGGATATAAAAGGGTCAACGTCGAAGAGTTTGAGGAGGAAGAGCTTTCCAAGAGACTTTCCGCCATCGCATTACAGAAGATCCGGCAAGGGTCAAGCAATTTACGAGTAAACTGGTGCGGAAATCCCATGAGTGATTCTCAATTACCTCTAATCATATCGATTTCTTTAAATAAGAGAATTTTACCTTAATGGCAAATATGAGCTGATAAATTCAGCTCGCAATGCTTTTGCTTATCTATCGAATATTTGGAATCAATTCAAGGCCTATAAGAATTGACCTGCCAGGCACCTCAAGACTGCATCACGAAAATGCCTCCAAGATCGACTGATTCACGAGAAAAAGAGACGCTCTCTAGACGACTTGGAGGCAACAGTAGATAATTTTATCTTTAATTGTGAATTAAATTTTAAAATCAATTTAAAGCACAAAAGTTGCTCGGGGCTAAAAACAACCCATGTGCGGGCATCAAACAATCCCTATGGACGGCAGGATGTCATCTCGCATCCAATATAGCTCGGGGATCGATGCTATTGTGCAATATGTGGTATGATTTCACTCAAGTGAATAACATGATCACAGCGGATGCCCTCGAAGCACGTCTTGATCGCATCAAGAGAACGCCTCCATAATGTAGACTGATCCTTCATCTTCTGCCATGTCTTGATTGTCAGCCTGGGTAGCCTTCATCGGGGTAGAATACACGATTGGATAGATTGACCGAG
>JALHSR010000004.1 GCA_022865315.1 Methanotrichaceae archaeon | reverse complement strand
TATTCAGGCGGATTATGCGAAGCTGAAATATAAGCAGCTGCCTTAAATCTGTCGACCTTAGTTATGAAACTCAGAATCGGAATAGTAATGATGTCAAAGCAATGGACTTCGCACCCTGTACTAAGAACTCCCTCCAGGAATGCCTTTTGCAGCGATGGACCACTGATGCGGGTATCTCTGCCTAAGGTCACCTTGCCTTGTGCATAAGATCCAAATGCTTTACCAACTTTTCTTGTGAGATCTTCTGTCAGCTCGATTCCGTAAAGGCCTCGAACATCATAAGCCCTAAATACGGTCAATGCTGATGCTTGAGACTTGAGGATTTAAAATAGTTTCTACCGAAACATGATGATTTGGGTTAAAACGAGGTTTAATTCTGTTTTGATTTCATAATTTGTTTAAAAAATTTTACGGTGGGCTTAGGCGATTCCAAAATTAATTAAGATCTTTGAATATAGATTATAACTAATGATTATTACTCCAAAATCGTGAAACGAAATTTTCTAAATGTTGGCTCATTGGGCAAAAATTTCTACTTGAGGTAATTTAAATTATATCTGCAAAAGCAAAGTTGGATTTAACCGAATTTACTCTGATTTTCAATTTTTCACCCAGATTGGCGCCTTTTACAATCACAGCAAATCCTTCGATCATCGCTATGCCGTCACCAGATTTGCCAATTGCATCAATCGTCACCTCGCGAATGTCTCCCTTGCGCACTGGGCCGCTTAAGAGCTTCTTTGCAACCACATAAGTTTCAGCAGACTCCTTGCGTGAAGCAGGTGGCGAATATGCTTTTACGTTTGAAAACTCTTTGTGGACATCAGAAATGAAATCGGCGAACATATCCCCTTGAAAGACTTTGACTAAGAAGTTGCCTCTCGGCTTTAGAAGACTAATAGCCATTCCTAGAGCAGAACGTGCAAGATCAATCGATCTGGCATGATCCAAATCCCAAGCGCCGGTAAGATTAGGAGCAGCATCCGAAATAACTACGTCTGCTTTGCCCTCTAAGGATTCCCTGACTAAATCAATTGTACTGTTTTTTGTTAAATCAGCTTTTAAAATTATTACACCTGAAATTGGCTCGATATCCTCTAGGTCCACTCCGACCACTTTGCCACACGATAATTTCCTGACAATTTGGAGCCAACCGCCTGGTGCCGCACCCAGATCAACTACCGCATCCCCCCTTTTGATAAGGTGAAACTTTTGATTTATTTGCTGAAGCTTATAGGCAGATCGGGCCCTATAGCCCTCCTCTTTGGCTCTTCTATAATAATGATCTTTTTGATCTCTAGCCATCACAATGAATATGAAATAAAAGAATATAGATTTGTACCCAAGCAAAGCTATTATGAATGACTTCTAATTATGTTAAGATAGGACGAGAGAGGAAGGGCGGCTGCCGCTGGCAGATATAGCCGGTGAGGAAAGTCCCTCCACCTCTGGACAACACAGACACTCGAAAGGGTGTGGAGCGAGAGCTCCGGCTCTGGCACAGAAACGAAACTGCACTGTGTTCATGCGATGATGCCGAAATGCTGAGGTCGCACAGAAGGCAGATGAAACGGCGAAACCCTGTGGGTGCAAGCCAAAATAGAGCTTATGAGTGGGAGTCCAGCCAAGCTCGGGTATGGCGCTAAGCCAAATGCCGCCGAAACAAAAGGGGGCTTACTCTCCTCACTCGTCCTTTTGACTATTATTTCGCTGATCCGCATGCAAAGCCGCTCGGGCAGAGAGACGAGCGACCCGCAAGGGCTCTGGTACTCGTCCATCCAATGTAAATTTATTGAGCAAGATCCTAGCTTCTTCGCAACTTGCTCCGAGAACCCTAATATAAATTTCATAACCTGTCTTTAATCTAACAAGTTTTCTCTGACCTAATCGGTAATAGCGCTGCATCTTTTCTTCATTATTAGGAAAGTAATCATGGATAAACTTCTCAAGGCCCGGCGATTCCTTATAAGAGATGCATACCACAGGAATGCTCAGTCTTTCGTAAATCGCCTGAAGATCGATAATATTGAACCAGCTAATAACTGCTCCATTCGTGAAGATAACATTTATGTCCGCCCGATCCATCTCTCTAAAAATCCTAAAAACACCTTCGGTCGCATCTTCACCTCCCACAGTAATCTTGGAAAAAGATACGCCATCTATCCTGAAGTCGCCCCGCATGACTATTCCAGCGAGATGAGAGACGTTATCCGATTTCTTAAAACTCTCCGCAATTCCTAGAATTCGCAAAGCTGGCTTATTGAGGTGTAGCGCCATATAAAATAAATGGTTCATTTATGCTATTTATATTTAAAGAGATTATTTTTTTTTTAAAACAAATATTATACTGAAGTTCAATGGCTTATAAATAAGAGACCTTACGACAATTTATAAAACAATACAAAGCATTCTTGCGTTAAACACTAGCTCCTTTCTAAAAAGGGGATCCATTTATGCAGACGCTACCTATCGCTTGAAATTTCGAGTTAAGAGACGCATTCAAAAGACAAATAAACATGAACATAAACATAAACTCCGGAGGAACAATGGCTCATTACCTAGTCATATTTGGTACAACATCTCATTCAGGAAAAAGCACCTTAGTAATGGCATTGTGCAGGCTCCTGCACGATCAAAACTTCAAAGTTGCGCCCTTTAAATCCCAGAACATGAGCCTCAACTCATGGGTCACCATAAACGGAGGTGAGATTGGCATAGCTCAAGCTGTACAAGCAAAGGCTGCTGGTATCGAGCCAACCGAATTTATGAATCCCATACTGCTAAAGCCGAAGGGTGATAGAACTTCTCAGGTTATAGTCCTCGGACACCCATTAGCAGATAAATCTGCTGAGGAATATTACCAGGAAATTGATAAGTTGAAACATGTAGTGAACAAGGCTCTAATTGAACTTGAAAAAGAGTATGAATATATAATTGTTGAAGGAGCTGGAGGCGCAGCAGAGATCAATCTTTTCGAAAGGGATTTAGCCAATATATACATGGCAAGACGTTTAAGATCACCTATAATCTTAGTCGGTGATATCGAAAGAGGAGGCGTATTCGCGAGCCTCTATGGCACATATCAATTAATACCTGAGGATATTCGGGCGCTGATCAAAGGATTCGTCATCAATAAATTTCGTGGAGATCCCTCCATCCTAGAACCAGGTTTAAAATCTCTGGAGCAATTGACCGGTGTGCCTGTATTGGGGGTTATTCCCTTCATCAATCTAGATATTCCATCAGAGGATTCTGTCTCTCTAGGAGATAAGAAACCTCTAAGAAAGGAGGATTCTGTAGAAATCGCCATCATTAAGCTTCCTAGAATTAGCAATTTCACAGACTTTGAGATATTAGAGAGATGCGCACATGTGAGGTACGTTGGGCTCGGAGAAACTTTAGGCAAACCAGATGCTGTTATTATTCCTGGCACTAAAAATACAGTTTCTGACTTGGAAGAAATGAAGCGAACTGGCATGGATAGACAGATCTTAAGCCTACATGATATACCAATACTAGGTATATGCGGAGGCTATCAGATCCTCGGAAAAGAAATTATTGATTGTGGAATTGAGAATACTCATGGAACCGTTTCGGGCCTCAATCTCCTAGACGCAGTAACACAATTTGACGTATATAAGAAAAAAACAGTTCAAGTCCGCAAGAAAGTAACAGGCGGCGGCCCAATTTTAAATAAAATCAAAGGCCAAAGGATTTCGGGTTATGAAATACATATGGGACAGACAATTCATAGCTGCGAAAAGGCTTTTGAGGATGATGGAGCAATCGCTGCCAATGGTATCGTAATCGGCACTTATTTGCATGGTATTTTTGATAATGAAAATTTTAGGAATGCTTTCCTAGATTATCTTTACAGCAAAAAAGAAGTATCACGGCAACCACTCTCGGTCGGAGAAGGATTCGAAGGTCTTGCTAGAACTGTGGCAGAAAATGTAGATATTAATAGAATTTGGCGAATGCTTAATATAGCTTGATTTCATCTTTTATTTTTTAAAAATATCAATTTTCTTAATCTTCTTGGTCCAAGAGAGAGATGTTGCTAATTACATTCCGATGAGTATTAATGCTGATGAGCACATAAAATATGATATTGAAATCGATCAATTGTACTATGCATATCAAATTAATTTTCGACAAATTCATGTCATGGCAGATTCAAGATTATATAGTGTTATTGGCCAATTTTTGTCTTATCAGCTTAGGCGTAATGATAAATTTTCGATCAATTTGGATCTAGTTGCCCAATTCCTTTTCAACCTAATAGCACAATCTTTATACGTCTTTCCAAAGAAACCATCATCCGTCGTATGTCAACTACTTTCGTTGATAGGCCAATAATGTCAATCTGTCCAGTATGTCTTGAGCCAATTTCCGGGCAGATTTTTCAAGAAGGGGATCAGATTTTTATCAAGAAGACATGCGACATTCATGGTTATTTCAATGAGATATATTGGTCAGACGCAGAAGTTTTTCGAAAATTTTACAGATATTTATGTGACGGCTCTGGTGTGGATAATTCACAGACACCAACGTCAAGATGCCCTTTCGATTGCGGCCTATGCAATAATCATAAAACTGCTACGTTATTGGGCAATATAGATATCACTAACAGATGCAATATGGCATGTCCTGTTTGCTTTGCCGATGCAGGAGGGCAAGTGTATGAACCCACATTGTCTCAAATCAAATCAATGATGTATAATTTGCGACATCAACAACCAGTTCCATGCCCAGCTGTTCAGTTCTCCGGTGGAGAGCCTACATTACGAGATGACCTTCCAGATATCTTGTCTATGGCCAGAAAGATGGGATTCTCTCAAATCCAGATTGCCACAAACGGCCTGCGTTTGGCAACTAGCCTTAATTTCTGTCGTTCTCTAGTGATCAATGGATTAAACACAATTTATCTGCAATTTGATGGAGTGACTTCCAAACCTTATATGATTGTACGAGGGAGAGATCTTTTTCCAACCAAGCTAAAAGCTTTGGATAATTTAAGGAAAGCTGGCCAAAAAAGTGTGGTTCTGGTCCCAACATTAGCGAAAGGCGTGAATGATCAGGAGGTGGGCGCTATAGTAAGGTTTGCTTCCAAGAACTTAGACATCGTAAAGGGAATTAACATGCAACCTGTCTCCTTTGCTGGCAGAATCGATGACGAGGAAAGGTCTCAGAAAAGGCTAACCATTCCCGACCTATTCAAGTTATTGGAGGAACAAACAGATAATGAGATCAGCAGAGGGGATTTTTATCCTGTATCATTTGTAACTCCTTTATCCCGCTTACTGGCTGCTGAGTCGGGCAAGGAGCAACCCGTATTTACTGTCCATCCATGCTGCGGAGCTGCAACATATATTTACAATTTCAACAATCACCTCATTCCTATAACTCGCTTCATTGATGTAGAAGGATTATTCGAGAAGATAGAACGGGAAGTTAATAACTTCGACGGCTCCAATTTTGGAAGATTCAAGATGCGAGGCAAGATCCTCAAGGAGATGCCAAAATTTGTAGATGACGCAAAGGTGCCAGAAGATCTGAATATTAAAAAATTGCTTATAGGGATCTTCATGAATGGAACACGCGACTCCTTGCGAGAATTTCATAATAAGACTCTCTTCTTGGGAGCAATGCACTTTCAAGATGTATTTAATATGGATCTCGAGAGGTTACAAAGGTGCGGGGTACATTATGCCACTCCAGATGGTAGAATTATTCCATTTTGTGCCTACAATACTATCCATCGCAAAGAGGTGGAAGAATGGTTCTGTATGCAACCGAATGTATGAACAAGAAATCTATTTGCCATTGACTTAGCTCCTATTTAAAACTCAAGAAAGATGATACGTCGCTCGATGCTTCTCATTTGAAATGAGACCTAATCTTTAAATATTTTTTTATTTATAATAAAATATATGGTTTCTCCGGTGAT
Organism: Methanotrichaceae archaeon; assembly: GCA_022865315.1. Lineage (GTDB taxonomy): Archaea > Halobacteriota > Methanosarcinia > Methanotrichales > Methanotrichaceae > JALHSR01. The sequence goes on along the minus strand of JALHSR010000004.1, from coordinate 1,061 downwards.
GTTCTGTTTTAAAAAGATTTTAAAACATTCTTAAAAAAATTATATTTTTATATTTTAAGTATGGCCGACCAAGAGTTTCTCTGGAGAAAGCGCATAGTTATCCTTTCCCCGTTTCACCGATACGTTTATCTGGCCTTCCATCTTACTGAAAGGCGCAGGGCAGGTAGATCAGCTGGAAGATCGCTACCTTGGCATGGTAGAGGCCTCGGGTTCAAATCCCGACCTGTCCATATTCAATTATTTTGCTTTCTCAAAAGGTATATTATTGGGCATCAATAAAATTTGATATAAAGATGAAGAGTATTATCGAAGTTATTAGCTTGGCCTTCACAATCGGCTTAACAGGGGCTTTAGCTCTAGGCCCAACTTTAGTTGCAACAATTGAATCTTCTTTAAAAGGAGGGTGGTCAGCAGGTCCTAAAGTAGCTGCTGGTCATGCCTTGGTTGAGCTAGCCATTTTTCTGCTAATAATTGTAGGCTTGGCAGAGGCAACCCAGCAATTCTCTCATTATATCGCTTGGATTGGAGGTCTGGCCCTTATTGCATTTGGCATTTTGACCATCAGAGATTGCAGAAAAGCCACTTTTGTAGATTCCCAAAAAAATGGACGTGTAAACCTTATTTAGCCGGAATACTTACAAGTGCTGCCAATCCATATTTCTGGATTTGGTGGTTAAGCAGGAAGCGCCTTATTGATAGAAGGACTGAGCGGCGGATTGATCATAGCTTGCGTTTTCATGATCGGCCATTGGAGTGCCGATTTCGGGTGGTACACTTTTGTCTCGGCAAGCCTCAATCGGGGAAAAGCAATCATTTCTGAGGCCATTTATCAAAAGTTGCTAGCCCTTTGCGGCGGATTCCTTATGATCTTCGGTCTTTATTATTTATAGTTCACCGAAATACATAAAATAATGCGTTGTTTAATATATCCATATGAAGGGGAATATCATCAGAGTAGAGCGGGCTGAGGAACTGGAGGAGAGCTTAGCAGTAGAGAGTGATAACGATATCAAGATCAAGCTCATCTTTCTCAATGCCTTTGGCAACTGCAACATACCATA
>JALHSR010000046.1 GCA_022865315.1 Methanotrichaceae archaeon | reverse complement strand
TGGTCTATTTTTACGATAATGAGATATGAAATCATATGCAGATTTAGAATTTACATATCTAATTTTTTTTGTGAGTTATAAAAAGCTTCATATGCAAAGAAATCTTTGTGAATAATATGGAAATAAGTAAAGGCGAATTGATTGGGCTTATTGGATTCATTGGTATGCTTATAATCTTTGTTCTGGTGGGAACTGGTAATATTTACTGAACTCAAACTGTTCTTCTCCTTAATTTTTAATACTTTACACTTTGGTCTATTAGGATCATTAGCTATCTCAAATTCTCTCTAATCATGCAGTCAATATGGATCAGCAGGCTAGACGATTGTCGAGGAAAATGGTTTCATCCCATTGTGAAAACTATTTCATCTTTTTAAAAATAAACTTTGCTTGTCGCTGATTTATGTTTAATACCACTCCTGTGGCTTTTAATTTTGAACGGCTTAGGATTAATCACATCACAATAGGCGCTTTAATAGAGATCTAATCATGAGAACGCCTCCAATCCATATAGGACTTGTAAGGATAAGAAACTTAGCCGGAAAACAATCTGATGCGGTCTATTTTTACACTAATGAAAATACATAACTATACAAACTAGTTTAATCATAATAGGGTGGCAGTTCTGGAAGTGACTGCATGGATGTTAATCCAGTTGCTGACCAGCTACAACATTTGTTGACTTGGTTGACGACAAAGGCACCGCTTATCTTAGCCTTCCATCCCTCAAAGCTCCAATGAACAGGCCAGATCCGGATCTCAAATTCTTCTTTTGGACGAATTCGAGGAGGGATCTTATGAAATCTTCGCCATCGTCTATTCTTAAAACGAATACTCTGCCTAGATTTCCCTCTGAATATTGCATCACATCACCCGATACTGATTCTCATTTTGAAGAATCACTTTTTAAATTGCCTTTACGGGCGGATGATCGAAAGATCTTCTCAGCCACACACCTCTTCCATTTGATTGTTAAAGGCTTTCCACATCTTCCTTCGAAAAGATAGGCTTGTTTTGGCTTTGAATCTATATGTTTTCTATTGAGTTTCGGACTATAAATTAGAGAAAACCTAAGTTAGCATCAATTTTAAAAAGGAAATGAAAATGCACAGACTAATACGCCTTGAGATAAGCGCTATCAACCTGAGCGCGCTTTGAAATCTTATTATAAAGTATTTGGATAGAAAAATTTAAAAATGGGAAGTGCCTATGGATTTCTGGCTCATCATTATATGGAGGGGGAACTGAGCATTAATAGAGGTAATAAAAATATGCGCGACATTACTATACTTTTTAAGAGGATGATGACAAATTGACTTTGATCGGGCGGTTTTTGAGATCCCCTTCCGACTATGGATTCAAGATTTCGCCCTTTTAAGCCAATCAATAGCTATCACCACGTTGAGGCATGAGATGGCACAGATTTTTAACGAAATATCCCAAATCCTAACTCGAATGGGATATGCAGAACCAGCCAAACATACTATAGAAGACCTGTGGAAGAATATTATAGAAAACCTGTGGAAGAGTCCTTGTATCTTGATTCATCCTCCCTTGCCAACGATAGTTGCCATTTGTTATACCCTGAGTAGAGATATGGAGCTTAAATGAAGATTATCTTTGTTCTGCCTCCAATGAAATCACCCTACTCACTCCAACCAGAGCCTCCATTGGGCCTAGCATACTTGGCAGCATGCTTATTGGAATACAGATCTAATTTGCAGATTGAAATAATTGATGGGTCTCTTCTAAGTCGGGATAATTATTATGATAATATTATAAATATAGAAGCAGATATTGTTGGCGTTTCAACAACGATGTCCCAACTTAATCAAGCACTAATGATTCCACATATGGTAAAACAGAAAAATATAAAGTTTATAATAGGTGGTCCAGGAATATATAATCTGCCGAGTTCCCAAGTCTATGAAAGCGGCTATTCAGTCATATGCTATGGCGAAGGAGAAAGGACGGTTGTTGAACTCGTTCACGCTCTTGAGAACGGACTGCCTCTTAAAGATATTGATGGCATCTCTTACCTGAAAGAAGGCAAGGAGGTCAAGACGCACCCGAGAGAACCGATAAAAAACCTGGATGAGATACCTTTTGCAGCTAGAGAGCTGCTCGATATGGAAAAATATATCGGTACATGGAAGATGATTACAGGTGTTGGTGTAGCTTCAGCAATCTCTTCTCGTGGATGTCCATTCTCCTGTAGGTTCTGTGATAAAAGAACCTCTGGAGGCAAGGTGCGATTTATGTCCCCCCCCAAAATGATTGAAGAGATGAAGCTTCTTTTCGAGGTATTTGGAGCAGAAATGGTCTTTTTCGAAGATGATCTTTTCACCGCTAACAGGAGGAGAGTTCTCGAGTTTTGTGACTTAATGGAAAAAGAGCTTCCTGGGAAGATATGGGCTGCGCTCTCGAGAGTGGATACGATAGATCCCCAAATGCTATCCCGGATGAAACAAGCGGGGTGCGTAGAACTGGCCCTTGGGGCGGAGAGTGGGAGCCAGAAAATATTGGATCTATTAGGGAAGGAGATTACTGTTAATCAGATAGAGAATGCATTTCGCTGGGTTAAGGAAACAGGGATAAGAGCAGGAATGTTTCTCATCATAGGAGTTCCAGGAGAGACTCAGGAGGACATTGAGATGACCAAACGCATGATATTAAAATTGGAGCCGGACTATATTGATATATCCTATCTCATGCCAATACCTGGAACTGAGATGCATGAAATGACCAAATGCCAAATAAAGGATGGGGTCGACTTCAGCAATTACAATTTAATAGAAAGCGTTTACAGAGATGATCTATTTGAGGTCGAAATTGAAGAGAGGGGACGGGAAATTATGGAATCTTTTCTAACCGCTTTTAAAGATAAAGTCAACGTAGCAAGGTCCATTTGTGGTGGGGCTCGGATATTACCAACAACGACTCAGATGGAAGAAGAAACTTTGAATAATTAAGGAGAAATGCGCATTTCTAGCCTTCATATAGATTTATGGTACGCGCTGAACGTGCGGAATGCGATATATGAAAAAACCAATATGCAAAATGAGTCCGCACTTAAATTCAAAGTCGTTGATACCAAGTTTGCAAAAGGTTGCTTTGCTAATGAAAATTTTGAGAAAAATGATTATAAAAAAAATCCGCATATTACCAGTAAATTAGTGCGGGGTTCCCTCGAGTGATTCCCAATTACCCCTAAGCATAACGATTTCTTTAAATAAGAGAATTTTATCTTACTAGCAAATAAGGGCTGATAAATTCCGCTTCCAATGTGGTTCTCTTCCATAGTCCTTCAATAATCATGCCAATAAATGACATATAAGAATTATAACATGGTGATTTTATTATTAATTGTGAATTAAATTTTAAAATCGATTTTAAGCCACAAAAGTTGCTCAGGGCTAAAACAATGGATATGTAGGCATCAAACAATCCCTCTGGGCGGCAGGATGCCATCTCGCATCCAATGTAGCTCGCGGATTCATGTAATTGTGCAATATCTAGCGAGATTCGGTCAGGTGAAGAACAATGATTACAGGGCACCCCCCGAAGTATGTCTTGAATCAAATCAAGAGAACGCCTCCAAGGTAGCCTGGGCGGGTTTCGGGAGCACTTCCTCGAAGTAGAATACTTGATCAGCAAATTTAGTCAGGTCTTCTAGGAAGGGATTGATTCCAGGCGAGTACAGAAGGACTTGTGGCCTCTTGGGTGGCCTATCCATTAACGAGTAGGCCATCGATTTATGTTTTCTATGAACTAGTACTTATAGCGCTTCCGTTACCAGAAGTCCACACATCCGCCTGTGGCATTTAGCTCACACCACAACCGCTGCAACCCACCAGGATTGCCATTATATCAATTATTGACCGCAACAGGATATAGATTATCGGGTTCTTCCGGAATGAATATCCAAGCGATGATATAAGCGATTAATCCAGCGCCAACTGATAGCACTAGGATCAATGTAAGTAGCCTGATGATGATTGGATCAATATTGAAATATTCGGCTATACCACCGCAGACGCCTGCAATTTTTCGGTCTTTCTTCGATCGATATAACTTCTTCGCCATTATGATTCATATTATTGCTAACGATTTTAATATAGCTTGCTGTCTTCGTTGAGAGTTTGAATATCTTTCAGGAACAGCATTCGGGAGATATGTGCTACTGCAATGCCTTAATAGTCAGTTCTTTGGTCCATTTGCGAATTTCTTCAATGTCTCGCGTGTCAATCAATCCTGGACTTGTCTCATTGAAACCCGCCTCTTCGAATTGTTTCATAAGAGTATCTAGAGTACGACGGAAGATGAGACCCATTTTGTTCTTATCCCAAACGCCGCCGAATAGGCCTAGAGCAATCGGGTGCAATTGATACATAGAAGCCGCATCTTCTAGATGGGTCTTCTTTATCTTCTGAAAGTCTTCCGTCTTGCCTTGGCGCTCGAAAAGCGATTTCATGGCCGAAGAAACAAAAATTGCCAACTTCTTTTGGGCTAATTCTTTCTGAAAGTTTTTCAGAAACTCATCGCTCTCCTTTGTCCATTTGCCCATTTTGAGGCCGCCGCCAACGATAACAAGCTCGAATTCCGAAATATCTTTGACTTTTTCCTTCTTAGCATCAATTACTTTGACTTCGAAGTTCTCTTCACGGAGGGTTTTGGCAATTTCCTGGGAGGTTAGAGCTGTAGCGCCATAGCGTGTGGCAAAAACGATTAAAGCTTTCATTTCTCGAATTCCCAACATAATGAATAGAATCTTAAGAATCTAATATTCTTTCCTTAATACATAAGAGTACAATTCTTCATGCCAAAAGCTCTCCTGTTATCAGATATGAAGGTTTTACATGGGGATTCGTGCGGAAATCCTATGAGTGATTCTCAATTACCCCTAAGCATATCGATTTCTTTAAATAAGAGAATTTTACCTTACTGGCAATGGAGTGCTGATAAATTCGGCTTTCAATACGACTCTTTTATATCGATTCAAATTCCGTCCAACTATTAGCATATAAGAATATGTTCCATTTTGACATATTCAAAAAAATTGGGAGGATAGATTGTACTTAGCTGCGGTGAAGCCTATCAATGAAGGCCTGGCCCGTCTTTCCATCTGCTAGGTATATTAGCTCCAGCTCATCATCGGAAATTATTGTACCTATATCGTATCCCTGATCAAATTCGACGATATAGAGCGTTTTACCATCCAAACCAATTGCTCCAGCTAAACCTTTAACAATCTCTTCCCCATTAAGCATAGCTGTGAGGTTTCCTGTAAAGAGGCGATCCTTTTGCGCAGTGATTACCAGACTAATACTCCCGTTTTCTGATAGTCTGGCGATTCCATCTTCATTAAAATATCCGTTTGATGTTCCGGTCCAGTTTCCCACCAGATTGGGGACCTCCGCTGCACAAATTCCTATGGCAATGAAGGCCGATATTAGGCTCAAAATTTTTTTCATAATGCAATGCTTCGGCATATTTGATTATAAATTTTCTCCATTCTCGAGAATAAAAGGCAATTTTTAAAAGTCATTTCTCGGAGAGCATATCGAAATTGGTATAAGCTTGAGAAATCATACAGAAGTGCAAGAGCCTGGCTAAAGCAAAAAACTTCTATGTGGACGTAGAAGATAGACAGATTCGCTTAGCTTGGACAGATGATAGAATAACTAAAAAGATCGAATACATCGACAGGATTGAGGCGTTAAGGCTTGGCATATCTTATGATTTGCTTCTTGATGCGGTTTCAGAGGGTGGCGGGGCGGGTCAATATCGACGGTCATTATCCTGTGACCAACGAGATTATACGAGGATTAAGGAAGGTAGGTCTTCGAAAATAGGTTGGAAGAATTTGATTTTAGCCCCACCAACTGGAAGGATGGATCTGACAAAACCGAATATACCTTCAAGCGTTCGCAAATAACTTCG
>JALHSR010000045.1 GCA_022865315.1 Methanotrichaceae archaeon | reverse complement strand
TGCCGAAGAGCCGTTTCAGAATATTCAACAAATAGAGCTCAATAAAATAGCGAATCTTCCTCGATCATGCCTTGGCAATTATATAAATATCATAGAGCTACTTTCTCTATTGTAGCTTTTTATGGAATTTAAGATAACTCTCAAATCTGTTTAGCCGCTTAATAAGATCTATATCTAAGCGTGGTGTAAAATCTGTTGCTTGAGCGGTTCACATGTTTTTCCAGATATTGAATTTTAGTTTGATCAATTTGGCTAATTTCACCCTCAACCATAGATTTATTTGAAGAAGACGGAAATTAGTTCTCATGGTCAATAATCCTGCTTCAAATCCCATGATAGTCCTCCGAGAAGAGTTTGATGATTGGGGTCTGCTTTTTGACCCTGACAATGGAAATGTAACCGCTATAAATCCCGTCGGCGTTTCGGTTTGGAGGCTATTGGATGGCAAGAGGGGTATTGAGGATATAGTCTTGGAGATCAAGAAACGTTATTCTGATGTTCCTGATAAAGCATCTAAAGAAGTTGAGACATTCATTGAAGATTTAGCTGATCGTGGACTAATTGTCGATAGTTGATATTTGTAAATGAATTTTCTTATTGAATAAGTAAATGATAAGAAGTTCGCAAACCATCATGCGCACACCACGCAATGTGCATATCGATATCACGTCGAGGTGCAACCTTAGATGCAAGTATTGTTACTATTTTGATAATGAAGATGTAAGTTATGCTGATTTACCCGCTGAGGATTGGCTACGATTTTTCGACGAATTGGCCTTGTGTGCCGTGATGAATGTCTGTCTAGCAGGCGGAGAACCCTTTATGAGAGAGGATCTGCCCACACTATTGAAGGGGATAATAAATAGAAAGATGAGGTTCTCCATCCTTTCCAATGGAACCCTAATAGACGACGAAATCGCTAGGTTCATTGCCGGAACAGATAGGTGTGATTACGTTCAGATCTCAGTGGACGGTTCTCATCCTGAGACCCATGATGCGTGTCGTGGCCCAGGCTCGTTTGACGGCGCCATACGAGGTATATGCATGCTTCGGAAATACAATATACCCATAGCGGTCCGTGTCACAATCAATCGCAACAACTGTCAAGATTTGGAGAACATTGCGCATTTGCTGTTAGAAGAATTGAAGCTATCTAGATTCAGCACAAATTCAGCTGGAGCATTGGGCACATGCAACCTGAGCACTTCCGATATTTTATTGGAACCTCAAGAGAGACAAATAGCAATGGAAACACTATTGCTCCTAATCAAGAAATATCCTAGAAGAATCTTGGCACAGGCTGGGCCCCTCGCCGAAGCGAGAACCTGGCGGTTGATGGATGAAGCTCGACAGAAAGAAAGTGCGCCTTTTCCGAATGGGGGACGGCTAACTGCTTGTGGATGCGTTTATAATACAATAAGTGTGCGCTCGGATGGCGTAATTACGCCATGTAATTTGTTACCGCATATGGACTTGGGAAGGATCAATCGCGACTCACTTCAGAATGTATGGCAAAATAGCCCCTCGTTGAATAGAATGCGTCAAAGATCGTCTATTCCTTTGACAGATTTTGAATTCTGTGCAGACTGCTCATATATCCCCTATTGCACAGGCAATTGTCCAGCGATGGCTTTTAGTCTGACTGGTCAGGTTGATCATCCCAGTCCAGATGCCTGTTTGCAACGATATTTGTTGCATGGAGGGCGATTACCTTCTGATCAAGAATAGAGGAATGCTAAGTGGACGCTAATGTGTAAAGAACTCAACTCTGACAAAGTAGTTCCTCCCTTAAATATGCTTTATTTTTATTTGACTGATGATTGCAATTTAGCTTGTCGTCATTGCTGGATTGCTCCTAAATTTAATCCTCAGGGTGATAAGAGCCATTCTTTGCCTATAGAACTTTTTGAGGAAGCCATAAAGGAGGCAAAACCACTAGGTTTAACATCATTGAAATTAACTGGGGGTGAACCTCTATTACACCCACAATTCACGAAATTGCTGCAGATTGTAAGGCGTGAGAAGCTTTCGCTTAATATAGAGACCAATGGTCTTCTTTGCACGCCTGATATGGCTGCGGAAATTGCAGAATCTACTATAAGCTGCATTGCTGTGAGCATAGATGGGACTGATCCGGAAACTCATGAAAGCATAAGAGGAGTCCCGGGATCATTTGAAAAAGCGACACTGGCTGTAAGAAATCTTGTATCGGTTGGCATTCGCCCGCAAATCATTATGACAGTCATGAGACGCAATATTGATCAGATCGATGAAATGGCTTTTTTGGCTAAGAAATTAGGTGCATCCTCTGTAAAATATAATATCGTGCAGCCTACTGCTCGGGGCGAGATGCTTTTCAAGAAAGGTGAGGTGGTGGATGTTGCAGGACTAGTCAATTTATCGAAGCATGTCGAGGAAGAGCTGTCGAGAGATGCCAAAATGAGATTGATATTTGACGTTCCTGTTGTATTCCGATCTCTCGGGAGCATTTTCGGAAAAGGAAATTCGGGTGTTTGCAGGATTCAAAGCATAATGGGTGTTCTTGCCAACGGAAAATATGCCCTTTGCGGGATCGGGATTAATGTGCCGGAGTTGATATTTGGAACAGTAGGCATTGATAAGTTGGAGGATGTATGGCAAAACAATGAGATATTGAACGATTTGAGATCGGGGTTGCCCAAACGATTGACTGGGATATGTGCAAAATGCATTATGAAACATATGTGTTTAGGTTCTTGCGTGGCTCAAAACTTTTATCTGACTAAAAACATTTGGTCATCGCATTGGTTCTGCCAACAGGCAGATGATATTGGAATTTTCCCTGAAACTCGTATTGCTTTAGAAATTTAGTCTCCTTCGGATTTGACCTCCAATTTTCCACCTTAGGGCAGTGAATTTGAAATAGCTCACGCCTTTGCATCCCAATCCGAAAATAAGTTCCTCAATTTCTGTTTCATGATCCGAATGGGAAATGAAATGGCCCAAATAAATCGAGATTCTAGGCATACTCTTCATTTCGAGAACTATGTCAAATATTGTATATAATTCTTGGCTTGTGCTTCGAACATCTTAGCATAAGCGCCATCGCATCGAATGAGTTCTTCGTGCGAGCCAGTTTCAATTATCTTACCGTCTCGGAGAACATATATTTTATCAGCCATTCTGGCGACCGATAGCTTGTGGCTAATTAAAATGAGGCACCGGCAAGCTGCAAGTTCACGAAGATATTTAAAAATTTCATTTTCAGCGATTGGATCAATGGAACTCGTAGGTTCATCGAGTATAATTATTGGCGAGTCACGCAGAAAAGCTCGAGCGAGGGCTATTTTCTGCCATTCTCCGGAGCTTATCTCTTCTCCATCTTTGAACCACTTACCGAGGCACGTTTCATAGCCATTTTTAAGTCTGCTTATGACATTGTTGGCTCCCGATCGTTGCGAAGCATCCAGAATTTTCTCATGTTTAGGTGACAGATTGATGTCTCCAATCCAGATATTTTCCCGAACAGTCAAATTGTAATGTGCAAAATCCTGAAAAATGATGCTTATTGCCTTTCGGAGTTCTGATGTCAGAAATAGGCGTATATCGATGCCATCAATTGTAACAGTACCTGTTCTGGGGTCGTATAACCTACATATCAATTTTATTAACGTCGTTTTTCCGGATCCGTTTTCCCCAACTAATGCCACAATTGAATTTGGCAATATTTTTATGTTAATATTTTGCAGTGCATCTTTGCTGCTGCCAGGATAATTGAAGCTTACATTATTGAAAGTAATGCCATCTCGAATCTTCCTTGGAAATGGCTGGGGGTTTGAAGGTTCAGCGACTT
>JALHSR010000044.1 GCA_022865315.1 Methanotrichaceae archaeon | reverse complement strand
GGATCTAGTAGCGAGGGGTAACATATCTTAATATATTTTTTTTTTTATAGTTTTTAACTGTATATATAATTTATAACTTTTACATATATATGTGAACGTTTTTCTTATAATAAATTCAAATAATTTGCCTAAGGAGAATGAGGTACAAATATGATCGAGGATAGTACCCGAGAAGCCCTATTCTGGCATCGCATAGATGGCGATATAAAATGTGAGCTCTGCCATCAGCAATGTCGTATTGGGCCAGGAAAGAGGGGATTATGTGGAGTTAGGGAGAATCAGGCAGGCAAATTGATGACTTTGGTTTATGGCAATTTGGTGGCAGCAAATGTCGATCCCATTGAGAAAAAGCCTCTGTACCATTTTTTGCCTGGAAGTTTGGCCTATTCTATAGCCACGGTGGGATGCAACTTTCGTTGTTTGCACTGCCAGAATGCTGATATTTCGCAGCTCCCAAAGGAGAATGGGACTATAACCGACAATTATGTTCCACCTCAGATGGTTGTAGAAAACGCGAATGATTCGGGATGTCAGTCAATCGCTTATACTTATACAGAGCCAACAATCTTTTTCGAATATGCATATGATGTATCAGTTCTGGCCAATAAAACAGGTCTGAAAAATGTCTTTGTGAGCAATGGTTACATCGGTGATAAAGCGGTAGAGAAGATAATGCCGATTCTGGACGGCATAAATATTGACCTCAAAGGAGACGAGGAATTCTATAAGAAAGTCTGTGGTGCCCGAATTGAGCCGGTTCAAAATAATATCAGACTGTTGTGGGAGTCCGGTGTATGGGTAGAGGTTACAACCCTAATAATTCCTGGCTATAATGATTCAGGGGAAAAGATAAAGGGCTTGGCTGAATTCTTGGCGAGTGTGAGCACTGAGATTCCTTGGCACGTTACTGCATTTTATCCCACGTACAAAATGAGAGACATACCGCCTACTAGCAAGGCGGTTCTTAGGAATGCTCTGAAGATTGGTACAGAGGCTGGGCTGAAATATATCTATGCAGGAAATGTGCTAGGTGAAAGTGAGAACACTATTTGTCCAATCTGCGGGGAAATGCTTATTGAGCGAGTCGGCTATAGAATAATCAAGAATTCAGTGGCCAAAGCAAAATGCCCAAAATGTAGTACAATCGTACCTGGTGTGTGGTCTTGAGAATAACTTTAAGTATCTAATCATAAGGCGTTGGTTCTGTATGTCGTTCTGCAGCGTCGAAGAGGCTATCGAGGAAGTCAGGAATGGAAGGTTCATTATAATTCTTGACGACGAGAGCAGGGAAAACGAGGGCGATCTCATGATTGCCTCAGAGTTGGTCACACCTGAAGCTATTAACTTCATGGCAACTCATGGTCGAGGCTTAATATGCATGCCGACGACTGCGGAGAGGCTACTGGAGCTCGACCTGCCACTTATGACTTCTAATAACACTGAATCCATGGGCACGGCATTTACAATTTCGGTTGATGCACGACAAAATACGACTACAGGAATCTCAGCATATGATAGGGCAACTACTGTAAAGACGCTGATTGATCCGGCGACAACACGTAGAGACCTAGTGACCCCGGGGCATCTCTTTCCGCTCCAGGCTAAAGATGGCGGAGTTCTGAGACGCACCGGACATACTGAAGCATGTGTAGATCTCGCGAGATTAGCTGGGCTTTATCCTGCGGGGATTATTTGCGAGATTATGGCAAGCGATGGCACAATGGCCAGACTTCATCAGTTGGAGGAGTTTGCATCTCAGCATGGTCTCAAAATGGTCACTATAGAAAGCTTGATCAGATATAGAATGCAGCGAGAAAAGCTAATACGCAAGATTTCTGAAGTAGAGATGCCCACGAAGTACGGAACTTTTCGGGCATCAGCTTACGAATCCGTTCTAGATGGCATATGTCACATTGCTTTGGTCGCGGGCGATCCCACAAATGATAATGCACTTGTGAGGGTTCATTCGGAATGTTTGACAGGAGACGTTTTTGGATCAAAGCGTTGTGACTGTGGTCAGCAGGTAAATAAGGCTCTGAGAATGATTAGTGATAATGGAAACGGAGTCCTCCTCTATATGCGACAAGAGGGTCGCGGCATAGGTCTTGCAAACAAATTTCGTGCCTATATGCTGCAAGATCAGGGGAGAGACACTGTAGATGCTAATCTAGAGCTAGGCTATCCGCCGGACCTCAGGGATTATGGCATTGGCGCTCAAATATTGGTTGATTTGGGAATAAGAGAAATGAGATTGCTCACCAATAATCCACGAAAGATAATCGGGCTGGAGGGATATGGCCTGAATATTTTGGAACGAGTGCCTCTAGAGATACCGCCAAATAGCGTAAACTTGCGCTATCTAGAGACCAAGAGGGACAAATTGCATCATTTCTTGCTTCAGAAGGAGCAAGAATAGATTTTATCCCGCAGGAGCGGGAAGGACGGAGCGGGAAGACCCCAGCCTTCAGACTGGGGATGAAAGCGGAGTCCTCCCCATTGTAAACTCCTATAGATATCTATTTATGCGATTAGGGCGTCTAATCTAGTAATGCATAAGGCATACAAATTCAGGCTCTATCCAACAAAATATCAAAGAACTTTGATGGAGCGAACGCTGGATTTGTGTCGCTGGACTTACAATCAAACCTTAGCATACCGAAAGAACGCTTGGGAGAACGAGCATCGATCTGTATCAAAGTATGAAACTCATAACCTCATTCCAAGCTGGAAGGTTGAAAAGCCGGAGCTTGGTGATGTGTTCTCGCAGGTTCTTCAAACTGTTCAGGAAAGGGTAGATCTTGCTCTGAAGGCATTCTTCAGGCGAGTCAAAGCTGGCGAGGAACCTGGCTATCCCAGATTCAGGGGCAGAGGATGGTACGATTCCTTCACGTATCCTCAATTTGGCTTCAAGGTTGAGGCAGGTAAACTGC
>JALHSR010000043.1 GCA_022865315.1 Methanotrichaceae archaeon | reverse complement strand
GTTATATACTAAGTGCCTTGGCACAAGTACAAGCCGCAATTTTTGGTATATTTTTCACATTAAGCTTCATAATAACCCAAATACAAATTCAGAATAAAGCAGCCTCACCAAAATCAATGAGAGGACAGCTAAGATCCAAAATGCTAATGCTAATTTTTGGGGTCTTCACAGTCTCGATAACAGCAGATCTAACTGTGCTGCAATATGCGGATGATTTTGTTCAAATTAATTTGTTCTGGTTTTTAGCCCTGTCAGTTTTTGCAGTATTGCTTTTGCTTCTGTATATGCGAAATTCGCTCATGGATGTATTTGACCAATCCATTGCAGAAGAAATACGAAGCGGGCAATCAAGAATGAACCTCGCTGGTGCAAACCTAAAAGGAGAATATTTGCGGGAAACGGATTTACATATGAAGATATTGAATGGTGCCAATCTGCAAGTTGCTGATTTATGTGGTGCAAATCTGCAATATGCTGATTTAAGAGATGCCAATCTGCAACATGCTTCTTTAAAAGGTGCCAATCTGCAACATGCTGATTTAGGAGATGCCAATCTGCAATATGCTGATTTAAAAGGTGCCAATCTGCAATATGCTGATTTAGGAGATGCCAATCTGCAACATGCTGATTTAGGAGATGCCAATCTGCAATATGCTTCTTTAAAAGGTGCCAATCTGCAAGCTGCTTATTTAAGAGATGCCAATCTGCAAGGGACTAAACTTGATGAAAAAACTCTCGATAGTTTATTCAAAACTTGGGATTTGGAAACCGCAATCATCGATGAAAAACTCAAATCCGACTTGATTAAAAAAGGAGAAGAATTGTCAGCAGACCCTAGTATAGATGCAGCGTTCAAAACCAAAGTGGCTCAAACACTACAAAAATTGAAGGACAAAGCTGCTATCAATGAGAAGAGTCAATAGTAAATTGTAAACTTTGGCTTTTCTGCGGTCTTCAAGGCTCTGCGTAGCTATACAAAAATATGAATTGCGAGTCGACAACAGGGTGCTGATGGGCAAAGAATTTATTCTAAATGGTTATTGTTCCTGAAAAAATGAGGAATAGACTTAACAATAAGATGAGAATAAAACTCAATTTGTAGGAAAACTGACATCATAAAAATGGATGATAGCACCACACCGCCTCAAATTATATTGATACGACGACCCGTACTCCTTCTAAGGTTGGTTTGCTCGAAGAGGTGACAGGTAAAAGCCGACCTTAATTGCCCCAAGACACCCAAATCTTCCCCTCGAATTCGACTTTTACCTACTCCCCTTAACGACATTTGACGTATATAATAACGTCGCTTGCTTTATAAAGCTCAGCAAAGTCTAATGATGAAGCCCTTTGCATGATTGGAGATTGGCAGGTTTAATTAGGAAAATCTACAAAATGCTTAATACCTGCTATCGCAAGTGCTTGATCAACTCATCAATGGGAAATGGATGATTCAAAATCGAGCCGATTTTATATTCAAACGAGGTTATAGTCAGATCATCTTGCCTTTTAAGCATAGGATCCGATGGCGATAATCATCAACCCAAATACAAAAGAGCCTGTGAAATAGCTTGCAGCCGTAGCATATGGAAACAAGTTGAGTAAATGCTTCCTTATTTTGGAATTTCTACATCTTCTTTCTTCATTATATTCTGAATAATCAATAATCTCTTAGATAACTCTTTAATGGATGCATCGTCAGCGGAATCTTGGATTTCTTAGCATCACGCCATACCCGGCTTCTTTTTCTTTATTGCTCTTTCGACGACCTCCTTTATCCTCCTTTTCCTGGTCTCTTCAGTCTTCGCTGCATTGATCCATCCTACGTATGCGTTCCGATAGCTATTGGCGTAGTCCTGGAAGCTTTCCCAGGCACCGGATTTTTGTTGGAGCGCATTCTTGAGGTCTGTCGGCATCCTCTCCTTCTTCTTGTTCGTGTAGGCTGCGTCCCAGAGCCCGTTCTTCTTTGCCTCCTCGATCTTTGCGAGGCCAGTAGCAGTCATGCATCCTCTCCTGATCAG
>JALHSR010000003.1 GCA_022865315.1 Methanotrichaceae archaeon | reverse complement strand
TCTCCCAAGCATTCTTCCTATAAGCCAAAGCATCATTATAGACCCATCGGCAAATCTCAAGTTGCCTATTTAGGACGCCTAATTGTGTTTTTGTGGGCATGAGCCTATAACGATACGTTTTAACCATTTATCTGTGATATGTATTGTAAGGTTAAATAGTTATCTTTACGGGCTAACTCACGACTGAAGTCACGAGAATGCGCCCTGATTGCCGCTCTTCAATTAGATCCCTTGCTAGATGATGGCATAGTTTAGTTTAATTATCTCTTTTTATGAACTCAAGCCGAAAACCTCATGATAGCTGATTGTCGTAAGATTTGATCAAAAGTCGTTTTCCTCTCTACTATCAGTTACTTCTCGGATCTGAATTTTGCCTTTTTCACGGTAATGGCTTAAGCTCAAATGATTATTTATACAAAGTATCTTAGCTTAATTAAGTGGGACCTTTATTTGAATATAATAGAGGTTGGCGTATTTGATTAATTGACAATGGATAAATCGGAGGTGAGCGAATGATTATAGAAATACTTATTCTTATATTTGTCCTGGTTATGGCATTGCTTATGCTTCCCAAGATTAAAAGGTGGCTTAAAAATAAAAAAATTAAATCGCAGCAATTACCTGCAAATTACCAATGCAATCTCTATGAAGAGAAAGCCAAGAAAGAGGCCTGCGAGAGACTGATGGGCAAGGGAGAAGAAGATATAAGAAACGAATAAGATTGGAAAATAATTGCTTAGCCTTATTCTGCATTTTATATACTATCACATGGTCATTTTGATGACTCCAGCAAGCAATGATCCTAAAGATTTCGTATTCTGACTGCGACAGGAAAATCATATAGGACAAGGGTAGACATACGACATCAAAATTGGACTTTTGAAACTCAATTTCCGGTTTAATACTAGCATCAAAGCATCACTGAATAGTTAATCAATTTGGCTTTTCTAATGCAATTTGTAGCTAATTTGCCTAAAAAATCCCTACTATGAACGCAGAAAGCATAAAAATCCTTGGTCATTGCCCAATAATTGCCAGCTAATCTGGCAATACTATGCCTGATATCTTGAATTCCTGCGGTCCCGCTTTCAATTCTTCAGCAACAGAATCCATTCTTTCAAATGCTCAATTCAGAGTGTTGATGAAGAAATTTTAATCAGGTTTTGTAGCCGAAAAGATTATCTAAATATCCAGAGACGCTCCTTTTCAGTTTTCTTATCAACGAAAATTTTTCAAAGAAAATCAGGATTTACTTAATACTATCTTTAGAAAATGCAAGATAGCCTTCCCTCATTATCACTATTATTAAGACTATTAATTCTTATATTATTCTTTGACGATAATGCCTTGGAAGTCATTTAATTAACTTTAAATAGTTAAAAATGCTATTGTTATTAAGAGCCTCCGAAGATGCCATCCCTTCCATCCCTCGTAGGCTCGCTACTCCCCTCATTAAAGTAATAACTGATTCTTGCTTTGAGTTCTATGATCCATGATTATATAGCTAAGCATATCTGACTAAACGCGGAAATATTAATTCATAATTCTAATTAAGCTCCAATAGAATTTTAAATAGATTACCCGGCTTTTCTAAATTGATGGCAAAATTACTTGCAAAAAATGTTTTTGCATAATTTTTAATTGATATCAGCCCATGATTCTTACGTTATCCCTTAATGTTCCAGATAAAATGGTTTTAATGTAACTTATAATAAATCAATCCGTGCAAAAAAATATACTATGGACTTCGATTTATTTCTTTGTGGATTCTTTTAATTCAAGAAGAGCCTAGCAAATGCATCGAAAATTAATATCAATAGATTCATGAATTCCAATATCGCCGTTCTGGATATGACTTTTCGTAATCCGATCGAGCATAAAAGATACCGGGGCGCGGGGTGGTATATGGCGGAAGGGTTTGAATTTTATCACGCTTTGGTTCGCAAACTAGCCCGGAAAAATTTATTTTTTAAACCATTTCGATTCAGGTTCTTTAGGCAAATATCCGAATCTTGGAAATTCCATGCATAGACAAGATTTATAACAAGTTTTTCTGGATTGGTTTTGATAGTTTATCATGGCACATCAAGACAGAGCCACGCATATAGCCCTCATTTCTTTATATTCATGCCTGATTTGGCCTATTATAATTCGATATAAAATCATATTTACCCAACCACAACAAAGATTAAATCACCTCCATTCCCTTAGCACACGGAGGATCTGCAATGGATAAATACGAGAAGGTGACCGAACTCGCTCGCAGACGCGGCTTCCTCTGGCCGGCTTTCGAGCTCTATGGCGGAGCTGCAGGATTTTACGACTATGGCCCATTAGGTGGACCATTGAAAAGGCGAATAGAGGACACTTGGAGAAAGTTCTTTGTAATCGAAGAAGGTTTCGCTGAAATAGAGGCTCCTACTATCGGCGTGGAAGGGGTATTCCAGGCTTCTGGCCACCTTAGCGGATTTTCTGATCCCCTGACGAGCTGTGGGGAGTGCAAAGAGATTTATCGAGCCGATCATCTCATAAAACATATCGTAGAAGTTCCAGATGCCCTCTCCAATGAAGAGATTTTTAACATAATCAAAGATAACGAAATCTATTGCCCCGAATGCGGGGGTAATCTCTCCAATGTTTATGAATTCAATCTCATGTTCAAGACTATGATAGGTCCTGGAAATAAGATGCCAGGTTACCTTAGGCCAGAGACCGCCCAAGGGATGTTTATCAATTTCCCGAGGCTTCTACGATACTTCCGCGACACCTTGCCTTTTGCTGCTGTGCAAATTGGCAAGTCTTTCCGCAATGAGATTTCTCCAAGGCAGGGTGTAATACGTCTAAGGGAGTTTACTCAGGCGGAAGCAGAAATTTTTATTAATCCTGCGAATAAGACGCACCCAAAATCCTCAGAAGTAAAAGAGATTAGGGTGAAGTTTTATTCCCAGGCAGCTCAAGAAAGGGGCGAGCCTGAGGATATGACTTTTGGCGAAGCCGTGGATTGCGGCATAATTGCTCATCAAGTACTTGCATACTATGTAGCCAGGACCTATCAATTCCTCTTGGCAGTCGGCATTTCTCCGAATTTAATGCGTTTCAGACAACATAAATCGGATGAAATGGCCCACTATGCTGCTGATTGCTGGGATGCTGAAGTCTTTTTAGATAGGTTAGGGTGGATAGAGATAGTGGGCATTGCTGATCGAACAGATTTCGATCTTAAGGCGCACATGGCCCTTAGCAAAATAAATCTCAAGGTTTTCGTTCCCTTTAACAAACCTGTTAAAAGACAGAAGCTGATGGTTAAGCCAGATATGAAGGCTCTCGGACCAATGTTCAAGGGCAAAGCTAAAGCCATAGCAGATGCTCTCAAGGCTTTAAATCCTGAGGATCTTCGAGGCGATAGGATCAAAATCAATATTGACGGAGAGATAGTCGAGTTAGATCCATCCTTAGTGAGCTATGGGATCGTCGAAGAAGAGGTTCGTGGAGAAGAGATCATACCACATGTTATTGAACCCTCCTTCGGAATAGATAGAATAATTTACGCTGCTATGGACCATGCTTATTATGAGGATACAGTAGAAGGTGAAACCAGAGTTGTGCTAAGGTTCAAGCCTGCTGTGGCTCCCATTGAAGTTGCTATACTTCCACTTATGGACCGAGAGGATCTAGTGGCTCCTGCAGAAAAAATATCGGATGAACTGCGCAGTTTAGGACTGCGAATTGATTACGATACCTCTGGATCTATAGGCAGGAGATATAGGCGCAATGACGAAGTGGGCACACCCTATTGTGTGACCGTAGACTATGAAACATTAGAGGCTGGAACGATCACTATTAGAGATCGAGACTCTATGAAACAGGTTCGAGCAAGAACGGATGAGTTAGCAAAAAAGTTGAAAGCTCTGTTTGAAGGCTCTATCCAATTTCAAGAGGCTGGAGTTCCTATTAACGCAAATGAGCAATGAGCCCTCTGAAAGACACTGAATGCTATTGGATGAAATCAGATTTGTGGGGGATCGATCCACAATGGCGGACAAAGTTAGCGAAAGAGATTAGAAGAAAGCTGATACACATTACAGGTGTAAGTGTTCCTATTAGCATCCTGATGCTGGGAAAGACTATCACCACCATTCTTGTCGCTTTAGCACTTATTTTTGCCCTTATTCTGGAATTTATGAGACTAAATGGTAAGATAAATCTTCCTGAAGTAAGGGATAAAGAGCACAATAAGGTTGCAGGTTATATCTACTATATCCTAGGCAGCCTTATAACTGTCATCATTTTCCCACCAATGATAGCCATCGTAGCCATGCTAAACCTAAGTCTGGGCGACACTGTGAGTGGTATCGTGGGATCTGTTTTCGATAATTCCAATGTGAGAGCCAATTGTGACAATATTCGTATAAAGCCATTCCCAATAGTAGCAAGTATATTCCTTGCCTGTCTTGCCATAGGTTACTTATCCTCGAATATAACCCAGCTTCCCTTTGGAGTGTATCTTGCCGGGGCTGTGGGAGCCACGGCGGCAGATTCTGTGGCAATTAATATTAATGGAAGAGGAGCGGATGACAACTTAACAATTCCCTTACTATCAGGATTTTTGATGAGCCTGGTTTTCTGGCTCAGTTGAGAAAGGGTTTTTAAAGTATGGTGTCGTAGCTCACAATTGGAGGGCACAGGCAGTTTAGCTGCTTGATCCTATGCTAGGAGGTATGATATGAATATAGTTCTTCTCGGTCCGCCCGGATCCGGCAAGGGTACGCAAGCTAAGATGATCGCTGACAAATATAAGGTGAAACACATCTCGACAGGAGACATACTGAGGGAGAACGTCAGGAATAGCACAACGTTAGGGACAGAGGCTAAGAAATACATGGATGCAGGTAAACTTGTCCCAGACGCCCTATTAATAGATATCATAAAAGATAGGCTGGCTAAGCCTGACGTAAGATCTGGCTGGATGTTGGACGGTTACCCCAGGACCCTTCCCCAAGCGGAAGCCATGGGAAACATAATGCCAGGCTTAGGCCAAAAACTTGATGTTGTATTAAATATTGATGTCCCCGATGAGGAATTGGTGCAACGGCTAAGCGGTAGGAGAATGTGCAAATGTGGAACTAGCTATCACATTCAATTCAATCCGCCCAAAGAAACAGGGAAGTGCGATGTCTGTGGCGAAGAGCTTTATCACCGAGATGATGACAAGGCAGAGGCCATTATGCAAAGGCTGGAGACATACCATAATCAGACGCAGCCTTTAATTGAGTATTATTCTAAGAAAGGTGTCATCGCTAACATTAAGGGCTCTGGCGATATTAAGCAAATTTTCGCCGAAATCACTAAAGTTTTGGACAAGTTCTAAATCCCTTTCTTTTTGCATTTGGGAGGGCAATTGTAATGATAATTGTATATTCTTTAGGCGGATCTATCCTAGCCGACCTAGATCCTGACAGAATTAAACAATATGCTGAGGCGCTTATTGAATTATCAAACGATCACAAAATCTACATTGTCGTTGGGGGTGGCCGTATTGCTAGAGAATATATCCAAAAAGCACGCACTTTAGGAGCTAGTGAAATCTTCTGCGATAATATTGGAATAATTGCTACAAGGATTAACGCCATGATTTTGGCAGCAGCCCTCGGCAAAGCAGCACCGGAAGATATAGCTCAGAATTACTCGGATGCAGTAGAAAGTCATTATAAAATTGTCGTTATGGGTGGAATTAGCCCAGGCCAAACAACTGATGCTGTCTCAGCAATGCTAGCTGAGCGGGCACATGCAGAAAGACTCGTGATTGTCACATCGGTGGATGGTATTTATACTGCTGATCCAGAGATCGTTTCATCGGCCAAGAAATTGAACAATATAACAACAAAAGAACTAGTTCATCTGGCCATGAAAACAGATATGAAAGCAGGATCTCGATCGCCTATAGATCCACTTGCCGCTAAAATAATAGAGCGTAGCTCTATACCCACAGCAGTAGTGAACGGAAAAAAGATAGAAAATCTGAAAAAGGGCGCCCTTGGCGGGCATGACGGAACGGAGATCAAGAAGGAGTAAGCGCTCTAATTATATCAGCTGGGGTAATAATCCCCCATATTATACCATTTTCGGAAACGACCAACTGATTAGCTCCTGTTTTGCTTAGCATATTAATAGCTTCGAAGATCAGCTCTTCCGAGTCTATTGTCAAGAAGTTCCGAGTCATTATATCCTTAGCTTCCAAGTTGGACTTACCTTCCGCTACTGCTCTAGCAATATCTGCGAAATTTAACAACCCTGGCGGATTATCCTCAACGATTGCCTCATGCATACCATTATTAATCAGAATCCTTGCAACTTCCTGAATTGGAGTGTTCGAGCTTAGACGAATTGCACGTCTTGAACATTTCTTTACGGGCATCCTGGGCACGGAGACCATCCCACTTACGTGGATGATCAGTCTGCTCATCGTGTCATCTCTTCCAACAACCTCTCCCCTTAGATATAACCTGTTAACAGGAGTGGGTCCAATCTCGATTTCATCACCTACATTAAAGTTCCGGATATTGCCGATAACACGTACAACTCCATCGCATCGAGTAGAATGCATTACTTTGGTAAATACTATTTCGGTAGCACTCGCACCATTTACTACAACCCCATTTTTTAAAATTGGCACGACTACTACATCTCCTGTGGCATCAATGTTTAATTCTTCATATGCAGCGCCCGTTGCTTTATAGCCGCCCTTCGGACCGGGCACGCCTTCTACTAAATTCAAAGCTTTCAGAGATTGCATTTGATTTCTAATTGTACCAGGATTACGATCGATAAGTTCTGCAATCTCCTCGCCTTTCACTGCCCGTCCTTCTAATCGATGAATATTAATCAAGGCAGTTAAAATGTCTCTTTGGACTGGTGTCAATTCCATAATTTAATCGAAAAATCATCATCATTAATGTCCTATATAGGTTTTGTTGATTCTCTAAGAGAATTAAAAAAAATTTTCCCTTATTAAAAAAAATTTAAGAACATTAATCATTTGCAAGATTGCTTTGGAAATTATAATTTATTGATTACGCATAGGACATATTTTGCTTCCTTTAAAGGGATGTTCTCCCATACGCCTCCAAATGCTCCGAACAGGTTCATGGTGGATATTTCCGAAGGATAAGGGAAAACAGGCGCATGGATAGACATCCCCAGCGGGAGTAATATGCATCCAACTTCTGCCTCCAAAGCAACCGAAGCGTTTCAAAGCAGAAGGCACGGAGAAAATTCTTGGAGGAGGAGCACAACTAACGAATTCCTGCAATGCATCATAGTCTCCCTCTGAGAGCAATACGTCCTTTTTCCCGCTAAACCTTCCTGTTGGCACAACCTCAAAGAAAGTCAGTTCATGTGCCCCGATATTGCGAGCTAATTCATGAAACAAATGCAATTGATGTATATTCTGATGTCTTAGAACAACATAAATATCTACCAACAGATCTGCCTCAAGGGCAAACTCAACCGCTTTCATAGCATCTCGAAAAGCTCCTTTACGACCCCGTATGGTGTCATGCTCTTCAGGCACTGGGCTATCTATACTTACATTAATGGCGTATAGGCCAGAGTCCTTAAGCTCATATGCCAAAGATTCTATGAATCCAGCACCTGAAGTAAATAAAGTGGAGATTGCGCGGTTATCTACTGCCTGCACCAGTTGAGGAAGTCCCCTATAGAGCGTGGGCTCTCCTCCATCGAATATGATAAGTGTCGTACCTAGATCAAGAATCTGGCTTATAATATCTTTAATCAAATTGGCTTCTAGTCTCAATCCTTGACCTGAATCTGGCAAAGCACAATGGACGCATTTATTAGGGCATTCTTCGGTAATTGAGATTGTTACTTGATCGGGAGTGCGATTATGCACCATCGATTTGATCTGGCTTTCCACGAATCGATCAAAAGCCTGACTGGGGGCGGGAGGAAGCCATGTGGATAAAAAAAGCTTCTCATTTACCTTAGCCGGTATCTGGCCATCAATCATTTCCACTGCTGATCTTATATAGGGCAGCATAGAAAGCAGTCCAAACGAACTAACCTTAATCCGGCCGTTTTCAAAAGCAGCTTTCGCCTTAATCAAAGGGCTATCAACTAGCATGTAACTTTGATCTACAAAATCCATAGCCTTTAATACACCTCTTAAGGCTCAAAGACCTTTTTTCCGACCACCTTTTTATCCACAGTCCTATAAAAACACGATTTGTAACCTGTGTGACATGCTCCGCCCTCCTGCTCTACTAGTAACAATACAGCATCCTCATCACAATCTATCCGTACCTCTTTAACAAGCTGAAAGTGACCGGAAGATTCTCCTTTCAACCACATTTTATTTCTTGAGCGAGACCAGTAATGGGCCTTACCGGTCTCAATAGTCTTTCTCAATGCTTCATCATTCATATAGGCAAGCATTAGGACCTCCCCCGTCCTTATATCTTGAGCAATAGCAGGAATAAGCCTCTCTTGCATGTGTCTCGATAGGAAATAAATCATATAAAGATTAGCTGGTGATTGTGAAATATGTTACCTGCAGGAGTCATGGCAAACACGAGAGAACTGGCCGCTCATAATACGGTATTTCGAGGCTATTAACAATTGCCAAACGTCGGGAACCTATATAGCGAGTTTCTTGCCGCCAGAGGTTTCGTGGGTAAAGCGCAGTTGCTATATTTAAGCACATGGCCTTCACGAATAAGCAAGCATCGACCTTATCCATACGCGAGATACGATAGTTGCTTAGCGCTACTTGGAATCT
Organism: Methanotrichaceae archaeon; assembly: GCA_022865315.1. GTDB lineage: Archaea > Halobacteriota > Methanosarcinia > Methanotrichales > Methanotrichaceae > JALHSR01. The sequence goes on along the minus strand of JALHSR010000003.1, from coordinate 694 downwards.
AGATAGTTAGGGACGCAACAAGAAAGGCTCTAAATTCTTCACCTAAGAATTCTACGATCTTGAGAACGCGCTGGAAGTGCTCACCAAGAGAATAAAAATCCCACTGAGTAGATCGCGAAGATTGCTAGTTTGATCTCGCTCTCAAGCAATGTAGATTTGAAGATTTTTATTAAAAATAAATATCAAATATTTAAATTCGTAGTGAATTAATTTTTTTAATTATTTTAATATATAGTGCAGTCCATCGAGAATAGATGGCGTTTTGCTCAAAAAGGGATAATTGCGTATTTTCCGGTTTATTTTGGGTTTAATTAAGATCTGAAGTCTTACTCAAGCGACTAGTCCTCGTCGTATACCAGATAAATACAAGCGCAGAATATCATGGAACTGCCAAGCGAGAGAATGAGAATGTAAAGTTCGATGTTGCAATTGATGGCTAGGAGAGTGAACTACCGCGTCCTAAAGGACGCAGCTTCCCACTTCATCGCCAAAACTTGCATCGCTGATATGTGATGTGGAGGGTTTGACTCTATGGACGCTACGAGCTGTTTCCATCCCTGAGAAAAGTATGTTTCTGGAAGCGTTGTAGTCTCGATCACACGAGAATCCGCAATAAGGACACTCATGCCCACACGAATTGATAAATCTTTCTTTACAATACTTCCACATGCAGAACACTTCCGAGTGGTGTTCC
>JALHSR010000042.1 GCA_022865315.1 Methanotrichaceae archaeon | reverse complement strand
GGATGCCTTTTTCCTTCAGCAACATAAATACAAGGTGCAATTGATTTTCCAGCAGGGCTTCGGCATCAGCTGGTCTCCGGTAATCGATAGGATATGGCTTGGAAAACCGCAGACCTAACTTATGTCTCAGTATTCTGACCACTGTATCCTCGGAGAGATCTACATCAAATTTCTCGATAATTTCTTTTCTGACCTCCTTAGTAGTCCAGTAGTCTTTCTCTTTCAGGATCTCTTCCAGCCGCTTAAGATCATTTTCAGAAAGCTTGGCTGGCCTACCGCCCGGGCTTCCTCGCTCTTTGAGGCCATCATAGCCTCTTTCGTTCCATCTCCTTACCCACACATATCCGGTCGAAGTATGTATTCCACAAAGCATACATGTAGTTTCATATGGTATGTTGCAGTTGCCAAAGGCATTGAGAAAGATGAGCTTGATCTTGATATCGTTACCACTCACTGCTGCTTAGCTCTCCTCCAGTTCATCAGCCCGCTCTACTCTGATGATATTCCCTTCATATGGATATATTAAGCAACATATTATTTTATGTATTTCGGTGAACTATAGTTCAATTGCGAATTAAAAAATTTTATTTAAATCAATTATAAAAATTAATAAAAAATTGGGAGGGGGTCTTAGCGACCCTACTTAGCTTTTCCTTAGTTTCTCGAGCCGACCAGTCTCGTACAGATAAAATCCTGCACCAAGAGCAACTAAAATTAATAGTATCGCAATCAAAGCCCAATTGGTCTTGGTCTCTTCAACAGTCAATGTTGAGACCTTATCATCCAGACTTATTCTGTAAATCCCAGGTTCTTCCGGCTTAAAGCTAAAGCTAACTGTCTTATTCTCCGCTGGATCCAAACTTATTTCTTTAGATTCCTCAACTCTACCATTGACTTTTAGCTCGAGCTCTCTAGTTTCATTAGTTTTTCCGGCATTTTGAACACTTGCCTTCACATTAATGCTCTGGCCTGGTCTGGCCTTAACAGGTATCAACAGATTCTGGACTATAACTTGCGAAGTGACTGCAATCCTCCTGCTCGCCAGGTCAAAACCTTCCTTTTCCGCTCTTATGATATGGTCACCTACTATTTCTGATGAATACCTGAGCGTACCCTGGTTACTAGTGTTGCCTATGTTATTGCCATCAAGTAACACGTTGGCTTGGTCTATTGGCGTCTGGTTGAGGAATTCAGTAACTGAGATGACGAACTCCTCGCCTTTAGCAACTTTATTGGGAGCATTTATCAGCAAAATTTTGGTCTGGTTTCTAGCCAGCTTTGCCTCTGCCAAAGAGGACATTACTGCGACGTTTGTTTTGGCGGCAGCATAACCTGCTTTTGAGGCAATTATCTCAATATTACCCAGCTTGTTTGGCGTGAAACTTGCAGATCCATCCTCATTTGTCTTGCCTATGTTTTTTCCAGCTGCAAAAATCTGTACGCTGCTCACAGGTACTTCATCTGAACTGACAAGAATCGTAGTCGTACTATTGACCACCGCCTCTGAAATACTCAGGTTCAGAGGCAAACCGCCGGCAGTTTTCTTTGCTATAGGAGCGAAATCACGGCTGGAATTATCCGCTACTTCGAACCTCAGGTTCTCCATAATTTCTATTGTCTTGTCTCTTGACAATGTAATGGAATCATCGTTCTGCATTGTAATGCCAGTGTCTCCGAGACTTTCTACCTTCATCTTGCCGTACTTTTCGCTTTCTTCAACAGATTTAGCTATATCAGAAACTTGGAATAGGCCATCAATTGTTGCAAGATCGGTCTCGGTTCCCCTGAAAACGCTTTGAATGTGAGCTGCGATAATTGGAACATCGTTCCCACCAATATCAATCTTATACATATAATTCGACGATGATTCGCCAGATGCAGATGGATTGACTACTTTGCTATCAATCTCCTCTCCATCCTTAACTAAGGACAGATAAACTTTATTTCCATTTATGTCCACCTGCTTTATTCTCAGTTCATAACCCTCTTCCAACGGCAGGACAGAACCAGTGGAAATAGTTCGTTCATCGTCGCTGTCCAATAAGACCTTCCTGAGCTCACCCTCACTGATTGTGCTAGCCTCATCAGTGAAAACAGTATCTTTGTTGTAGCCTGCAAAATACTTATCAGCGAGGAAGCCAATTACGTTATATTTTCCCCATGTATCAAATCCAAACTTAACTGGCTGGGGTGAAGTCTCATAGATTAAATCGCCCTCTTGGATTTTAAGAGAATCGGCTATCTTAGCTGTTAAGTTTTCTGTTCCTATATCTTCATCTATGTCGTAGTAGAATCCCTCGAAATTATAGGGATTCCAAGTGAAGGCCTCGGTCTCTTGGGGATTAATCAAAGTGCCTCTCACATCATAAATCCCCGTTCTGTCCATAATCACTGGCGCAAATCTTAGTATATCAGCATCTGCAACTTGGAATCCTACATTACCAAAAATCTTCTCAATGCTTCCTTTCTTTAGCGTTAGGGAATTGTCATTCTCCATAGCAATGCCTTTATCATCGACACTAATCACTTTCATTTTTTCATATTCGTCATCAGGCTCAACTGAGGTAAATATATCTGAAACCTGGAACAATCCATTGACCGTTACTAGATCGGATTCAGGGCCGGCGAATACACTAGCAACGTGAGCCATTAATATAGGAACATCCTCCCCTTCGATATCCACTTTGTAAGAGTAAGTTGAGCTTTTGAGATTGTCAGGAGATATCACTTTGCTATCGATCTCCTCTCCATTCTTGGCTAAAGTTAAGTAGACCTTATTTCCATTGACGTCTACTTCTTTTACGCGCAGCTCGTATCCTTCCTCGAGAGAGAGCACTGAACCTGAGCTAATAGTCCGCTCATCATCGCTATCTAAAAGGACCTTTCGTAATTGCCCTTCATTTATCAGATTATAATCCTTGTCGACTACTTCTTTTGTGCCTTTATAGCCAGCAAAATATTTCTCTGCCATAAAGCCAATGACTTGATATCTTCCCCAATCGCCGAATTTATAATCCAAGTCCTGTGCCGTAGTTTCATATTGTAGGCTGCCCGAATCAATAGTGCGGCTAGGGGATTCCTCTGAACCACCCAGATTTATCTTTAAAGTCTCGTTTCCTACTCCCTCTTTTAGATCATAAAAGAAACCAGAGAATGTTTGAGGCGTCCATATATACTCCAACGGGTGCCTTCCTTGAATCCATATTCTGTCAACTCCAATCTTTGAAGTCGTTGGCTCAAGGGTCTCACTAATAATTTCTTCGGCCGGCTTCGTGACATTTTCGGTTTGAGTAAAATTTTCGGTTACAGCAGGGACAATTATAGATAAGTTGGAATTATTTCCGGCTGTAGATTGTTCTTGGGCTGCACTTGTTAAAATTGCCGGTTGAATAACACGTTCGACTTGTGAGGTAACTGTAGGAGATTCTTGAGATCCCGCCTCTTGTGCAACAGGTTGAGCAGCTATTGTTTCGTTGACATTGCTAGCGGCCTGAACATTCGTTCCCGAGGCATTTGTTCTTGCAGAGTCTATTACCCCTGGCCCAGTAACGCCCCCCACGCCACTAGCGCCCTCAGATGCTGGAGTAGATCTTAGACCGGATAACTGATCCGACTCACTGCGCTTAATCAGCTTGCCTGGAGCTATTAGGCCTATTAACTGCCCATCATCTCCTTGACGTAGATTCTCACCGATTGCTTGGGCACTCGTAGCCTCATTCTGTTTCGGGTCTTGTGCAGATCCAAAAATTGATGTAGCTGCAAATAGAGATAAGAGAATCAGGCACAATCCACCCGCTTTGATATGATCCATAAATTTTTCACCACACATTTTTTACAATGTATTTAATCTAGATTCACATTTTATATTAATCTGGAAGGTTTTCATTTTCCTTGTTGATTCTTTAGCTGCCCAAGTAGTGCTTTTGGTTTATAAACATGACCTAGATTCATCCCTTTTTGCCTATAAGACGGCTTGCTCCAGATTTAATAAAAACGATGAGATTTGCTAACAAGATCATTGGATTTCAGAACTCAATTTGGCTCAAGACCACTCAAATTTATATATTTTGGCTATTTGTCGGCGATAGACATCGTTTTATCTCGAGGTAGGGAGGATTGTTCTGTCAAAGTTAATCATTAGTTCGATGGATAAGGTTTTCTACTTAAAACTGACATGTTCAGAAATGTCTGGACCGATCGAGGAAACCTATGTCTCAAGAGATTATCCAGGCTTTCCTGAGTGATATGAGATGCATTAGGCCAAAAGAAATCGCAATCAACGCAAATGAGCTATGTCTTAAGATTGAATTATTTCATTCTAATTAGAAAAGTTCCAAACATCAGTTGTTTTATTAGTCTCTAACCCGGCCTTGTTGCAGTCTGAATATATGCTGTAACTCAAATAGAACAAAACTGGAAACCTTATCGGTGTATAAGCGATTCTCACGTTGATTGATCACATGGAAGTTTTGGTCATAATCAATTAGCTCATGAATAAATATTGCTAATTTCTATGAATTTAATAAAAAAATCCAACAAAATTGCTCCAAAATAAGGGCAAAAAGGCTTCTAAAGTTTACCAAGTACTCATCTTGGTGGCGTTACATAGTTCCAGGCCCAGACTTTGAAGCCCGTCGCTATAATCAGAAGAAATATCCCTAGGATTATTAACGACTGAATCCAGATCAATACAGTTTCTATTTCCATATCGACACCAGAATTGACCTCACCTATGAGCTGATAAAGATTTTGGTTTTCTAATCTTTGTTTAATTCTTATCAAAAATCCAGTATTTAATCATTTTTTAATTAAATTTGTTTATGGCTTTGCAGCTAATGATAATATTTTGACATTTATATTGTTATCGTAAATTTTCATAAATCTTATGATCTGATCTCAAATAGCTATAAATTGCCTATTCAGGAAAACCTTCAAGGAGGATAGCAATATGAACAAGCAAATCAAGACAAAAGGAGACGTATTTGCAACGATAGAACAATATGTTGTTAGATTTGTCCGGATCTGGTTTACAGATATTTTGGGAATTCCCAAGAGTTTCGCCATAAACACCAGTGAACTTGAAGGTGCCTTTGAGGAGGGGATGGGATTCGACGGATCATCAATCGAAGGTTTTGCCAGGATACATGAAAGCGACATGGTAGCAAAACCCGATCCTGCAACTTTCCAGATCATTCCTTGGAGACAGCCTCGCGCATAAGCTCACTCTGAGATAAACCCAAATCTTCCCGAAGTTGCTTAAATAGACCTGCCGTTTCCTGATCTAGGGCAATAGTGATCCTCTCTGGTGACTTCATTTCGACCTCATTTATACCCTATTTACTTCATTTCAAATAATTTTTCCGTTATTGAAATGCTTACGATTGAGAGGAAATTACTTTCCGTTTACTAATATAAATTACTTTTGTATTCCCGCTAATCGGGATGGCAGCAAAATCATGGTTATCGAATATTGACGACAGATTCTGCTTTCATTAATAACTTTGAACCCAATAGCCTCGAAACGTGTATTGTCTTATACCGAAAACTATATATTCGCTCATCGTCGTAAATATAAAATGGCAAAAGCCGTTAAAGATTACTATTTTACCCCCCCTCCTAAACCCTTTTCGACTTTTGCCATCCCCTTCATTTTAATTATATATCTGTTAAATTTCATAAAAATAACGGCTTTAAGTGAGATAATTAAAAAGATGTTTCATATAATAATTTAGATGCTAAATTATGAATATATATAATTTTTAAACTAATAAAATACATATAAACTAAGTCGAGAAGCGATATGATTATATTCCAAAGATTTGACCTTAAAAGGTATGTCATGGATGGATAATAAAAAGAAATATAGCGAGAAAGATAAAAAGAAACTAGAGAAAGGCTCCGGTTGCGAGAAGGCTTGGACTCTGTGCTGCAATTGGATCTATAGGTTCATATCTTGGTGATAAAGTAATTGCTATTTAGATTATTATTTTAAGTCTATACAAAAAATTCGCTTCTGAAGCGTTCAGCTCGATTTTGGAGAAGCCTCATCACTTGCTGTTTGGTTTTTCCCGTGGCAAGGATAGAAATTAATGGATCGCTGCTCCTTATTTCTGATCCAATCTTTGGAATGTCTGTAATCCATTCAGACACTAAGGATTTTTTTATTAAGATATCATTTTCGGCGTATATTATGGCTCTGCCAGCTGAAATCCTTGGTTCAAAATTTTCAGGCAGATCTCCCTGAAAAGCCTGAAGATGGGCTTGAAAAACATTCTCTCCAGTTGAAAGCTCCACGGTATCCAGGCTACCTTGGAACCTGGGATTAACTTCCAATATTAATGGACCTCGTTCAGTTAACATGAAATCTCCACCATTACTTCCAACAAGCCCGAGCTCGGAAATTATGCTTTCTGCTAAATCCGTTAGCCCAAAGGGAGTGTATTGCAAAGGGGTTATATTTCCGCAATATCTGAAATTTTTTGCGCCAGTCCATGATAGACCTATGAGTTGCTCATTTATAGCAATCGCCTTCGCATTATGACCATTACTTATTACAGAAACACTAGCGGGAGTGCCAGCCACAAAGTCTTGAATTATAAAACCATCTTCAAGTTTAATCTCTGCATCTCCCTCGATCAGTCTGCAATCTACGCCCCCAGCTCCCTTGCGGGGTTTAATGATCACCGGCTGGCTAAAGTTACCTGTTGATTCCCATGTCGGTACAGTTGGATAATCCTTCTTTTCAAGCCACCGGGCTAGCCATAGCTTGTCAGAAACACGAGAAATCTTGTCTGGTGAATTATTCAAGATCCTAACACCTTTGATCCTTAGTTCTTCCAGCCCGGAACCCAATACTAATGCATCTGGTGAGAAGCATTCGATACATTTAGATACCAATTGTTCAGCCACCTTGGGATCTAATACCATAGTCTTAGATGTGCATTCTTTCAGATCTTGGTCGCAATAGCCGTCAACAGCGAAGATCTTATGGCCAGCCCTTGCCGCTGAGCATGCGATGTGTCTGACATTAATCCCTGCAACGAGAATTCTAATTCCTGATTCCATCTATCGAAACTAAAAATTTTTTATTTAATGATGTTCCATTACATGTTTGCCTCTGGCCGATGGAAGGATCCTTAGGCTGCCCAGGAACTCTTGCGCAAGCTCCTTGCCTTGGAAAAGCCTGTCTAGGAATACAGCTAATGCTGCTACTTCAGAGTGTGGCTGATTTCCTATGGCTACATTCCAATCCGCAACATCGAATACCTCAGGTGGGACTTTTTCTGCACCTACCACTATCATTATTTTCTCGGAATTCCTAATTGGACCTAATACATCCATTAGGTTCGAGCCATACATAGTAAGATGAACAACGTTCCCACCTGTCTTCTTCCAAAGCACCATTTCATCCTTCCAGTTCACCCCGGATCTCAGGCGAAAATCTCCGCCCCAGCGATTTGCAACATCAATCAGGCTCTCCTCGATATGACGATCAATGCCTGTCAAAAGCATCTCTTCAGCTCCAAAAGCCCGAGCTACAAGACCTACATGTGTAGTAATCCTCTTATCTCTTTCTTGTCGATGGCCTAGACGCAGAACCACGACTCGCATAATTTGAGAGTATCCGGATTGATATTTATCACCTTGCAAAATAGATAAATTCCAGATGTACATCTCAAATCGTAATGAATCAATGCAAGAATTGCCGTGGTAAAGGTTATATGGTGGCGGGCGAGAAGCCCTGCCCCAATTGTAGTGGCAGCGGGATGATAGGATCCATAAGCTTAGGCGAAGCATCTGATAAAGATATATCAGATTTGATCGAGCATGGCACGACTAAATGTGGCATTTGCCAAGGCACTGGGAAGATACCTATTAAAGAAAATTGCGAAAGCTGTGTGGGCCTAGGGCGAGAGTTCAAGTGCGTAGTTTGCGGAACAAAGCTTGCCAATAAATCGGAATTATGCGAACGTTGTGCAAAGAAGCCTTTGGTACATATCCTCGATGCGTCGTGCGATGTTCATGACATTCTTGTGGGAGATATTTATCAAGGTAAGATTTCAGGATTAGCAAATTTTGGTGCATTTGTAGATCTAAACGATCAAGTCCGTGGATTGACGCACAATAAATATCTGAAGATAAGACCAGAGATAGGCGATGTGTTATTCGTAATTGTTAGGAACATTCTTCCCAATGGCAATATTGAGTTTGAGCCAATAGAGCTTAAAGAATATAATTCAGTCGAAATGGAAAAAGATCTTCCTGTATCAAAAGCTGAAGATCTTGTAAAGATGGTAGGCAAGACCGTTCTATTGAAAGGTGAGGTGATTCAAGTAAAACAGACAGGAGGTCCAACCATCTTTACATTAGCAGATGACAGTGGGCTTGTCTTTTGCGCAGCTTTCGAGCGTGCTGGCATTCGAGCCTATCCTGAGATAGATAGTGAAATGATGGTTCGCGTCATAGGAGAGGTGACTCTTAGGAATAGCCAAGTGCAGATTGAAATCAAGTCTCTGAAAAGGATTTGGAGTGGTGAGGCTGCCTTGGTCAAAGATCAGATTGAACGGGCTATCGATCATCGAGCAGAGCCGTACGATGTTGCATTCTTAATAGAAAGCGAAATTATGACTAAACTTCGAAGCTCAATGAGAGCAATTGCCAAAGAAATTCGCCGAGCAATCTTAAAGTCAAAACCTATTGTGCTGAGGCACCACGCTGATGCTGATGGGATAACTGCTGCTGTGGCAATAGAGACCGCCATTCTTCCCCTCATCAAAGAGGTGGGCGGACCAGATGCGGAGTACTTCAATTATCGCCGTGCGCCATCCAAAGCTCCATTTTATGAATTGGAGGATGTGACAAAAGACCTAAATTATGCATTAGAGGACCAGAGCAGGCATGGCCAAAAAATGCCGTTGATTATCTTGATGGACAATGGATCCACCGAAGAGGATGTGCCAGCAATGAAGCAAGCACAGATATATGGACTTGAAATGCTTGTAGTAGATCACCATCATCCTAACAAAATCGTGGACCAATTCCTAGTAGCTCATTTGAATCCAGCGCATGCAGGCGGTGACTTTGGGATTACAACAGGCATGCTAGGCACTGAGATCGCTCGAATGATCAATCCCCAAATAGAGACCAAGATCAAACATTTTCCTGCAGTCTCCGCAGTTGGTGATAGAAGTGAAGCACCGGAGGCCAAGAAATATATCAATTTGGCTGCTGAAAAGTTTCGGCTTGAGGACCTAAAAAAGATAGCTTTAGCCCTTGATTACGAAGCTTTTTGGCTTCGGTTTAATGAAGGAAGGGGCCTAGTTAATGATATTCTTTGCCTAGGAAGGCTGGATAGGCATCAGAGGATTGTAGATCTACTATATGAACAGGCACAGGCTGCGATAGATAATCAATTAAAAGCCAGCATGGGCAATGTGAAAAGCACCAAACTTCCTAATGGAGTAATCATGAATGTGCTGGATGTTGAAAATTATGCTCATAAGTTCACATTTCCTCCACCAGGCAAAACATCGGGAGAGGTCCACGACCGCCTTTGCCAAAAATTTGGCGAAAAACCAATTGTCACTATCGGATATGGACCGGACTTTGCTGTTCTGCGAAGTCGTGGTGTAAAAATGAATATACCTCAAATGGTAAAAGAATTAATTGAGGAGATACCGAATGGAGGTGTTAGCGGGGGCGGACATCTTGTTGTAGGCTCTATTAAATTTGTAAGTGGAATGAGAAAGGAAGTGCTCGCTAAACTGGCAGAGAAAATAAGTGCTTGTCCAGCAGGCGACAAGATCTCATTAGAGCAGACAGTAGTGGCAGGCGACTTACCGCCATAATTCCCAAATGAGTTAGAAGTCTTATTGCGCCTTGAATATTTCAAATTAAATTAAAAAAAATCTTCCGCTAACGATATTGTGAAAGTTATGGTCTTTCAAGTCCTTGGACATAAACTTCCATCTTAGTTATTTCTTTAGAACCGGTTTCGGTTTCAAATCAAAAAATACTTTTATGTCCTATTTCATCTCGATAGTTGATGCCATGAGTATGCTCAACGAGCTGACGATAACAAGAGAAGATTATCTTAATTATTTGAACCAACGCCTGAGACTTCAGGGCTCTTGTCAAAAGGAAATTGAGAATATTGGTTTTCCCTTTCTATTCGCCTCAGGAAGTGAGCTTTTAAGGAGCTACATATTGGGTGAAACGGAATTCGCTTCCACTCTCGAAGATAAATACAAGCTCCCGGATAGAGGATTTATTTGGTACCTATTCTCGCAAGCCGTTCGGGAAATATTTGTAGCACCTGAGAATATTGTAATCAAATACGAGCTTCAAGAGGAATATAGAAAGCCATTTAGACAATTCTATCTCTAGCTGATATAATTCCTAAAATTGTGCTTTGAGCACGGGATTACCAAATCAAGAATCTACCGTTAGGACAGATATTAGGTCATGCTCAGACCAAAATAAATAAGTGATGTGTAGCGGTGCATTCTGGCCCTTTTTTTTCTTCTAAAGGATCTAATTTGCATTATATGAGGCAAATTTTGACCAAGATAGGCAATTCCATAGATAAAGTTCAGAGATCAGCCCTATGATCTATAATTGAGGTAAAGCCACTTTTCGAAGTGGATTTTTTTTCTAGTTTTAAACCCTAGAAATTAGAATTCTACACTTTTTCCACATCCCTTATAAATAAAGGAATGAAATCAAATTTTGTCACATCCACAAGACCCTTGTCAGTTAGCCTCAACTCCGGGATAACTGGCAAGCAAAGAAAGGAAAGTGTCATAAAGGGATCTTTGAGCTGACATCCTAAATCGTGGGCTCCTTGTATGCAATCGCTGACGCCTTCGGCAACAACATGTATCGACATATCAGATAGGAGACCACCGATTGGCAATGACAAGCTGGCCTCGATTTTGCCATCTCTTATTACAACTAATCCACCCTTCATCCTCTTTATTGCCAGCACGGCACTCAGCATGTCTTCTGAAGTAACACCCAATACTGCGATGTTATGGGAGTCGTGGGCAATAGAAGAAGCAATCGATCCAACTTTAAGTCCAAAACCGTGCACAAGACCAAGGCCAATATTGCCAGAAGCAATATGTCTCTCTATAACGGCCATTTTTATAATATCCTGATTAGTGTCCGCTATAACTTTACCGCATTGAGCTTTAACAGGGCAAACCAAAGATTTTGTTATAAGCTGGTCTCTTACTATCCCAATTACTCTGGCATATAATGAATCAGCAATAATTTCAAAAGACGCCAGATCGAGGTCACCAATTCGCATTTCAGAGCATAAAGGAATTGGACCCGTCTCCAACTTTGAAAGTAACTGTCCATCGAGGGCCACTAATTTCCCATCTTTTATGACTTTTGAAATATAGGGATCACCCAAATCATCTAGAACAACCATGTCAGCTCTAAAACCAGGAGCTATGGCACCGAGGTCCTTTAGACCAAAGTATTGTGCAGCATTTAATGAGGCGATTTGTAAGGCCAAAATTGGATCTAATCCTTCCTTTATAGCAGTCCTTACCATGAAGTCAATATGACCCTCATAGAGGATATCCGCAGGATGCCTATCGTCAGAAACAAACAAGAATTGCCTCGAGTTGAAGGGATTCACCAGAGGCAACAGATCTTTAAGATTCTTTGCAGCACTGCCCTCGCGGATCATTATGTACATCCCCTTGCGAAGCTTCTCCGTAGCTTCAGGAAGTGACGTGCATTCGTGGTCTGATCGAATCCCGGCCGCTATATAAGCGGATAGATCTCTTCCCCCAAGATGAGGGCAATGGCCATCGATGAGTTTAGTTTTTGCCACTTTGATCTTCTCAAGCACACTTGAATTACGAAATACCACTCCGGGATAGTTCATCAATTCTGCCAATCCTAAAACTCGCTTGTCTCCGATCAACTTTTCCAACGTTTTAGCATCTAGAACTGCCCCGGAAGTTTCAAGATCAGTGGCAGGAACACAAGATGGAAGCATCATAAAAACATTAAGGGGCACACTCTCCGAAGATTCAAACATGTACATTATTCCATCAACACCCATTACGTTAACTATTTCATGGGGATCGATAATCACGGAAGTTGTGCCTCTTGGAACTACGGCTCTAGCATACTGAGGAATTGTGACCATTGAACTCTCAATATGAACATGGCCATCAATGAAGGCAGGTGCAAGAATAGATCCACTAAAATCCATTATTTCTTGAGCACTGCAACAATCAAATCCAACAACTCTGCCTCTGTGGACTGCAATATCAGACCGATGAACTTCACCAGACAATGTGTTTGCAATTTCAGCCCCTTCAATGAGGAGGTTGATCTCAATTTCGCCTCTTGCTGCTGATATTAGTTCATTCAAGAGATCCATACTTTCTGAGCTTCCATCCGATTTTGTGGGATGCTCTTTTATAATGAGCTAAATCAATTTGGGTCTGAATTTTATGCAAAAATATTTTAAATATTTTTATTATATAAAATATGGTTTTTCCTTTTAGTTTATATTTGCATATATGATAGGTTAAATTTAAATTGATGCGACTAAATAAACACAAGTTGTGTGGGAAGCTAAAGATATTCTACTCAAAGTGGCCAAGGCCTATCCTAACGACTCCGCCAGGGGAATAGCTAGGCTAGATCCTAATGCACTTCTCACGCTAAGGCTATCCCCAGGTGATATTATCGAAATCGAAGGAAAACGTGCCACGGCAGCTAAAGTTTGGCGCGCCGATAGACAGGATTGGTCACAAGATTCTATAAGAATTGATGGATTTATAAGGCAGAATGCTGGCGTGGGCATAGGTGATCGAGTAAAAATACGCAAAGCCAAGTATTCTGATGCGCTAAAACTCGTTCTTTCTCCGCCAGAGGGCTCTCAAATGCAATTTGGCGAGGAAGCATCCGACCTAATAAAAAGGCAGATTCTAAAAAGGCCCGTCGTGGCAGGCGATATTCTTCCTATTATAAGTTCAGGAAGCCACCCTTTTGTAGGTCGTATGGAAGCAGTTCCTTTAGTAGTTACAGATACAATGCCCCAAGGAATTTCAGTGGTTTGTGAACGCACAGAAGTAGTTTTGCTCGAAAAGCCTTCTATGACTATACAATCCATTAAAGCTACTGGAACTACTTATGAAAACGTAGGTGGTTTGCGTGCCGAGGTCCAGCGTGTTAGAGAGATGATTGAACTGCCTATGAAACATCCCGAAGTATTTCAGAAGTTAGGCATAGAGCCGCCCAAAGGCGTATTGCTTCATGGCCCACCGGGAACTGGCAAAACGCTTATCGCAAAGGCTGTGGCCAACGAAAGCGGCGCAAACTTCTTCTCTATTGCTGGCCCAGAAATAATGTCCAAGTACTACGGTGAAAGCGAACAGCGGCTCAGAGAGATATTCGAAGAAGCACAAAAAGCTTCACCTTCAATTATTTTCATAGATGAAATCGATTCTATCGCGCCAAAGCGTGAAGAAGTAACTGGGGAAGTGGAGAGACGCGTAGTTGCCCAGCTTCTGGCCCTGATGGATGGTCTAAAAGAGCGAGGTCAAGTAATAGTGATCGGAGCAACAAATCGCGTGGCTGCCATCGATCCCGCTCTGCGCCGACCCGGAAGATTCGACAGAGAAATAGAGATCGGAGTCCCGGATAGAATCGGGCGCGTGGAGATTCTGCAAATCCATATGCGAAATATGCCCATTTCTGAGGATGTTAATCTTGATGGCTTAGCTGATATAACCCATGGCTTCGTAGGCGCAGATATCAATGCACTATGCAAGGAAGCTGCCATGAAAACTTTGCGGCGATATCTTCCAGACCTCGCAACTGAAGACGATATCCCGCAAGAAGTGATAGAAAAGATGACTGTCACTGGAAAGGACTTCAATGAAGCGCTCAAGGAAATCGAACCAAGCGCTATGAGAGAAGTGATAGTTGATATTCCTAAAATAACTTGGAAAGATGTAGGTGGCCTAGGATCGCTAAGGCAAGAAATTATCGAGGCTATCGAATGGCCTCTAAATCATCCAGATAGATTTTTCCAGATGGGAATACGATCGCCAAGAGGCATTTTACTATATGGTCCACCAGGGACAGGCAAAACGATGATTGCACAGGCAGTAGCCAATGAAACCAGTGCAAATTTCATAAGTATTCGGGGCCCTCAAATGCTCTCAAAATGGGTGGGTGAATCGGAGAAGGCTATTAGAGAAATATTTAAAAAAGCGAAGCAAGTTTCCCCATCAATCATTTTTTTCGACGAGTTGGATGCAATAGCACCAATGAGAGGATTAGACGATAGCACTGGCGTTACCGAGCGTCTAGTAAACCAGTTATTGGCTGAGCTCGATGGCCTGGAAACGTTAAAGAACGTAGTGGTTATAGCTGCCACGAATAGGCCAGATATGCTGGATCCCGCGCTATTAAGATCGGGACGGTTTGATCGGCTTCTCATGATTGGCGCTCCTGATAAATCCGGTAGGATTGAAATTCTTAAAATTCATGCATCTAAAATCCCAAATAATGAAGATGTCAACTTGGAGGAAATAGCAGAGTTGACTGAAGGGTATGTAGGTTCAGATTTGAACGCTCTTTGCAGAGAGGCAGCAATGCTCGCCATGCGAGAAAACCGAGTAGTTGTTGAAATGAATCACTACCGAGAAGCATTAAGAAAGGTAAGGCCAAGCATGGAGGAAAGCATGATCAACTACTATGAGCGAATTAATGAACGTTTCAAAGGCGGGATCAAGGTCGAGCCGTCTTCTTATATTGGATATCGGTAGGGATTTGATTGAAAGGGGCTTCAAGGATATTCGCTAATAGCGTTGCTGGCAAAGAAGTTATGGATATAAACGGCGGAGTCATTGGCGAAGTAGAAAATCTAATTTTTGATATTAAAACGGGACAAATTATAGATATCGTAATCAAGCCAGACTCCAAATTACCCAAAGGCAAGTACAAAGAAGAAAATAAGTTTATCTTAATTCCTTTTGGCTCAGTTTCCGCTGTGAAAGATGTTATAGTAGTTGATAATAGCAGCATAGATAGGAAATAAAGATTGAGTTCTAAGAAGAAATTATTGAAATTTTATCTAAAATATTTTTAAGAGTTATCATCGAGGCGGGTTAACATGCAAACAAAAGAAACAAAAGTCTTGTTGAAAACAACCATGGGCGATATTATTATCACTCTGGACAATGAAATGCCTATTACCGCCGGCAATTTTCAAAAATTGGTAGAGAAGGGCTATTTCGACGGCACAACTTTTCATCGAGTCATAAGCGGCTTCATGATCCAAGGAGGAGATCCCACAGGTACGGGAGGAGGCGGTCCTGGGTACTTCATAAAGGACGAATTTACTGAACATAATAGAAATGAAAGAGGAACAATATCCATGGCTAATGCCGGACCAAACACAGGAGGAAGTCAATTCTTTATTAATTTAGTTAATAACGACTATCTTGATAAAGCCCATCCAGTTTTTGGCAGGGTAATTGAGGGTATGGATGTAGTAGATAAGATTGGGAATATGCAAACTGATGCTAGGGATCGCCAACTGAAAGATTTTAAAATATTAAGTGCAAGTATAATTTAACATGATTAATATTAACGATAACATCAGATTTCCGTTAATTCTCTCCATATAAGCTCTGCGCTCATTAATATGCCTTTATAATTGTGCATATTCAGCGAAAGCAACATCCCAACCACCTTTCCAGATTGCATAGCAGGAGTACCACTATCTCCTGGCCCGGGAAGGTTTCCGGGCTGAAGAGCCATATAGGCAATGCTCCAAGAGATGTCAGTTATTCTGCATCCCATAGTAGTTCGTGCATTCAA
The DNA here is from genome assembly GCA_022865315.1 of Methanotrichaceae archaeon. GTDB lineage: Archaea > Halobacteriota > Methanosarcinia > Methanotrichales > Methanotrichaceae > JALHSR01. The sequence goes on along the minus strand of JALHSR010000042.1, from coordinate 1,297 downwards.
TAAGATTGCATTCTCCAGTTTCGGTTTGTCCATTTCTGTAAGCTGGCAATGACAAAATAAAGGGAAAATTGCAAGATCTGCATCATTTGAGAAGTAAGCCACTTTGGTTAGCTGGCTTCCAATCCTGATCAAGGGCGTTCCCGAGAAATGAAAAACATGTGCGGGAGCTACCCCTACATAACCTTTTTCCCATGGAACAATGGCGGCCATCACGCCTCCTGTTTTGCCAGAAAGAAAGAAATCGTCTGCCTTTAGCATGATATCAATTATATTATTAATGCTAATTAGTTATTATGCTTTCCATAAGCAACTCTTTTATCTCTTTTTACCTATTATTCCATATGCTATCCCTTTCAGGGCAAGTCGGCGGTCTAAAACTTCGCAATCCAATCATGCTTGCTGCAGGCGTTCTTGGTACCAGCGGAGCTTCTCTAAAGCGTGCTGCCAAGGCAGGCGCTGGTTGCGTAGTAACCAAATCAATTGGTAGGGATCCAAGAGATGGGCATCCGGGACCTACTGTAGTGCAGGTAGACTGTGGACTATTGAATGCAATGGGCCTTCCCAATCCAGGTTATAAAGAATTTCAAGAAGAAATTAATATTGCAAAATTGACAGGAGTGCCAGTGGTGGCTAGCATCTTCGGATCCGATCCGAAAGAATTTAGCGAAATTTCTTCCGCTTTGAGGGCTGATGCATTTGAGTTAAATCTGTCATGTCCCCATACCGAGTGCTACGGCGATGAATTGGGTAGATACCCGGAGTTGGTGGAGATCGTGACTAGATCTGTTAAAGATAGGGTGGATGTACCTGTATGGGTCAAACTGACACCAAATACCGCAGACATCGTCCAACTTGGATTTGCTGCGCAAAGAGGAGGAGCAGATGCCGTAGTTGCTATTAATACCTTGAGAGCGATGGCAATAGATATTGAGATGGGGACGCCTATCTTGGGGAACATTTTTGGTGGCCTTTCAGGTCCAGCCATAAAACCTGTGGCAGTAAAATGTGTTTATGACCTTTCAGCTAACCTGGATATACCGGTTATTGGCGTAGGTGGCATTTCGACCTGGGAGGATACAGTTGAGATGATTATGGCTGGCGCACAGGGCGTGCAAATAGGCACAGCGCTTTATAGAGGCTATGAAGTCTTCCATGATATTACCAACGGCCTCCTGAGTTACTTGGAAAGGAAATCAATTACATTAGAGCAGTTGAGAGGTATGGCAAGGAGGCAATTGTGAGACATATTTACACTAGAATTCTAGAGGTACGTGACGAGACACAAACGATAAAGACG